>NZ_LBHW02000005.1:0-240447 GCF_001005835.2 Achromobacter sp. LC458
CAAGCGCCCGCGCACTTGCAGCGCGCGCACGTGGCCGTGGCCGGCTTGGGCGGCGTCGGGTCGTGGACGGTTGAGGCGCTGGCGCGTTGCGGCGTGGGCGCGTTGACGTTGATCGACCTGGATCACATCGCCGAATCCAACGTCAATCGGCAACTGCACGCGCTGACGTCCACGTTGGGCAAGTCCAAGGTGGATGCGATGGCCGAGCGGGTGCTGGAGATCAACCCCGAATGCCGCGTGACCCGGGTGGATGACTTCGTGTCGCCCGAGAACGTGGCCGAGGTGCTGCCCGGCCCCTACACCGTCATCATCGATTGCACCGACCAGGCAGCCGCCAAGATCGCAATGATCCTGCACGCGCGCGCATTGGGCGTGCCGATGCTGCTGTGCGGCGGCGCGGGCGGCAAGACCGATCCGCTGGCGTTGCGGGCAGGGGACTTGTCGGCGGCGGTGAACGACGCCTTGTTGTCCAAGCTGCGCAACAAGCTGCGCCGCGAACACGGGTTTCCGCGCGCGTCCGACCAGCACGGCAAGGCGCTCAAGCGCGTGCCCAAGATGGGCGTGCATGCGCTGTGGTTCGACCAGCCGGCCATTCTGCCCGACGCGTGGACGCGCCCCACTGAAGGCGAGGACGATGTCGGCGCCGCCGGCCAGGCGACCGCCCCGCAAGGCTTGTCCTGCGCGGGCTACGGCTCGGTGGTGACGGTGACGGCGGCCATGGGCATGGCAGCGGCCAACGAAGCGCTGCGCATGGCGATCTGAACGCGGCGCTACAGCGCCACGAACACCATTCCGTCTTCGATCCTGACCGGATAGGTCGCCACGTTCTCGCGCAAGGGCGAACACAGCGCCCGGCCGTCGCGCACATCGAAACGCCCCTGGTGCAGCGGGCATTCAATTTCATGGCCGGTCAAAAAGCCGTCGCACAGGCGGGCGTTGCCGTGCGTACAGAGGTTGTCCGTGGCGTAGACCTGGCCGTCCACGCCGTACAGCGCAATTTCGCGGTCGCCCGCCTGCACGGCAATCACGTCGTCTTCGGGCACATCGGCATGGGCGATGGCCTGTATCCATTGGGTGGTCATCGTCATGGCGGTGATCCTGGCTAGGCTAGATGGGGTAGATCAGCGAATTGGGCACCAGCTCGCTGTCGAAGATGCACAAGCGCGATTCGAACTTCATGCCGTCGGGCGTGTCGCGCACCACGTCCAGGTAGCGGCCCACGTTGAATACCGTGGTCAGCTGATTGGGCTTGGTGCGAAAGACGGCGTAGCTGGCTTCGGATTCGATGCGGTCGCCCTGGACCGACAGCACGCGCGGCGCTCCGACCACGTGGCGCTGGTAATACGGGTCGTGGAAGATCGTTTCGGTGGCGCCGTAAATGCGGTCTTTCAGCATGCCGCGGCTTTCGAACGCCATGGTGGCCAGTGGGTAGCCGCGTTCATGGTTTTCGCGGGGCAGCACCTTGTAGACGCAGTCTTCCAGGAAAAAGTCGGGCCACTTGTCCCATTGCTCTGCGTCCAGCGCGGCGGCGTAGTCGGTGTACAGGCAGGTCAGCCGGTAATAAAGCGGAAAGTCCAGCATCGTCATGCCTCCATCACGCGTCGCCAATACGCGTACATGCCGCGTATCAACGTTTCAGTGACCATGTGGTCGGTGTTCTCGGCCGTCTTGCCGCCCAGTTCCGCCACGCTGCGGTGCCACGGCTTCTGTTGAAAACCCGATTGCGAAAATTCGATCACTTCGCCGTCGTCGGCCGACACGAAGCCGGCCGGGCCAAACAGGTTTGCCTGGCGCAGCCGCCGCTGCGTCATCTCGGGCGTGTCATCGGCAAAGCCGAAGTGCGTCCAGACGAAGTCGAAGGCGTCGTGGCCCACGGGCTGGATGTGGCGGGTGGATAGCGAATTGACCTGCTGCTGGATGATGACGCTGGGAAACAGCGTCATCAGCACGGCGGTGGGGCCGTTCCACCAGGGCTCCGGCACGATGTCCAGGAACCGGTCATCGTTCAGCGACATCTGTTCCTTGAAGCTGGACACGCCGCTGGTTACGCTGCCCTTGCCGCCCTGGCCGCGCGTGGAAATCATGGCGGCGTGGCGAAAATGGCGGTCCATCTTCAGTTCTGAGCGGTTGTCGGCGCGCCACAGGCCAAAGGTGACGAACCAGGTGTGCAGCAGGCCCGGGTGGTAGGGGTCTTTGATGTTTTCCTGCATCAGCTTCCAGTTGCCGGGGATGCGCTGACGGCTGTAGCCGTGGATAAGCAGCTGGCGGCCGTCGAACACGCGGTCGAAGTAATGCAGGATGTCCGGGCCCAGATAGTCTTCGAGCGGTTCGGCGTCGTGGTCGAACGAGGCGAATACGACGCCGTTGCGACAGGCCACCGCCAGCTTGGTCAGGCTATGGTCCTCGGTTTTGAAGTCGGGCGGCATGCCGCCGTTGACCTTGCCGTCCTGCTTGACGCCGCGCCGGAACGGCACGCCGATCAGGTTGCCTTGCAGGTCGTAGTTCCACTGGTGATACGGGCAGACGAATTCGGTGCGGTTGCCGGAACGTTCGCGGCAGAACTGCACGCCACGGTGGGCGCATACGTTTTCCACCACGCGGACCTGGCCGTCGTTGTCGCGCAGCAGGATGACGGAACGTTCGCCGACGGCGGTGCGCTTGAAGTCGCCGGGGTTGGGGATTTCGGCTTCCAGGCCGACATAGCACCAGTGCGCCTGGTAGAAAAAACGTTCCAGCTCGCGTTGGTGCAGGGCGGCGTCGGTGTAGACGCCGAACGGAATGCGGTGGGAACCGTCGTCCGGCCAGGGCGGGTCGATGGGCATGGCTTGTCTCCGAGTCGTTGTCGCGGCTTTTATCGCGGCGTTTATCGCTGCTTTTATCGGTCCATGTTCCGCCACGCGCAAAAATAAATAAATAGAATCTGGTCAATAGAACGCATCACCAGAATCAATATTGGTGGAGACAAGCGCATGAACCTGAAAGACGTGGACCTGAACCTGCTGGTCGTCTTCAACGAACTGCACAGGCATGGCCGGGTATCCGCCGCCGCGCACAGCCTGGGCATCTCGCAGCCCGGCGTCAGCAACGCGCTGACCCGTCTGCGCAAGCTGCTGGGCGATGAGCTGTTCCTGCGCACGT
Organism: Achromobacter sp. LC458; assembly: GCF_001005835.2. Lineage (NCBI taxonomy): Bacteria > Pseudomonadati > Pseudomonadota > Betaproteobacteria > Burkholderiales > Alcaligenaceae > Achromobacter > Achromobacter sp. LC458. The sequence continues at coordinate 3,139 of NZ_LBHW02000005.1, forward strand.
CGCGCGGCATGGTGCCCACGCCCTATGCCGAGGCGCTGGCCCAGCCCATCGCGGACGCGCTGGCGGCGCTGCATGGCACGCTGAACGCGCGCGCCGTGTTCGACCCCGCAAGCAGCGAACGGGCCTTCGTGATCGGTGTGAACGATGTGGGCGAAACCTATTTCCTGCCACGCCTGATGCGGGCGCTGGACGCCGCCGCCCCGGGCGTCACCATCCGCACGGTGCGCACCACGTCGATCGACGTGCGTGACGAAATGGAGCGCGGCCGCATCGATGTGGCGATGGGTTTCCTGCCCGGCCTGCAAAGCGGTTTTTTCCAGCGCAAGCTGTTCAGCCAGCCTTACGTGTGCATTTTCCGGCGCGACCATCCCCTGGCGCATTCGGGCGTGTCAGCCAAACAATTCCGCACCGCCGAGCACGTGGCCATCGTGTCAGAAGGCACCGGGCACGGCGTGGTGGACGAGGTGATCGCACGCGCCGGCATCCAGCGCCGCTTGCGGTTGACGGTGCCGCACTTCATTGCGGTGGGGCCGGTGTTGCAGGCCACCGACATGATCGCGGTGGTGCCGCAGCGCTTTGCCGATTGCGCCTGTGCGCCCTTCGGGCTGGCGACGGCGCCCTGTCCGGTGAAGATTCCGGAGTCGGTCATCAATGTGTTCTGGCACGCGCGCAACCATCGCGATCCCGCCAATCAGTGGCTGCGGCAGGTGGTGGTGGAGCAGTTTGCCGAGCCGGACGGGCGGGTCAGGCTTCCCGCAGGGTGACGTTGAACCAGCCGCGCAGCGCGTTCGACAGCCGGATTTCGTCGGCGGCATGCAGGTCGGCCAGCGTCAGCACGCGTTCGCGCACGTTGGCCGTATCCAGCAGTTCGCCGCGCTGCACGCCGGGCAGGCAGCCACTGTCCACCGGGGGCGTATACCAGCGGCCGTCCAGGCGCAGGTATACGTTGCTGCGGCTGCCTTCGCAAAGTTCGCCGCGTTCGTTCAGATAGAGCAGGTCAAAGATGTGCGGATGCGCCGGCAGCCATTCGATGGTCTTGGTGTACCAGGGGCGGTGCGTGGTTTTGTAGCGCAGCAGCGGTTCGGTCGAGCGCAGCGTTTCGGGCGCCAGCATCACTTCCTGCACGGCGGGCAGGGGCGGCAGCATGGCGGTCTGGATCTGGCGGCTGCCGTCGCGGGCCACCAGCAACCGCAGCCGATGCGCGCCCGGGGTCACCAGGCTGGTAGCGGCGATCATGATGTCGCCTTCAACGGCGCGCCCGGCCCAGACATAACCCAGGTCCTTGCAGGACGCCTCCAGCCGCTTCAGGTGGCGGTCCAGCAAGGGCACGCGCTGTTCGGCATCAACCAGGATGGTCTCGATCAATTCGGGTTGCATGGGTCGCTCCTGGTCGTGGCGGGTGTGGCCGGGCTCTATGCTACTACCGCCGTCGCCGGAAGTTCCAGCGCGGCATCAGGCGCGCAGGATCCGGGCTTTCCAATGGCACTCCTGCCATTCCTCGGCGGGGTCCGAATCGTGCACGATGCCGCCGCCCACGCTGTAGACGCCCTGGCCGGCGTCATCCAGCACCAGGGTGCGGATCGCCACGTTCAACGAAAAATCGCCATCCGGCGCCAGCCAGCCCACGCTGCCGCAATACAGGCCGCGCGGGCCGGTTTCCATCTGGCGGATGCGGCGCATGGCCGCGACCTTGGGGGCACCGGTGATCGAACCGCAGGGGAACAGCGCGCGCAGCACGGCTTCCAGGGTGGCGTCGGGCGCCTGTGCCGACACGGTGGACGTCATGGTCCAGACGGTGGGATAGCGCTCCAGCGAGAACAACGCGTCGACCTTGACCGAGCCCGGCTGGGCCAGGCGACCCAGGTCGTTGCGCAGCAGGTCCACGATCATCAGGTTTTCGGCGCGGTTTTTCTCGCTGGCCAGCAGGGCCTGCCCCAGCCGCGTGTCTTCCCCGGCATCGGCATGGCGTGGCGCGGTGCCCTTCATGGGGCGGGTCGTCAGCCGCGAGCCGTCTCGCCGTACGAAAAGCTCGGGCGAAAACGACAGCACCGTGCGCGCGCCGTCCTGGATAAAGGCGGCGTGGGCGACCGGGTTGCGGGCGGCGATGCGCCGGTAAAGCGTGGCCGCATCGCCCTGGACTTGCACGTCCAGCGGCTGGGTGTAGTTGACTTGGTATAGCTCGCCGTCTTCGATCAGGCCCCGGATGGCGTTGATCTGGCGCACGTAGTTGGCCTCCGTCATGCGCGGGGCGGGCAGGGTGATGGCGGAGTCGGCGCGTGCCGCATCGGCGCTTGCCGAATCGGGCGCGTCCCACGGCGCTTCGTCGACCTTGCGTTCGAACACCAGCGCGGTCAGGCGCGGGCGGCCGTCGTCTTGGGGAGGCGTCCAAGGGCCGGTCGGCGCCGCCCGCGAGGCTTCGGGCAGCAGCCATTCGCCCAATTCGTAGTCCAGCAACAGGGCCACCCAGCGGCCCTGTTGCCGGGCGGCCTCGATGGCCGCCAGCGCCGGGCCGACCTCGGCGGCGGTGCGTGCCTCGATCCGGGAGCAAAAGCCCTCGAACTTCAGTGCGCGACCGGCCAGCCGGTCTTCAAAACGACAATGCATGCTTGCTACGGATGTTGATGAGCCAGGAATTCCGTCAGGACGCGTCCCGTGTGGGAATGGTCGGCCAGGGTCATCACATGTTCCGGCGAGCCTTCGGCAACCAGCTGCCCGCCACCCGTGCCGCCTTCGGGGCCCAGGTCCAGCAGCCAGTCGGCTTCGGCGATGACGTCCAGATTATGCTCGATCACGACCACCGTATTGCCGGCTTCCACCAGGCGATGCAGCACGTGGATGAGCTTTTCGACGTCGGCCATCGACAGGCCCACCGTGGGCTCGTCCAGCACGTACAGCGTGTGCGGGATGCGCGAGGCGCGGCCGGTCTTGATCAGCCCGTCGGTCAGGCGCGCCTTGGATAGCTCGGTCACCAGCTTGATGCGCTGGGCCTCGCCGCCCGACAGCGTGGGCGACGGCTGGCCCAGCGTCAAATAACCCAGGCCCACGTCCTGCATCAATTGCAGCGGGCGATGGATCTTCGGGTGCGCGGCAAAGTAGCCGATGGCGTCGTCCACTTCCATGGACAGCAGCTCGCCGGCGTTCTTGCCGCGCATCTGCACGCTGAGCGTGTCGCTGTTGAAGCGCGCGCCGTTGCAGGCGTCGCACGGCACTTTGACGTCGGGCAGGAAGTTCATTTCGATGGTGCGCATGCCCTGGCCTTCGCAGATGGGGCAGCGGCCATCGCCGGTGTTGAACGAGAAGCGCGCCGCCGTCCAGCCGCGCATGCGGGCTTCGCGGGTGTCGGCGAACTGCTTGCGCACGTCGTCCCAGAAGCCCACATAAGTGGCCGGGCACGAGCGCGGCGTCTTGCCGATGGGGGTCTGGTCCACTTCCAGCACGCGGTCGATGGCTTCCCAGCCCTTGATGCTTTCGCAGCCCGCCCAGCCCGGGGCCTTGCCCTGCGACACGGCTTGCGTCAGGTTGTCCAGCAGCACTTCGCGCGCCAGCGTGGACTTGCCGGAACCGGATACCCCGGTCACCACGCTCAGCCGGCCCACCGGAATCTTGGCGTCCACGCTGCGCAGGTTATGCAGGCGCGCGCCTCGGATTTCGATCATGGGCGTGTCCGCTTCCACCGGACGGCGGCCTTGCAGCGGATGCGCCAGCGGCGTCTTCAGGTAGCGGCCGGTGATGGATTCCGGCGCGTTCATGACGTCTTCCACGGTGCCTTGTGCCACGACCCGACCGCCACGGATGCCCGCGCCCGGCCCGATGTCGATCACGTGCGAGGCGCGGCGGATGGTGTCGTCGTCATGTTCCACCACCACCAGCGTGTTGCCGTTGCCTTCCAGGCGCGCCAGCGCGTCCAGCAGGATGCGGTTGTCGCGCGGGTGCAGGCCGATGGTGGGTTCGTCCAGCACATAGCAAACGCCTTGCAGGTTGGAACCGAGCTGCGCGGCCAGGCGGATGCGCTGCGCTTCGCCGCCGGACAGCGTGGGCGCGGCGCGGTCCAGCGCCAGGTAGTTCAGGCCCACTTCCTGCATGAAGTTCAGGCGGCCGCGAATTTCGGTCAGGATGTCGCGGGCGATCTCGCCTTCGCGGCCACGCGCCACCAGTCCGGTAAAGAAGGTGTGCGCGTCGGACACCGGCAGCGACGCCAGTTCGGCAATGGACTTGTCGCGCCAGCGCACGGCGCGCGCCACGCGGTTCAGGCGCTGCCCGTCGCACTGCGTGCACGCCTTGGCCTCGCCTTCGTACCAGGCGTTCCAGGCGGTTTCCTCGCCCGTCTGCTCTTCGTCAAAGCCCTGCAATTGCAGGCCCGTGCCGTAGCAGCCCGTGCACCAGCCATGCTTGGAGTTGTATGAGAACAGACGCGGATCAGGTTCCGGGAAGCTGGTGCCGCAAGACGGGCACGCGCGCTTGACCGAAAAGTGCTGCTGCTGCAATTCGCTGTTCAGCGCTTCATGCAGCTTGTTCACCGGCCACACCACCGACATCACGCCCTGGCCGTTTTCCAGCGCGCTTTTGACGGCGGCGCGCAGGTCGGCCTCGTTGGCCGGGTCCACCACCACGTCCGCCACGGGCAGTTCGATGGTGTGTTCCTTGTAGCGGTCCAGGCGCGGCCACGGGGCCACGGGGATGAACTCGCCATCCACGCGCAGGTGCGAATGGCCCTTCGAACCGGCCCACTTGGCCAGGTCCGTGTAATAACCCTTGCGCGCGGTGACCAGCGGGGCCAGCAGCCCGATGTGCACGCCCTTGTGGTCGCGCAGCAGGCGCGCCACGATCTGGTCCGTGTTCTGCGGTTCAACGGCCACGTTGCAATCCGGGCAGTACTGCGTGCCCAGCTTCACATAGAGCAGGCGCAGGAAATGGTGGATTTCCGTCATCGTGGCCACGGTGGACTTGCGCCCGCCACGGCTGGTGCGCTGTTCGATGGCCACGGTGGGCGGAATGCCGAAGATGGCGTCCACGTCGGGCTTGCCGGCCGGCTGCACGATGGCGCGCGCGTAGGCGTTCAGCGATTCCAGATAGCGGCGCTGGCCTTCGTTGAACAGGATGTCGAACGCCAGGGTTGACTTGCCCGAGCCAGACACGCCGGTGATCACGGTGAATTTATCGTGCGGGATTTCAACGCTGATGTTCTTCAGGTTGTGCTCGCGCGCGTTGCGGATCTCGATGGCCATGTTGCCTTGGCGACGCGCGCGCATCACGGACTGCAATGGCGTGCCTTCGCCGGCGCCGGGGCCGGCGGCATCGGTGGCCACGTCCGCGCCGTTGTAGACGGCGGTGGGCTCGGCGATGCGCGCGGTCAGGCCGGCTTGCTCGACTTCCTGCGCGTCGATGTCGCTGGTGACCACCACGTCGGCCGGCAGGATGCTGACTTCGTAGTCACGCAGCGCCGCGCCGGTATGCGACTTGGGGTTGTCCATCAGGTCTTGCGGGGTGCCCACGCCGATCAGCAGGCCGCCGGCGTCGCCGCCTTCGGGGCCCAGGTCGATCAGCCAGTCGGCCGCGCGGATCACGTCTAGATTGTGTTCGATGACCAGCAGCGTGTGGCCGGCGGCCAGCAGCTTGCGAAACGCGCGCATCAGACGTGCCACGTCGTCAAAGTGCAGGCCGGTGGTGGGCTCGTCGAACAGGAACAGGCTGCCCTTCTTGGCAACCTTGGCGGTGGAAATGCCGCTGCGCGCGGCTTCGGCCAGGTGGCCGGCCAGCTTCAGGCGCTGCGCCTCGCCACCGGACAGCGTGGGCACGGGTTGCCCCAGGCGCACGTATTCCAGGCCCACGTCGGCCAGCGGCGCCAGGCCGGTCTGCACGTCGCGCAGGCCCTTGAAGAAGTCCAGCGCTTCGCTGACCGTCATGGCCAGCACTTCGTCGATGGACGCGCTTTTGCCCAGGTGTTCGACACGCACTTCCAGCACTTCGGGGCGGAATCGCTTGCCGTCGCAGTCGGGGCAACGCAGGTAGACGTCGGACAGGAACTGCATTTCGACGTGTTCGAAGCCGGTGCCGCCGCAGGTGGGGCAGCGGCCGTCGCCACCGTTGAAGCTGAACGTGCCGGCCGTGTAGGCGCGTTCGCGCGCGAGCGGGGCCTGGGCGAACAGCTTGCGGATGGCGTCAAAGGCGCCCACGTAGCTGGCGGGGTTGGACCGCGCCGTCTTGCCGATGGGCGTCTGGTCCACCATGACCACGTCGGCGATCTGCTCGGCGCCCAACAGGCGGTCGAACGCGCCGGGCGTTTCCGACGGCTTGCCCTTTTGCTTCAGCAGCGCGGGGTACAGCACGTCTTGCACCAGCGTGGACTTGCCCGAGCCGGACACGCCGGTCACGCAGACCAGCCGGCCCAGCGGCAGTTCGACGGACACGTTTTTCAGATTGTGCGCGTTGACGCCTTCGAGCAGCAGGCGCGGCGTGTTGGCTGCCACCGGCATGGGGCGCGGGGCTTCCACGCGCTGGCGTCCGCCCAGGTAGTTGCCCGTCAGCGTGTCGGCCGCGCGCAGTTGCTTGGGCGTGCCGTCAAAAACGATGTAGCCGCCGCGTTCGCCGGGGCCGGGGCCGATGTCGATGATGCGATCGGCCGCCACCATGACCTGCGGGTCGTGTTCCACCACCACCAGCGTGTTGCCGGCGTTGCGCAAGCGATGCATGACTTCGACCACGCGGTGCATGTCGCGCGGGTGCAGGCCGATGGACGGCTCGTCCAGCACGAACAGCGTGTTCACCAGCGAGGTGCCCAGCGCGGTGGTCAGGTTGATGCGCTGCACTTCGCCGCCCGACAGCGTGCGGCTCTGGCGGTCCAGCGTCAGGTAGCCCAGGCCCACGTCGCACAGGAACTTCAGGCGCGCGCGCACCTCGGTCATCAAGAGGTCGGTGGCTGCATCCAGCGCGCCCGAGAAAGACAGCCCGTCAAAGAAGCGCCGTACCCGTTCGATGGGCAACAGCATCACGTCATGGATCGACAGGCCGCCGATGTTGTTCAGCTGATCGCGCGACCAGTTGGCGGCGACCGGCATGAAGCGCTGATAGCGGCCGTCTTCGGGCGGCAGCACGGTGTCGGCTTCTTCCTTGGTGCCCAGGCGCCACAGCAGCGCATCCGGTTTCAGGCGCGCGCCGTTGCAGGTGGGGCAGGGCGTGTAGCTGCGGTACTTGGACAGCAGCACGCGCACGTGCATCTTGTACGCCTTGGTTTCCAGCCAGTCGAAAAAGCGCTGCACGCCGTACCACTGGTGCTTCCAGGCATCGTTGCCGCCCTTCCAGTCGGGCGTGCCGTACAGCACCCAGCGCTTGTGTTCTTCGCTAAGGCTTTTCCAGGGCACGCCCAGCGGCACGCCCGCGCGGGGGGCGTACTTTTGCAGCTCGTCCTGGCATTCCTTGTAGGACGGCGTGGTCCAGGGCTTGATGGCGCCTTCCATCAGGGTCTTGTTTTCGTCGGGGATGACCAGGCCGAAGTCGATGCCGATCACGCGGCCAAAGCCCCGGCACGCCTCGCAGGCGCCCAGCGGGGAATTGAACGAGAAGCTGCTGGGCAGCGGGTCGGTGTATTCGATGTTGCAGTCGGCGCAGTGCAGGCGGTCGCTGTATTTCCAGATGTCCGCGTTCTCGCCCTCGGCGTTCATGACGTAGACGGCCAGGTGCCCGGCGCCCATGCGCAGTGCCGTGTCCAGCGCTTCCATCACGCGTTCGCGTTCGGTGCCGGCGAAGCGGAAACGGTCTTGGATAACGTGCAGGATGCGGCGTTCTTCGCCGGCGTCCTTGGCGGCCTTGCCCTTCTTGGCGCCTTTGGCCGGCTTGGCCACGGTGGCGCGCGGCACCGCCGTTTCCTCGGCGTGCACGCGGGTGTAGCCCTGCTGCTCAAGAAAGCCGCGCACTTCGTCTTCGGTGAAGTTGGCGGGCACGGCAATGGGAAAGGTCACCACCAGGCGCGGGTCGCCGGCCACGGCGGCGCGTTCGGCCAGCGAGTGATAGACGGATTCGGGCGTGTCGCGCCGGACCAGCTTGCCGCAGCCCCGGCAGTACAGCCGCGCGCCGCGCGCAAACAGCAGTTTCAGGTGGTCGTTCAGTTCGGTCATCGTGCCGACCGTGCTGCGCGAGCTGCGCACCGGGTTGGTCTGATCGATGGCGATGGCGGGCAAAATGCCCTCGATGCGGTCTACCTGGGGCTTGTCCATGCGGTCCAGGAACTGGCGCGCGTAGGGCGAGAAGGTTTCCACGTAGCGCCGTTGGCCTTCGGCGTACAGGGTGTCGAAAGCCAGCGAACTTTTGCCGGACCCCGACACGCCGGTCACAACGACCAATTCGCCGGTGGCGAGGGTCAGGTCCAGGTTTTTAAGGTTGTTCTGGCGTGCGCCAACGATGCGGATTTGGGAGCTCATGGACGGTATCGTAGCCTGAGGAAGCCGCCTGCCCGAGCGATAACCCATCGCTGGTTCCAAGCGCGGCGATATGGAATAATTGCCTATATTGTGATGCGGTTGTCCATATTGTGGACACCGCCAGGCGGTCTAGCTGTACAAATAAACAGTATCGCAGATTCGTCTGAAATCCGCGCTGCCTGCATTTCGAATCTGTGGCGTTCTTAGGACTTCTTCGAATTTCTGGGTTGAAGGTCTACGCCGTTCCATGTGCCGTCCAAGGACGGCGCATGGGTCTTATCTGGGGACGTTCTTGTCGGAAACCAAGGTCGCGGGCGCTGCCGCGTTCGGGAAATTCATGGCCGTGCTGCAAGCCGTTGCCGATGCGCCAGAGCCGCCCACGGCCGCCGCGCTGGCGCGCGTTTGCGGCTATCCCCGCCCCACCGTCTACCGTATCGTGGCGGCCCTGGCCGAGCAGGGCATGGTGGCCGAAACGGGCGGCGCCTATCGGCTGGGCACGCGGCTGATATCGCTGGCCAGCCGGGCGTGGTCGCGGTTCGACCTGCGCGCCGCCCTGGCGCCCGACCTGCAAGCCCTGCGCGATGCCACCGGCGAAACGGTCCATCTGGCCGTGCCGGCGGGCCACGAAATGATCTATATCGACAAACTGGAAAGCCCCGGGCCCGTCCGCATGGTGTCGCGCGTGGGCGCGTCCGTGGCGCTGCATTCCAGCGCGGTGGGCAAGGCCTATCTTGCCGCGCTGGACGAGGCGGCCCGCGAACAGCTGCTGCGCGGGCTGCCCCTGCCGGCGCGCATGCCGGGCACCGTCACCAGCTTGCCGGCGCTGCGCGCCGTGCTGGAGGAAGCCCGAGGCCGGGGCTACGCCATGGACGACGAAGAAAATGAAGCCGGTATCGTCTGCTATGGCGTGGCGCTGTGCGACGCGGCCGGCCGGCCAGTGGCGGGCGTTAGCGTCAGCACGCTGCTGTTCCGGCGCCAGGACGATCCCCAAACCGCTTATATCGACCCCTTGCTGCGGCTGCGCGATGCCGCCGTGGCCAAACTTGCCGTGTTGCCGGTGTCCACCGGCGGCGCCTGACCGTCAGCCTCAGAGGAATCCCATGACCGCATCCGCTCCCCTCGCGTCCAAGCTATCCGCCTTGCTGGCGGCCCGGGTCGTGCCCGTGCTGCGCTATACCGACGCCGCCACCGCCGCCTATGCCGCCGAAGTGGCGGTGGCGGCCAGTTGCCGCACCCTGGAATTGACCTGGACGATTCCCGGCGTGACCGACCTGGTTCGCGCGCTGCGCGACAAGCACGGCCCCAGCCTGCTGCTGGGCGTGGGCACCGTGCTGGACGAAACCCAGGCGCGCGAGGCGCTGGTGGCCGGCGCCGATTTCCTGGTGTCGCCGGGCCTGGCCACCGATATCGTCGACATGGCCCATGCCGCCGACGCCCTGTGCCTGTTGGGCGCCTTTACCCCCACCGAAGTATTGGCCGCGCGGCGCGCGGGCGTGGATGTGGTGAAGGTTTTTCCGGCGGATACGGGCGGCCCCAAGCACCTGGCCGCCCTGAAATCCGTGTTTCCCGACACCATCTTCTGCCCCACGGGCGGCGTCACGCAGGAAAACATGGGCGCGTATTTCGCGGCCGGGGCCGGCTTGGTCGGCATCGGCAGCAACCTTTATGACAAGGCCGCCTTCGCCGCGCGCGATACGGCGGCTCTGGTCGCGCAGATCACTCGCACCCTGGAGGCGTCCCATGGCTGACGTGGACTTCGACATCGTCGCGCTGGGCGAGCCGCTGATCGAACTGAACCAGACGCACAAGGGCCAGCTTCAATACCTGCAAGGCTTTGGCGGCGATACCTCCAACGCAGCCATCGCGGCGGCCCGGCAAGGCGCGCGCTGCGCCTATCTGACCCGGGTGGGCAACGACGCCTTCGGCGCGCAGTTCCTGGACCTGTGGCAGGCAGAAGGCGTGGACACGTCCGGCGTGCAGCGCGACGACGACGCCCACACGGGCCTGTATTTCGTGCAGCACGGGCCCGACGGCCATGCGTTCAGCTACCTGCGCCGGGGCTCGGCCGCCAGCCTGATGACGCCGGCCCTGCTGGACAGCGGGCTGATCGAACGCAGCCGCTTCCTGCATGTGTCGGGCATCAGCATGGCAATCAGCACCAGCGCCTGCGACACGGTGTTTGCCGCCATGCAACGGGCCAGGGCGGCGGGCACCCAGATCAGCCTGGATTCCAACTTGCGCCTGCGCCTGTGGCCCGTGGACCGCGCCCGCGCCATCCTGCGCGAAACGATGCGGCAGGCCGATCTGTTCTTGCCCAGCATGGACGACATGCAGCACCTGACCGGCAATGACGACCCCGAACGCACGCTGGACTGGATCCGCGACGGCGGCGCGGCAGGCGTGGTCGTGCTGAAACTGGGCAAGGACGGTTCCATCATCGACGACGGCAAGACCCGCACGCCGATGGCCGCCCTGCGCGTGGACGCCGTGGACGCCACCGGGGCGGGCGACTGCTTTGCCGGCAGCTTGCTGGCCCGGCGCTGCCAGGGCGACAGCTGGGAAGAGGCCGTGCGCTATGCCAACGCGGCGGCGGCGCTGTCCACCCTGGGCTATGGCGCGGTGGACCCGCTGCCGCGTGCCGAGCAGGTTCGGGAACGCTTGGCGTTGCTGGCGGGGCAGGGCGCCGCGGGGTCGAAGTAGGCCTGGGGCGAGGGAGCGGGGGCGGAGGCGGTCGATGCCGCCTGGATCAATTCAGGGACGGGTCTCCGCCGCGCCGCCATGCACCCCAAATGCCCGCCATTGGCGTCGGCAGGAAATTTCAGGCTAAAATGCCAAGTTATCCGAATTTTTTCCGCCAGCCTGATCCCCGGTTGTGCGGTGACTTTTTTCCGCAAATTCAACAGGAGAATCAACATGGCTGAACGCAAACGCGTGCGTCGTAACACCCTGGAACGCCGTTGCCTGGGCAAGGCCTTCAAGCGCTTGTTCGTCAAGTCGCCCAAGGGTGTTTTCAAGATGCTGGAAAAGATCAAGCGCGTCTAATCGACGTTCTGGATCTGAAAAATCCCCGCAGGGCTTCGTGCCTTGCGGGGATTTTTTTATGCAGGGGCCGGGCCAAGCTTGGGCTTGATGAAATCCATGAACGCGCGCGTCTTGGCCGGTTGGATGCTTGACGGGTACACCGCGTAGATCGAGATCGGGTCCACTGACCAGCCCGGCAGCACGCGGCGCAGCGAGTTGCGCTTGATGATCGGGTCCAGCGCCAGGCAGTTGGGCATGCGGGTGATGGCCAGGTCCAGGCCGGCAAGCGTGCCCGCGATGCTCATGTTGTTGGCCGCCAGATGGCCGCTGACCGGCACCACTTCGCTGACCGTGCCGTCGTGCAGCGTCCAGTACGAATGCGCGTCGTCGATCGTGGTTCGCAGGCACTGGTGTTGCGTCAATTCGCCCGGTGTCCGGGGTTCGCCATGGCGTTGCAGGTAGCGCTCGGACGCATACAGGTAGTTGTCCAGGGACACCAGCTCCTGCACCACGGCGCCAACCGGGCGGCCGGCGTTGCCGCCATTGCCGTTACCGTTCCCGTTGCCATGGCCGACGTCCAGCGTCGTCGGCGAAATATCCCCATCGCGGCCAAACCGCAGCACCACGTCAAACGGCGTGCCTTGCGCGTCGGACGCCGTCATCATGCTCAGGTCAAATTCGCATTCGACGTCGGGATACTGGTCGGTGAAGTCCTTGATGGTTTCGGGCAGCAGCCACATCGCCAGGCTGTACGGCATCGACACCCGCAGGTTGCCCGACGGGCCGCCGGACAGCGACAGCAACTGCTCGTGCGCGAGCCGGGCCTCGTCGATCAGGCCCTGGCAGCGGCGCATGTAGGCGGCGCCCGCTTCGGTCAGATCCAGCCGCCGGGTGTTGCGGTTGATCAGCCGCAGGCCGATCGCGCGTTCCAGTTCGTTGATACGCCGCGACAGCGTGGACGTAGGCATGTCCAGCGCGCGCGCGGCCATGCTGAAGCTCTTGCGCTTGGCGACCTCTACAAACAAGGCAATGTCATTGAGCTGGACGGTCGAAGCTTCCATAGGCGTTCCGGATTTGGCCGCACGAGTTTACGCCACTCGCGCACCGCAGCGCTTGGACAAAAGATCGCGATAAATCCGCCAACGCCGCGCCACAGCCGCGCGATATTGCCTAAAAATCGCATGGGTTGACAGATTTGATTGCAAATTTGAATGCCGTGGCATCGGTTCACGTTGGCATATCCCCTACACTTCAGGCGAAAACAGACAGACCAAGACCGCAGCGGTGGCACGGAGATCGCAAAGGGGCATAGCAGGCATGACCGATACACCAACGTTTTTCACCGTTCTAACGCCCACCTACAACCGGGCGGGTACGCTGCACCGGGTGTACGAATCGCTTTCCCGGCAGACATTCAGGGACTTCGAATGGGTCGTGGTGGACGACGGCTCCACCGACAACACCCACGAATCCATCCTGGACTGGCAGACGCGCGCGGATTTTCCCATCCGCTACATCTGGCAGAACAACCAGCACAAGAAAACCGCCTTCAATCGGGGCGTGCGCGAAGCCAACGGCCAGATGATCGTCGGCCTGGACAGCGACGACGAGATGCCGCCCGACGCACTGGCCATCTTCAAGGAAGCCTGGGAAGCCATCCCGCCCGCGCGCCGCGATTCCTATGTGGCCGTGACCGGGCTGTGCGCGCGGCCCGACGGCAGCATCGTCGGCGACCGCTATCCGCAAGACGTGTTCGACAGCACCGCCGTGGATGTGTACTTCCGCTATCGCATCAAGGGCGAGAAGTTCGGCTGTATGCGCACCGACATCCTGCGCAAATATCCTTTTCCGGAAGACGTGGCCGGCTTCGTGCCGGAAAGCCTGGTGTGGTGGGCGATTGCGCGCGCGGGCTATCTCAGCCGCTTCATCAACCGCGTGGTGCGCACGTACCACGACACCCCGGGCGGCTTGTCCCAAGGCGCGGTGTCGGTCAGCAACAACGCCCAAGGCCTGTACCTGCTGGCCTGGGACATGCTGCAACATCACCTGGAATTCTTCCGCTACCGCCCGCGCGAATTCATCATGGCGGCCGCGCGCTACACGCGCTTTCGGCTGCACCTGAAGCATTCGGGCGTGCCCACGGCAGTGGGCGCCTATCGGCTGACCAACCCCATGGCAACCTTCATGGTCGCGGCGATGTGGCCGGTGGGCTATGCGCTGTACCGGCGGGATCGGCGGCGCGGCGTGGCCTAGACCGCCGTGGGGGCGGCGGGCACGGCAGGCGCGGACGCGCCATGCCCCAGCCCCAGATACACCTCGACCACGCGCGGGTCCACCGCCACCTCGGCGGCCGGCCCTTCCAGCGTGACGGCGCCCGTTTCCAGCACGTAGGCGTAGTCGGCCACTTGCAGCGCCGCGCGGGCGTTCTGTTCGATCAGCAGGATCGACACGCCCATCTCGCGCAGCCGCGCCACAATCTTGAACACTTCACGCACGATGCGCGGCGCCAGCCCCAGGCTGGGTTCGTCCAGCATCAGCAGGCGCGGCTTGGCCATCAACGCGCGTCCCACGGCCAGCATCTGGCGTTCACCACCCGACAGCGTGCCCGCCAGTTGCGCATGGCGTTCCTTCAGTCGCGGGAACAGCTCGTAAACTTCCGCCAGCGTTTTGTCCTGGTCGCGCAAGCCCGTGCGAAAACGGTGGAAACCGCCCAGCATCAGGTTGTCGTGCACCGTCATTTCAGAAAACAGCTCGCGCTTTTCGGGCACCAGGTTCATGCCGGCCGCCACCATTTCCTCGATCTCGGCATGCTCCTGCGGCTTCCCGCCGAACACGATCTGGCCCGTGGAGGGCAACACGCCCATGATGGCCGACAGCAAGGTGGTCTTGCCCGCGCCGTTGGGGCCGATCACGGTCACGATCTGGCCTTCGCCCACCGTCAGGCTCACGCCCGAGACCGCTTCGACCTTGTCGTACGCCACGCGCAAGTCGCGCACTTCCAGCAGATTCGTGCTCATCATTCCACTCCGCCCAGATAGGCCTCAAGCACCGCGGGGTTGTGCTGGATCTCGGCCGGCAAGCCCTCGGCGATTTTTTCGCCGAAGTCCATGACCACCACGCGATCCACCAAGCCCATCACGAAGTCCATGTCGTGCTCGACCAGCAAGATGGCCATGCCTTCCGAGCGCAGCTTCTTCAGCAGCTCGGCCAGCTCGCATTTTTCCTGATAGCGCAGCCCCGCCGCCGGCTCGTCCAGCAGCAGGAGGCAAGGGTCCGACGCCAGCGCCCGCGCGATTTCCAGAATGCGCTGTTGCCCCAAGGCCAGCGATCCGGCTTCGTCGTGCAGGTGCTTGCCCAGCCCCACGCGTTCGACCTGTCGCGCGGCCTCGGCCAGCAGGCGCGCTTCCTCGGCCCGGTCCAGGCGCCAGGCGGCCGGCAGCACGCCACGATGGCCGCGCAGGTGCGCGCCGATCGCCACGTTTTCCAGCACGCTCATGCGGCCCAACAGGCGCACATGCTGGAACGTGCGAGACAAACCCAGGCGCGCGATCTTGCGCGCACCGGCGCCCGCCACCGATTGCCCCAGCAGCGTGACCTGGCCCGAGGTGGGCGTGTCCACGCCCGAAATCTGGTTGAACATCGTGCTCTTGCCCGCGCCGTTGGGGCCGATCAACGCCAGGATCTCACCGGCGCGTATCTCCAGGTTCATGGCGTTGTTGGCGACCAGGCCGCCGAACTTGCGCGTCACGTCCACCGCCTTCAACACCACCTCGCCGCGCGCCGGCATGGGCTTGCGCGGCAGGGGCTCGGCGTTCATGTCCACGCGGCGCACTGCTTTCTTCACGCGGATCCAGCGCGTCAGCACCGGCCACAGGCCGCTGCGGGCGCGGTGCAGCAACAGCACCATGCCGAAGCCGAACACGATGACTTCAAAGTTGCCCGTCTGCCCCAACACCTTGGGCAACCAGTCTTGCAACCATTGCTTGGCCACCGTAAACACGCCGGCGCCCACCAGCGCGCCCCAGACCTGGCCCGCGCCGCCAATCACCGTCATGAACAGGTATTCGATACCCATTTGCAGGCCGAACGGATTCGGGTTCACAAAGCGCTGCATGTGCGCGTACAGCCAGCCGGACGCGCAGGCCTGCAACGCCGCGATGATGAAGATCACCATGCGCGAGCGCGCCGTGTTCACGCCCATGGATTCGGCCATCACGCGGCCGCCCTTGAGCGCGCGGATGGCGCGGCCTTCGCGCGAATCCAGCAGGTTCTGCGTGGACCAGACGGCCACCATCAGAAACGCCCAGATCAGGTAGTAGATGCTGCCGCCGTCGTGCAGCGGCCAGCCGAACAGGTTGATGGCCGGGATGTCAGGGATGCCGGTATGGCCGCCCAACCCTTCCACCGAGCCGAACGCAAAGTACAGCGACAGGCCCCAGGCGATGGTGCCCAGCGGCAGAAAGTGGCCCGACAGCTTCAGCGTGATCGCGCCTAGCAGGTAGGCGATGACCAGCGTCAGCAACAAGCCGGCCAGCAGCGTCAACCAGGGCGATGCGCCCAGCCAGGCCAGCCACGACGGCAGCGTGTCGGCGCGGGTGGTCAGCAGCGCCGTGGTGTAGGCGCCCACGCCCACGAAGGCCGCCTGGCCGAAGCTGGTCAGGCCGCCCACGCCGGTCAGCAGCACCAGGCCCAGCGCTACCAGCGCGTACAGGCCGATGTAGTTCAGCAGCGTGATATAGAACGGCGGCAGGGCCAGCGGCCCCAGCGCCAGCAGCGCCAGAAACGCGACGAGGATGATGCGGGGGTTCATTCGTCTTCTTCCTCGACGTGATGGCTTTTCAACGAGCGCCAGAGCAGCACGGGAATGATCAGCGTGAACACGATGATTTCCTTGTACGCGCTGGCCCAGAACGACGAGAACGCTTCGATCAGCCCGACCAGCACCGCGCCGGCCGCCGCCAAGGGGTAGCTGACCAGGCCGCCGATGATGGCGCCCACGAAGCCCTTCAGGCTGACCATGAAGCCCGAATCGAAATACATGGTGGTGATGGGGGCGATGAGTATGCCCGACACCGTGCCGATCAACGCGGCAAGAAAAAACGTGGCGCGCCCGGCGAAGATGGGCGAAATGCCCATCAGCCGCGCGCCCAGCCGGTTGAACGCCGCGGCGCGCAGCGCCTTGCCGTACATCGAGCGTTCAAAGAACTGGTACAGCACCACGATCAGCACGGCCGACACCGCCACCACCCAAAGCGCCTGGCTGTTGACGTTGATGGGACCCAGCGCCAGGCTGGCGTCGGAAAAAGGCGCGGTGCGCGCGCCCTCGGCGCCGAACGCCAGCAGGCCCAGGCCCACCAGCGCCAGGTGCACGGCAATGGACACGATCAGCAGCACCAGCGTGGACGCCGAGGCGATCGGCTGATAGAACAGCCGATACAGCTGCGGCCCCATCGGCACCACCAGCAGCAGCGTCAACAACGCCTGCACGGCCATCGGCAGCTGCGCCAGCGGCAGTTGGTACAACAGCCCCGCCAGGATCAGCGGGTAGATCGCCTTGGCCGCGATGCGCCAAAGCCCGCGCGAGCGGCCCGGGCGCTTGGCCCGCGCCATCAGGTCGGCCACGGCTTCAGCCAGCGCGAAGGCCAGCAGCAGCCACACCAGCAGCACGGGCTTGCCGGCCTGGATGGCCGCCATGGTCAGCGCGCCGAAGGCGACGAACTCGCCCTGGGGGATGAACAGCACGCGGGTAACGGTAAAGACCAGCAGGATCGACAACGCCAACAACGCATAAATCGCGCCGTTGGTGATGCCGTCCTGCCCGAGTATCAAGGCGATCTGAGCATTCATGCGAAAAGGTCCAAGCCGTTACTTCACCAGCGTCCAGTTGCCGTCCTTGACGGTGATGAGCTCGCGGCCGCGATCATCGAAACCGCTGTGGTCGGCGGCGCTCATGTTGTAGACGCCTTGCGTGCCCACCAGCTCCTTGGTCTGTTCCAGCGCGTCGCGCAAGGCGCTGCGGAATTCCTTGGTGCCCGGCTTGCCGGCCTTCTCGGCAATCGGCACGGCCTTTTCCAGCAGCAGCCCGGCGTCGTAGACGTTGGCGCCGAAGGTGGCGGGCTTGGAACCGTTCAGCTTTTCGTACGCGGCGATGTAGTCGGTGGCGACTTTCTTGGACGGGTTGCTGTCCGGCATTTCCGGCAGCACCAGCATCAGGCTGGCGGCCAGCACCGTGCCTTCGACCTTCTTGCCGCCCAGTTTCAGGAAGTCGGGTAGCGCCGCGCCGTGGGTCTGGTAGAACTTGCCCTTGTAGCCCTGATCGAACAGCGTCGTCTGCGGCAGCACGCTGGCGGCGCCGGGGGCGGCCACCAGCACGGCGTCCGGCTTGGCGGCCAGGATCTTCAAGGCTTGGCCCGTGACCGAGCTGTCAAAGCGCAGATAGCGCTCGTTCGCAATGATCTTGATGCCTTTCTCGGTGGCCAGGCCCGAGAAGACCTTGTACCAATTCTCGCCATACGGATCGTTCAGGCCGATGAAGCCCACCGTCTTGATGCCGGTCTTGGCCATGTGGTCGACCAGCGCGCGCGCGATGATGTCGTCGTTCTGCGTGGTCTTGAACACCCACTTCTTCTGCTCGTTCATGGGCAGCACCACGGCCGCCGTGCCCACCGGCGCCAGCATCGGCACGCCGGCCTCGGCGGCGAACTGGATCACGCCCATGGCGTTGGGCGAACCCGACGGGCCGATCAACGCGTCCACGTTCTGTTCCGAAATCAGCTTCTTGAACGCCGTCACCGAGTTGGTGGAATCGCTGGCGTCGTCCAGCGAGACATATTCCACGGTCAGGTCGCCGATTTTCTTGGGCAGCAGCGGCACGGTGTTCTTCTGCGGAATGCCGACCAGTGCGGTCGGGCCGGTGGAAGACGTGACGACGCCCACTTTCATTTGCGCCAACGCGGGCAGGGCGAACAGGGCGGCAACGGCGGCGGCCGCGGCCAGGGGGAGTTTCTTCGACAGCATGGCAAAACCTCCGGATAGGGAGCAGGGTGGGGGTGCAGCTGAAAAGCGGAGAAAACGGGAACAGCGAAAATCTTGGGAATCGCGAGAATTACTTGTTGCTTAAAATTTCTAACCTGCAAGGATCAGCACTGTAGACGGGCTCTTGGTGCTTACCTATCCGTCAAAACCCGAAGCATGCATGGCGCAACGTCCACTAGATGGTGATGGAACTGACGCTGGCGCCGCCGCAGACGAACAGCGTCTGGCCGGTGACGAAGCTGTTGGCGGGGTCGGCAAAGAACATCACCGCGCGCGCCACGTCGTCGGAGCGGCCCAGGCGCTTGACCGGAATGCCGTTGGCCAGCTGCTTTTCCCGTTCGCTGCCGGGTTCGATCACTTCGTAGAACATGTCCGTCTGGATCGGGCCGGGGGCCACCACGTTCACCGTGATGCCATGGGGCGCCAGTTCCAGCGACCAGGTGCGCGCCATGCCCACCATGCCGGCCTTGGTGGCCGAATAGGCGGTGCGCGTGGGCAGGCCCAATGCGCCGCGCGACGACATCATCACGATGCGGCCGAAATGGCGTTCCTGCATGCCGGGCAGCGCCGCCTGCACCAGGCTGATCGCGGCGCCCAGGTGAATCTGCGTCAGGCCGTGCAGTTCTTCCTGCGTTACCTGGGGCAGCAGATTCGGCCAGATGACGCCCGCGTTGTGGATAACGTGGCTGATCGGAAAGCGGGACGCGGCCTCCTGGCCGGCCTGCGCGGTGGCGTCCGCATCCAGCAGGTCCACCTGCATGTTGTGCAGGCGCGGGTGGGTAAAGTCCGCCGCGCGGCGCGCCATTGAAATCACTTCATAGCCGGCGTCCAGCATGCTGCGGCAGATCTCGGCGCCTATGCCGGCGCTGCCGCCGGTGACCAGCGCTACGTGTTGTTGTGTCATGCGTGTCCTTGGTTGGGTTGCCGTATAGGCCGAGTCCGGCGGGGCTCAGGCGCGGGGCGCCAGCGCCAGCACGCGCAGCGGGCTGCCCGAGCCGCTGCGGATCTTCAGCGGGGCCGAGAAAATCACGGCGCCGGTGGGCGGCAACTGGTCCAGGTTGGTCAGGCACTGCAAGCCGTAGCGGTTATTGCCGTGCATGTAGTAGTGGCAGGGGTAGGGCGGGTTCAGGTGGTGGGCCTGGCCGGCGTCGGTGCCCACCGATTCCGTGCCGAAGCCATGCACATCGCGTTCCTTGATCAGCCACGGCACCACGTCGGCGTCCGGGCCGGGCGAGTGGGCGCCGTCTTCCTGCATATTCAGGTATTCAACGGGCTTGGCGCGCTTGGACCAATCGGTGCGCATCAGCACCCACGACCGCGCGGGGATGCGGCCGTGCTTTTCCTCCCAGGCCTTGACGAAGTCGATGGTCAGCAGAAAGTCGGGGTTGTCGCGGGCCTCGGCGGAACAGTCGATCACGCACGCGCTGGCGATGAAGGCGTCGATGGGAATCGTGTCGACCGTGTTGTCGGGCTGGTCCTTGCCCGATACCCAGTGGGCGGGCGCGTCGAAGTGCGTGCCGGTGTGCTCGGAACACGAAAAATTGTTCCAGTACCAAGCCGGGCCGCGCTCGTCATAGCGCGAGATTTCTTCCATGCGGAACGGCCACGCCTGGCCGAATTCCGGCGGCAGGACGATGGTGGGAAATTCCGGCGTCAGCGTCTCGGTCAAGTCCACCAGGCCGATGCGGCCGGTGACAAGTTCCGTCATGAATTGGGCAAGAATGTTCTGGCTCATGCTGCGGCTCCTGGGGGGGGCGCGTCGCTTGCGCGATGCGCCGGAGGGAATCTGGGGTGTTGTCTTGGGCAGTGGCGTGGCGGGCGCGGTCAGGCGCCCAGCTCGCGTTCCAGCCCCTTGGGGTTGTCGGCCAGGCGTGCTCGGAATTCCTGCGCCACGTCGCCCACATACACGTCTTCCACGCCGTCCTTCAGCGCGCGCACGATGGCGGCGGCGATGGCGGCGGGGGCGACGCGCGGCGGCGGCGTGCGCTGTTCCCATTCGTGGTCGACGGGGCCGGGAAACACGTTCACCACCCGCACGCCGGCGCCGCGCATTTCCGCGCGCAGGCATTGCGTCAGCGACAAGGCGGCGGCCTTCGATGCCGACCACATGCCGCGCGACGGCAGGTTCATGTGCGCGTAGATGGACAGCACGTTGACCCAGGCGGTGGCGTTGTTGACGCCGTCGGCGGCGCGGCTGCACAGGGCGGGGCCGAAGCTTTGCGCCAGGCGCATCAGGCCCAGCACGTTCACGTCCATGGCGTCGCGCGCGGTGTTTACGTCCTTGCGGTAGAGCAGGCCGCCTTCGCGTTCCAGGTCGGCCGTGTTCACCAGGATTTCCACCTTGCCGCCGATTGAGGCGGCAAGCCGATCCACGGAATCGGAATCCGTCACGTCCAGGGCAACCGACTGCACGCGCGGGTCGGCAACCAGCGCGTCAAAGGCCGCGTCGCGCTTCCAGGCCTGCGCATCGCCCAGGAACACCGTGGGGCAGCCCGCGTCCAGCAAGGCCCGCGCCACGGCCTGGCCCACCGCCGACTTGCCGTCGGTGACCAGCGCGCGGCGGAACTTCGGGTCGCACGAGGTTTCGCGCAGCGTCTTGTCGTCTTCCATGTTGGGCGTATTCCTTTCAGGCAGGGCGATCATCACGGCTTGGCCGCTGCGGTCCAGCTTCAGCGCCAGCCGCACGCGGGCGCCGTCGGCGCAGTCCTGGTGCACGTGCGCCACGACGGAGGGGCCGGCGTCCATCACCACCGTGCCGACGCGCCAGGGCAGGCGTTCGCGGAAATACAGGTCGTTGCTGTGATGCAAGGTGGTGCTGACCAGCAGCACGCCGTTGGGGTCGGCAGGACGCCAGGGCAGGTGTTCGGACAGGCAGTGGCCGCAGACTTCGCGCGGCGGATACTGCACCGCGCCGCAATCGGCGCAGGTCTGCAAATCGAAGCGGCCTTCGGCGGCGGCGGCCGTCAGGCCCAGCGCCGCGCGGCTGCGCGAGCCGGGCGGCAAGGTGGGCTGGCGGGTGCGCGCAACCGGATTCTTCCGGGGCGGCTTGGCTAGCGGCTCGGTCATGCGTCGCTCCTTGCCAGGATGGCCGCGGCGGTGCACAGGCCGCGGTCGTAATTGATCATGCCGAAACCGCTGACCATGCCAACGCGCGCGTCGGCCACTTGCGTGCCGCCCGCCGTGCCGGTCAATTGGCGCAGCGCTTCGACCATGCCCAGGTAGCCGCCCGCCGCGCCCGCCTGACCCACCGACAGCTGGCCGCCGTTGGTGTTGAAGGGGAAGCTGCCGTCCACGGTGAAGGTGTGGGCGCGGACGAATTCCGGCGCGTCGCCCTTGTTGCAAAAGCCCAGGTCTTCGATCTGCATCAGGTTGATGACGGGGTAGTCGTCATAGGCTTGCAGGAAGTCCATGTCGGCCGGCGTGGCGTTGGCCTGGCCGTACAGTTCGTCCACGTCCATGGTCCAGCCGCCGCGCGTCTGGATGGGGTCTTCGATCCAGGCGTTGTGGCGTTCGATGGTGGACAGGATGCGGGCATAGGGCAGGTTCAAGGCGCGGGCCTGGTCTTCACGCATGACGAGGAACGCGTCGGCGCCCGCGCAGGGCATCACGCAGTCGAACAGATGGATGGGGTCGGTAATGACGCGCGCGTCCAGATACTGTTGCAGGCTCAGCGGCTTTTTCATCAGCGCGTGCGGGTAGCGCAAGGCGTTGTCGCGCTGCGCCACGCACAGCTTGCCGAAATCCTCGCGCGTGGCGCCGGTGGTGCGCATGTAGTGCGCCGTCAGCAGCGCGAAGCTGGCGTTGGGACCGCCCGCGCCATAGGGGTAGACGGCGTCTTGCGCAAAGCGCGAAAACTGGCTGACGGTATTGCGAAACGAGTCCACGTGGTTGGTGTCGCCCGCGATGCAGGCGACGATGTTTGCGTCGCCCGCCTGCACGGCGCGGGCCGCGCGGCGCAGCGCGGCCACGCCGCTGGCGCCGCCCATGGGAATGTGATCCAGCCAGCGCGGGCTCATGCCCAGGTGCTGGACCAGGCCGACGGCGGTGTCCGGCGCCAGCGTGAAGCTGGACACGCACAGGCCGTCCACGTCCTGCTTGGCCACGCCGGATTGCCGGATCAGCGCGCCCAGCGCGCGGCCCAGCCACCAGTGGGCGGCATGCGTGGAATAACGTTCGTACGGGATGGTGACGGGCAGGGCCGCCACGATGCCGTCATAGCCCAGGCGGCTCATTGGGCAGACTCCTGGCGGTCGGGCGCCTGGCGCTTTTTCATGGCGTTGGTGTCGATGCAGCGCGCCGTGCCGGGCAAGGTCGGCGCCAGCGTTTTCATTTCGCCGCGCTGGATCTTGTTGGTGGTGGTCAGCGGCAGGCTGTCCACAAAGGCCACATAGCCGGGCGCTTTGTAATAGGCCAGCTGTTGCAGGCACCACTGCACGATATCGCGCGCGGCATCGGCCATGGCGGCGTCGTCGGCGGGCAGGGCTTCGGGCACGACGCAGGCCAGCACTTCGTCGCCGCGCACCGGGTCGGGCACGGCGGCCACGGCCACCGCCTTGACCAGCGGATGCTGCATCAGCACGCTTTCCACTTCCACGGCCGAGATGTTTTCGCCGCTGCGGCGGATCACGTTTTTCTTGCGATCCACAAAGCGCAGCGCGCCGTCGGCTTCGCGGCGCACGATGTCGCCCGTATGGAACCAGCCGTCTTGCCAGGCCTCGTCGGTGGCCGCTTCATCTTTCAGGTAGCCGGCGAAGAAGCCGTAGCGCGGGTCGTCGCCGGCGTGCCGCACCAGCAGTTCGCCGTGTTCGCCCACGGCGGCGGGCTGGCCCGCGTCCGTCACGATGCGCACCTGCACGTCGTCTTCTTCGCGGCCAAAGCTGCTGGTGCCGACGTGGCGCGGTTCGTGGTTGGCGATGATGACGGCGCCCGCGCCGGTTTCGGTCATGGCCCAGGCTTCCAGCAAGGGAAAGCCGAAGCGCGCTTCAAACGGCGCATGCAGCTTGCGGTCCACGCCCGCGCCAAAGCCGAAGCGGATGGCGGGTTGCAGGTCGCGCTCGGACGGCGGCGCCTTCATCAGTATGGCGGGCATCACGCCCAGGTAATGCAGCACGGTGGCGCCGGCGTCGCGCACGCTGTCCCACCACGTCTTGGGGTGGAAGCGGTCTAGCGGAATCAGGCATCCGCCGGTCAGCACCATGGCCATGGCGGAATACGCCATGGCGTTCATGTGCACCAGCGGCAGCGGCGTCAGCATGCGTTCCTGGCCGGGGCGCAGCGTTGCCAGCCCGCCGATGCGCGCATACCAGCCGCCCGCGTGCAGGAAATAGCGGTTGGGCAGGATGCAACCCTTGGGGCGGCCGGTCGTGCCGGACGTGTACAGCAGGGCGCATTCCGTCAGCTCGGTGGGCGCGGTGTCGGCCAGCGGCGCGGTGAAGGGCGCGGGCGGCGGTGCATCGTCGGGGCCCATCACACGCAAGGGGCGGCCCGCGCGTTCGGCAGCGGCCAGCAGGTCGGCGTGGCGGGTGGGCAGGGCAACGGCCAGGGCGATCTCGGAATGGCCGGTCAGGTATTCGAGTTCGGCCGCGCGCAGGTCCGGGTTGATCGGCACCACCGACACGCCCAGCGCGTTCAAGGCGAACCAATGCAGGAAGAAGGCGGGGCGATTTTCCAGCAGCAGCCCCACCCGGTGGCCGTGGCCGTAGCCGGCCGCCGCATAGGCGGCGCGCAGCGTTTCAATGGCGTCGGCCGCGCGGCCATACGACAGTTCGCCGGCGTCTATGCCATAGACCTGGGCCGTTTCCGGCAGGATGCACAGGAAGGGCTGCGCGCGGTAGCGCGAAGCGGTGTCGGCAAATGCCTGGTGGACGGTGGTGCTCACAAGCCGCTCCTACATGAACAGTTGGATGTTGCCGAAGGCGGCGTCGCAGTTGACCAGGTCAACGCGCTTCAAACGGATGCGCAGCGCGCCGTCCTGTTCCACCAGGTGGTGCGTGGCCCAGCCGGCGTACAGCGTCTGCAAGTCCTGGCGCGTTTCAACATAGTGAAAGGCGGTGCGCACCACATGGCGGCCTTCTTCAGGCGCGGCGTCGGGGTGGCCGTGTTCGACGGTGGGCGCTTGCAGCAGGTGATGGCAGCGGCTTTTAGGCTGCTGCGAAAATGTGCGCTGGCCCGCCAAGCGCTCCACGCGCACGCGCAGCAGCAGCTTGTCTTCGTACATCAGGGACGCGTGCAGCTTGGGGTCCGTCTGGCCGTGCGCCAGCGGCATCCAGTAGTAGCCGTCTTCGGTGTACAGGTTCAGCCAGTCTTCGAAGCGCAGCTCGTCCAGCAGGCGCGCTTCGGCGTAGACAAAGTCGATCAACTCGCGGTCGCTTGCGCTCATACCGACTCCGATCCGGTCATGTAGCGGCCCCATGCGCGGTATTGGTTGCGCATCTGCCATTCGTTGGTGCCGTTGGTGGTGACGTTCTTCTGGCCGGCTTCGTCGGGCGTATACAGCCGGCCCACATTGACCCAGTCGCGCGCGCGGGAATTCAGGCCGTCTTGGGCGCGTTCGTACATTTCCAGATCGTCATGGCCGACAACGGAGGTGGGCGCGTTGATCAGCCGGTTGTACATCAGCGTGCGCTCCAGCAGCAGGTCGGGCGCGCCGACCAGGCGGAAGGTCCACGATTCCACCAGCGTGCGGTCGGCGGCAAGGGGCTTGAAGATGCGCAGCGTCTGGATCGGGCCCTTCACCATGATGTTGGGGAAGTACACGGTGTTGTGGCGCACGTCGCCCAGGATCTGCTTGGCGCGTTCCTCGCCGTAGGCGGCCACCATGGATTCCCAGTAGCCCGGCACGCCGGAGTACGACGCGTGGATCGAGTCCGATACGCCGGTGTGCCCGTGGCCGTTTTCCCAGACGCGGATGCCCATGTTTTCAAAGAACTCGTACGGCGAGATAAAGGGCGCGAACAGTTCCACCGCCATCGGCTTGGGCGTGCCTTCGGGCGCCTGCTCCCAGACCTTAACGGCCGTGCCCGCCGACGATTCGTGCGCCACCATCGGGTGGCAGGTATCGGTCTGGTTATCGACCAGCATCTTCCAGTTGCAGCGGTGCATGTAGCGCAGCACGCCACCGGCCACTTCCAGCCGGCCCTCGGGCGAGCGGTCCACCATGTTGTCCAGCGTGGACAAGGAATCGCCGAAGAAATCCTCGAACGACTGGCCTTCCGGATTCAGGCGGCAGAACACAAAGCCGCGATGGTTCTTGACGTCTTTGACGGCGGCCATGCCCTGGCTGGCTTCGCAGTTTTCCAGGCCGGTGTTCTCGTAGCCTTTCTTCAGGGGGATCGACAGCAGGCTGCCGTCCGTCTTGAATGTCCAGGCGTGGTACGGACAGCGAAAGAACTTGCCGGTGTTGCCGCAGGCGTCGCCAGCCACCATCGTGCCTTTGTGCGGGCAGCGGTTGTGCAGCACGCGCACGGTCTTGTCGCTGTGGCGCACCATCACCACGGGCTGGTTGCCGACGGTCGTGGTGATGTAGTCGCCGTTGTTGGGCACCTGGCTGTCGTGGCCGACGTAGACCCAGGTGTTGGCGTACAGGCGTTCCATTTCCAGGTCGAATAGTTCCTGGTCGATGAACAGGTCCTTGTGCACTTCCGTGTCGCGCACCAGGGCGCGGATGGCGTCGGGGTTGTCGCGGTATTTGGCCATGGTCGCTTCCTTGTCGTCGGGGCGGCAGCGTTACAGGTCCAGCACCAGGCGGGCGGATTTCGCGCGCGAGATACAGATCTGGATGATCTTGCCGCTGGCCTTCTCGGTGTCCGAGAGGTAGTAGTCGCGATGATCGGGCTCGCCTTCCAGCACCGTTGCCTGGCACACGCCGCATTCGCCGCGCTTGCAGTCGTACATCGGGTCGCAGCCTTCTTCTTCCATGACGTCGACGATGGTCTTGTCGGCGGGAATGGTCAGCGTGCGGCCGGACTGGCGCAGCTCGACTTCAAACGCCTGGTCGCCGGCTTGCGCGGCGGCGGTGACGAACAGTTCGAAGTGAACGTGGGCGTCGGGCCAGTGGCGGGCCCTGGCGCCGGCAATCACGGCATCGATCAAGCCCTTGGGGCCGCACACGTACAGGTGCTGGCGCGGGTTGGAGGCGGCCAGCAGCGCTTGCAGGTCGAAGCGGCAGGCGGGGTCGTCATCCGCGTGTACGGTCAGGTTGCCGCCCGCCAGCGCTTCGAGCTCGCCCAGGAAGGCCAGTTGATCCTTGCTGCGGCCACAGTAGTGCAGATGAAAGTCGCGCCCGGCGGCTTTGAGCGCGGCGGCCATGGACGCCACCGGCGTAATGCCGATGCCACCCGCGATCAGCACCACGGGTTCGTCGCCTGCCGGAGATTCATGCAGCGGAAAATCGTTCTTGGGGCCTTCCACGCTAAGCGTGTCGCCTTCGGCCAGCGCATGCATGTGGCGCGAGCCGCCCTGGCTGGTTTCTTCCAGCCGTACGCCCAGCCGGTATTCGGTGGGCTGCGCGAACTGGCCGGCGTCGGGCGTCAGCTGCACCAGCGAATAGCAGCGCGGTTCATGCACACCAGGCACGGTGACCTTCAGATGCGCGCCGGGGCCGAAGGCGGGCAGCGGCCCGGCATCTTCGCGCGCCAGCCGGAAGGAACGGATCAACGGCGATTCTTGCCGGACTTCCCGGACGATCAGTTTCAGTGTCTGCACGGCGTTTGTCTCTTTCGGTATTCCGGTATTCCGGTATTCGGGTAGCGGGATCAGGCCGCCAGCTTTTCGGCCAGCTTCTCGGCCATCTGGCGTTCCATCGGGGCGCAGCTTTCGTTGGCCAGCGCGGTCTCGCGCAGCGTGCGCAGCGTCTCGGCCGCATCGGCGCGGCCCACCAGCTGTGCCGCCGCCGCGATCAGCTGGCGATACTTGCCGCCGCCGCGCACGTGCGTATCGCTATAACCCTTGACCAGACGCCGGCAGTTAACGGTTTCAACGGCCAGGGCGTAGTCCTGCGGCGCCAGCCGGGCAATCAGGTCCAGCCATTGCCGCAAGCCTTCCGATTCGATTTGATGGCGCAACGTACGGCGGCGAAAGCGGCGCATGCCGGCCAGCGAATACAGCATCAGGAAGCCGCCCAGCGTGCCGCTTTGCATCAAGCGGCCTTTGCCCAGGCGGCGTTCCACAAAGCCGCCGAAGGCCTTGGACCCTTCCAGCCAGCGGCCCATGCGCGTGGGCATCGTGCCGCAGATTTCTTCCAGGCGCGGGTGCATGTAGTCGGTGGTCATCACCAGTTGGTCCGGCCGTGCACCCACTTCGTTTCGCACCCGTTCAAAGCGGGTGCCGCGCGTTTTCAGGTCGGCCACGCGGATCACGTCGTCGTAGGCCATGGCGGTGGCGACGTAGCGCGCGGCGGCACAGGTCAGCGCCCAGCCTTGGGCGTCGCCGCCGTGTTGGGCGTCCAGGTCGCGCAGCGCTTTCATGTGGCGCAGGTAGTCGGTGGCGTAGGCGGCGTCCTGGAATTCAAGCTGGCGGCGCACGCCGGCCGTCAGCATGGGCTGGGCACAGGCGGGGAAGTCGCGCTTGATGGTGTCCAGCAGCGCTTGCGTCTTCGGGCTGGCGGCGCGTTCGGGCACGTCGGGCACGGGGCGCGTCAGGTCGATGGCGGCGGGTTGGGCGGGCGCGGCATGGGCGGCGTCAAAGCCCAGCGCAAAGGCGCGCAGGCTGGCGTCCACGCCCAGGCCCGCGCGGCGCACGGTGGCCTCGTAGTCGTCGCGCGTGAAGGGCAGGGCGCCGCTGCCGGCCACCGCGCCAAACAGGCTGGCGCTGATGACGCTGCCGGCGCGGTCGGCCAGGTCTTGCAGGTCGAAGCACAGGAAGCGCTTGGCGGCGGCGCGGCCGGCTTCCAGCACTTTGTTGGGGTCGGCAATGCCGTTGCCGGGCGCGGACTTTTCGCTGACGGCGTAGCTGCGGTGCGACGAGGACAGCAACACCGTGCGTTCCGGCGTGACCAGGCCACGCTGGATGGCGCGGCCGCCTTCCATCAGTTCGGCGGCAACGACCAGATCCACGTCGCCGGGGGTGGGCATCAACGCCAGCGCGGGCGGGCGTCCGGCGCGCGCCACGTCCGCTTCGGGCAGCAGTTCCAGGTAGTAGATGGTGGCGCCGGTGCGCTGCGCCACGCCGGGCACCGATGTGGTTTGCGCCCACCAGCCGGCGTGTTCGGCCATGTCGACGATCCAGTCGGCCAGGACGCCGCCGCCCTGGCCGCCCATGGCCAGGATGGCGATCTTGATGGGGTTGCCTTGCTGCATTGCCGGCGGGTTCATGAAGGGCTAGTCCTTACAGGGCGTATTGGGCCAGCCGCGCGGCGCGGCGGCGTTGCAGGAAACCGATCACGGCGCCGCGCATGCGTGCCAGGAAGCGGTCGGTGCCGGTGGGGTTGTGCACGATATCGGCGCGATAGAAAGACGGGCACAGCACGGCGGCATGGGCCACTTCGCCGCAGTTGCCGCAGCCCACGCAGCTGCTTTCCACGTGCGCTACCGGGTCTTCCTTCAAGGGGTCGCCGCTGTCCTTGATGGACAGCGATGGGCAGCCGGACAGCCGGATACAGGCGTGGTCGCCGGTGCAGACGTCGGGGTCCACGCCAAAGCGTTCCTTGACCACGCGGCGGCCTTCCTTGACGGCCTTGTTGAATAGCGGCTTGATGCGGCGCTGCTTGTTCAGCATGCATTCGGACTGCGCGATGATGACCTTCGGACCCTTGATGTCGGTGGTCAGCGCTTCTTCGATGGTGGCGCGCACCTTGGCCACGTCGTAGGTGCGGTCCAGCGTGCGCACCCACTTCACGCCCACGCCGCGCACGGCATGATCGATGGGGTTGTTGGTGGAGCGGTCGGGGTTGTCGGCACGCGACGACAAAATGTCCTGCCCGCCGGTCGCCGACGCATAGAAGTTGTCGACGATGACGATGACGCCGTCGTACTTGTTGAATACCGCGTTGCCGATGCCGGACGACAAGCCGTTATGCCAGAAGCCGCCGTCGCCCATGATGGAAATGGGGCGCTTGGCGGCGGGCACATTGAACGCCGCCGCGCTGGAGGCGCCCAGGCCGTAGCCCATGGTGGTGGCGCCCAGGTTGAAGGGCGGCAGGATGGAGAAAAGGTGGCAGCCGATGTCGCAGGAAATGTGATGCTGCCCCAGCTTTTCCTGGGCCAGCGTCAGCGCGGAAAAGATCGGGCGTTCGGGGCAGCCCGTACAGAAGCCGGCAGGGCGCGGTGGCACCACCGAGGCCAGCCCGTCCACCTGCTTGTGGAAGGTGATCGGTTGCTCGACGAGCTTTGCCGCAGGCTTCGGACGCGCGACTTCGGTGATTTCAAGTTGGCTGCTGGGGGCTTGGGCTTGGGCCACCGCATCCACCGCCACCGCCGCATGCGTCTGTAGCGATTCAGGACGATGGCGCTTCAAGAATTCGCGCACGCCGTCGCGCATCACTTGCGTGGTGTATTCGCCCGCCATCGGCAACACGTCCTTGCCGGACAGGTGCGTGTCGATACCCGCCTTGCGCAGGACAGCGTGCAGGTTCTGTTCGATGTAATCCGGCTGGCCTTCTTCCAGCAGCAGCACTGCGCGCTTGCCCCGGCAGAATTCCGTGACCTCGTCTTCGATGACGGGGTAGGTCACGTTCATGACGTAAAGCGGAATGCGGCTGTTGCCGAAGTTATCGGCCAGGCCCAGCAGTTGCAGCGAGCGGATGACGCCGTTGTACAGGCCGCCTTGCAGGATCAGGCCGATATCGTCCTGGTCGCCGTCAAAGTGCTCGTTCAGTTTGTGTTCTTTGATATAGCGGATGGCGGCGGGCCAGCGGTCCTTGATTTTTTCCTGCTCGTGCAGGAAGGATGCGGGCGGCAGCACGATGCGGCTGGTGTCGCGCGCCGGGCTTTCCAACGCCTGCGCCAGCGAAAACGCGGGCCGCTTGTTTTCCTTGGCAATGAAGCGGCCATGCACGTGGCAACCCCGGATGCGCAGTTGCAGCATCACCGG
Organism: Achromobacter sp. LC458; assembly: GCF_001005835.2. Lineage (NCBI taxonomy): Bacteria > Pseudomonadati > Pseudomonadota > Betaproteobacteria > Burkholderiales > Alcaligenaceae > Achromobacter > Achromobacter sp. LC458. Next base: position 33,636 of record NZ_LBHW02000005.1, read on the forward strand.
CGTCTTGCTGGCTTCCGACAATTCAAAGCCGTCTTCCACGGCCTTGACCATGCTTTCCAGGTTGGGGCGCGGGTCCAGCAGCCAGATCTGCGACTTCATGGCGAACGCGTGCGAGCGTTCCTGCATGATGGACGAGCCTTCGCCGTAGTCTTCGCCCACGATGACCAGCGCGCCGCCCGTCACGCCGCCCGATGCCAGGTTGGCCAGCGCATCCGACGCCACGTTGGTGCCCACGGTGGACTTCCACGTGACCGCGCCGCGTATCGGGTACATGACGGACGCCGCCAGGGTCGCGGCGGCGGTGGCTTCCGAGGCGCTGGCCTCGAAATGCACGCCCAGTTCTTGCAGGATGTCGTTGGCGTCGGCCAGCACATCCATCAAATGCGAAATGGGCGAACCCTGATAGCCCGCCACATAGCCCACACCCGATTGCAGCAAGGCTTTGGTGACGGCAAGAATGCCCTCGCCGCGAAACTCTTCGCCGGCGCCGATGCGCAACTGCTGGACTTCTTTCTTGAAAGACCTTTCAGCCATCTCGAACTCCTGGTGGGGCCGGATGACCGGTCCTCAAGCCTTGCTGCCGTGCAGCATCGTCGTGCCACGAAATTGTCGTCTGAAAAATACTTTAGGAGTCAACGTTTTAGCTGTCAACAAAAAAGATGAAATTTCATGGAAATCAAAAAATATCACGCTAAAACAAGGATGTATATACTGGTTGTTCTCTAGCTTCATGGCGGGTTTTCGGCCCCGCTATGGTGCAAAAACGGGTTGCGATTCGGGGTATACCCTGTGCTGCGCAACAGCATTGCCGTGCATCATGGCGCGCGTTTGCGCCGTCGTGGTGCAATGCGTTTTTTCGGCCGTCGGCCATTCATGAATTCCGGTGCGTGGGAGCAAAGCAACATGCGGTTGGACAAGCAGCGGGACACACAACTGACGGGGCGCGGCACTTCAGGGCCGCGTTTCGTTGACGGCTATCTGGCATACCTGCTGGCGCAGGCCAGCCAGCGCATCTCGGCCGAATTCCATATGCAGGTCAAGGCGGCCGGGCTATCGGTGACCGAATGGCGGGTGCTGGCCAGCCTGGAAGGCAGCCCCGGCGAAACCATCGGCACCCTGGCCGTGCTGGCCATCACCAAGCAACCCACGCTAAGCAAGGTGGTGCAGCGGATGGAAGCCGAGGGGCTGGTGGCGCGCACCGGCGTGCGGGCCGACCGCCGCCAGACGCGCGTGTGCATCACCACCAAGGGCACCCACTTGATCGCGGGCCTGTGCGAACAGGCGTTGCAGCATCAAAAAGCCGTGCTGGCGCCGTTTGGTGAAGAAAAGGCGGCGCTGCTGATCGACATGCTGGAAGTGTTGATGACCGAGCACGTGCCGCTGGAACTGCCGATCGACGCCGAGGAATAAGCGCGCGGTGATTCGGGCGGTGATTCGGGCGGTGATGGCGGACGTTGCATCCGCGCACTCGAACATTGTTCGACCCAACAATTTTGTTACATGCTTATGCGTCCCTTAATAGATCCCCCTCTGTGAAAAGGGGCCACGGTACGCATAAACCCTGAATTGACTGGGGTCTTACGCGTAGGCACACTCGGCGCCGGTATTCAGACTAATGTCAGGAGTTAACCCCTATGCGCCGCACTTTGATTGCTATCGCGATCGCCGCCGCCGTGGCTGTGCCCTCGATCGGGCAGGCCAAGACTTTCCGTTGGGCCGCCCAAGGCGACATCCTTACGTTCGACCCGCACTCGCAAAACGAGGGCATGACGATCGCCGCCAACAGCTACATCTACGAGCCGCTGGTGGACTACGACAAGACGTTCAAGGTGGTGCCGCGCCTGGCCACGGAATGGGAACAGGTGTCGCCGACGCTGTATCGCTTCAAGCTGCGCCCCGGGGTGAAGTTCCATGACGGCGCGGCCTTCACCGCCGACGACGCGGTGTTCTCGATTCACCGCGCCATGGCGCCCACGTCGAACTACAAGGCCTACACGACCGGCATCAAGGAAGCGCGCAAGATCGACGACCTGACCATCGAGATCGAAACGTCGGCGCCCAACCCGGTGCTGCTGCGCCAGCTGACCAACGTGTTCATCATGAACAAGGCCTGGTCCGAAAAGAACAACATCGCCAAGCCGCAGGACTACGTCAACAAAGAAGAGACCTTTGGCGCGCGCAACACCAACGGCACCGGCCCCTACAAGCTGAAGACGCGCGAAGTGGACGTGCGCACCGTCTTTGAAGAAAACAAGGACTGGTGGAACAAGGCCGGCAAGGTCGGTAACGTGACCGAGGTGGTGTTTACGCCCATCAAGCAGAACGCCACGCGCACCGCCGCGTTGCTGTCCGGCGAAATCGACTTCGTGCTGGACCCCGCCGCGCAGGATCTGGAGCGCTTGCGCCAGGCGCAGAAGGTGGTCGAAGGCAACGAATACCGCACCATTTACCTGGGCCTGGACCAGAAGCGTCCGGAATTGCAGTACTCGAACATCAAGGGCAAGAACCCGTTCCAGGACATCCGCGTGCGCGAAGCGCTGTACCGCGCCATCGACGTGGACGCCATCAAGCGCGCCGTGATGCGCGGCCTGTCCGCGCCCACCGGCACGATGATCGCGCCGCAGGTGCATGGCTGGGCGGAATCGGTGCACAAGCGCGTGCCCTACGACCCCGAAAAGTCGCGCGCGTTGCTCAAGGAAGCTGGCTACGACGGCACCTTGAACTTCACGCTGGACTGCCCCAACAACCGCTACATCAACGACGAAGCCATCTGCCAGGCCGTGGTCGGCATGTGGGCCAAGGTGGGTGTGAAGGCCACGATGAACGCCATGCCGCGTTCCACGTACTTCCCCAAGGTGCAGTCGTTCGACACCAGCGCCTACCTGTTCGGCTGGGGCGTGCCCACGTTCGACGCCATGTACTCGTTGCAGAACCTGATCCGCACCAAGGGCGAGGGCGCGGACGGCATGTACAACCTGGGCGGCTACAGCAACAAGGAACTTGACGTCATCATCGACCGCATCAAGACCGAGACCGATCCCGCCAAGCGCGACGCCGACATCATCACCGTGCTGCAAGGGCACGCCAAGGACTTCGGCCACATCCCGCTGCATGACCAGGTCATCCCCTGGGCGATGCGCAAGAACGTCACGGTTATCCACCGTGCCGACAATCGCCTTGTTGCCGACTGGGTCAAGGTTGACTGATCCCGGCTAACCAGACGGCGCGGCGCCCACCCGGCGCGCGCCGTCTGTTTTTGGTTGTTCCCCTATGTTTGCTTTCATACTGCGCCGCCTGTTGCAGGCCGTAGCGGTGATGCTCACCGTCGCGCTGCTGGCCTTTGTGCTTTTCCAATACGTCGGCGACCCTGTTACCATCATGCTGGGGCAGGACGCCACCGATGCCGAGCGCGTCGAACTGCGTGAACGCCTGGGCCTGAACGAGCCCGCCATCGTTCAATTCGGCCATTTCGTGGCCAACGCCGCGCAGGGCAATTTCGGCATTTCGCTGCGCCAGAGCGAACCCGTTTCCACTTTGCTCAAGTCCCGCCTGCCGGCCACGCTGGAGCTGTCCATGGTGGCCGCCTTGCTGGCGCTGGTGGTGGGCGTGCCGCTGGGCGTGTACACCGCGCTCAAGCGCAACAGCCTGGTTTCGCAGCTGCTGCTGGCCGGCTCCTTGCTGGGCGTGTCGCTGCCCACCTTCCTGATCGGCATCCTGCTGATCCTGGTGTTCTCGGTGCAGCTGGGCTGGCTGCCCAGCTACGGGCGGGGCGATACCGTCGCCGTAGGCTGGTGGACGTCGGGGCTGTTCACCGCCACCGGCTGGAAGCACCTGATCCTGCCGTCCATCACCTTGTCGTTGTTCCAGATGACGTTGGTGCTGCGCCTGGTGCGTTCTGAAATGCTGGAAGTGCTGCGGTCGGACTACATCAAGTTCGCCCGCGCACGGGGGCTGAAGCGCCGCGCCATTCACTTTGGCCACGCGCTGAAGAACACGATGGTGCCCGTCATCACGATCACCGGCTTGCAACTGGGCGGCATCATCGCGTTTGCCATCGTCACGGAAACCGTATTCCAGTGGCCGGGCATGGGCCTGCTGTTCATCCAGGCGGTGCAATTTGCCGACGTGCCGGTCATGGCCGCGTACCTGTGCCTGATCGCGCTGGTGTTCGTGGTGATCAACCTGGTGGTCGATCTGCTTTATTTCGTCGTCGACCCGCGCTTGCGTTCCGGGATGACTCGCGCCGGGGGGGCTCACTGATGCGCGCCGCACTCAAACGCTGGTGGGACAGCGACATTGCCTGGGCCTGGCGCCGCGCGCCCGTGGCCATCATCGCGACCCTGTTGCTGGTGACGCTGCTGATCGGCTCGTTCGGCGCCGGCTGGGTCGCGCCGCACAACCCGTTCGATCTGACTACGGTAGAACTGCTGGACGCCTTGCTGCCGCCCGCCTGGGAAGCCAACGGCCAGGCCACCTACCTGCTGGGCACGGATAGCCAGGGCCGCGACCTGTATTCCGCCATCCTCTACGGCACGCGCGTGTCGCTGTTGATCGGGCTGGCGTCGGTGCTGCTGTCGATGTTGATCGGCATCGTGCTGGGGCTGATTTCCGGCTACGCGGGTGGGCGCATCGATGCGTTCATCATGCGGGTGGCCGACGTGCAGCTGTCGTTCCCGGCGATTCTGATCGCGCTGTTGATCGATGGCGTGGCGCGTGCCGCCGTGCCGCGCGAGATGCACGAGCTGATCGCGTTCCCCGTGCTGATCGGCGCCATCGCGCTGGCCGGCTGGCCGCAGTACGCACGCACCGTGCGCGGGTCCACGCTGGTGGAGAAAAACCGCGAATACGTGCAGGCGGCGCGCGTGATCGGCGTGGCCTCGCCCGTCATCATGTTCCGCCACGTGCTGCCCAATGTGCTGGGGCCGGTGCTGGTGCTGGCCACGGTGCACCTGGCCACCGCCATCATCACCGAGGCGACCTTGTCGTTCCTGGGGGTGGGCGTGCCGCCGACCGCGCCGTCGCTGGGCACGCTGATCCGCATCGGCAACGATTTCCTGTTTTCCGGCGAATGGTGGATCACCATTTTTCCGGGCGCGGCGCTGGTGCTGCTGGTGCTGTCGGTCAACCTGCTGGGTGACTGGCTGCGCGATGCGCTCAACCCGCGGCTGAATTGAGGTAACCATGAGCGCACTTCTGGAAGTCCGCAATCTGCGCGTGGAATTTCCCACGCGCCGCGGCACGCTACGCGCCCTGGACGACGTGTCCTTTTCCATCCAGGCCGGCGAAGTGCTGGGCGTGGTGGGCGAATCGGGCGCCGGCAAATCACTGACCGGCGCCTCCATCATCGGCCTGCTGGAACCGCCGGGCCGTATCGCGGCGGGCGAAATCCTGCTGGCGGGCCGCCGCATCGACAACCTGCCCGACGAGCAGATGCGCCGCGTGCGCGGCCGCGAAATCGGCGCGGTGTTCCAGGACCCCTTGACGTCGCTGAACCCGCTGTACACGGTGGGCCGGCAGTTGGCGGAAACCATCGTCACGCATCTGGACATGACGTGGTCGCAGGCGCGCAACCGCGCGGTGGAATTGCTGGCGTCCACCGGCATCCCGGCCGCGCGTGAACGCATCGACCACTATCCGCACCAGTTCTCGGGCGGCATGCGGCAACGCGTGGTCATCGCGCTGGCGCTGGCGGCCGAGCCCAAGCTGGTGGTGGCCGATGAGCCCACCACGGCGCTGGATGTGTCCATCCAGGCGCAGATCATCGAACTGCTGAAACGCCTGTGCCGCGACCACGGCACGGCGGTCATGCTGATCACGCACGACATGGGCGTCATCGCCGAAACCGCCGACCGCGTGGCGGTGATGTACGCGGGCCGCGTGGCCGAGATCGGGCCGGTGGCCGACGTGATCCACAAGCCGCGCCATCCCTATACGGCGGGGTTGATGGGATCCATCCCGTCAATGGACGGGCACACGGAACGGCTGGTGCAGATCGACGGCAGCATGCCGCGCCTGAACGCCATTCCGCCGGGCTGCGCGTTCAATCCGCGTTGCGGCCAGCGCCTGCCGCGCTGCGCGACCGAGCGCCCCGAATTACTGCCGGCGGGCACGTCCCGCGCGGCCTGTTGGTTGCATGACGACAAAGCGATGGTGGCCGCATGAACGCGCCCTTGGTTGAAGTAAAGGATGCCGCGCGCTGGTTCGACGTGTCGCCGCCGTGGCTGGAACGCAAGCTGGCGGGCAAGCCGCGTGTAATGCTGCGCGCCGTCGACGGTGTGTCGTTCGACATTGCACGCGGTGAAACGCTGGCGCTGGTGGGCGAATCGGGCTGCGGAAAATCCACGGTCGCGCGCATGCTGGTGGGCTTGTACGGGCTGACGCGTGGCGACATCCGTTTCGACGGCCAGCCGCTGTCACGCATGTCGGAGAAGGGCGGCCGCAATCTGCGCAAGCGCTTGCAGATGATTTTTCAGGACCCGTACGCCAGCCTGAACCCGCGTTGGCGCGTGGGCCGCATCATCGCCGAACCCATGCTGACGCACACCACCATGACGCCCGCCGAACGTGTGGCGCGCGTCAGCGAATTGCTGTTGCAGGTGGGGCTGGACCCGGCTGATCAGGGGCGTTATCCGCATCAGTTTTCGGGCGGGCAGCGTCAACGCATCTCGATTGCGCGGGCGCTGGCGGTGAACCCGGAATTCCTGGTGTGCGACGAACCGACGTCGGCGCTTGACGTATCGGTGCAGGCGCAGGTGTTGAACCTGATGAAGGACCTGCAACGCAAGCTGGGGCTGACCTATCTGTTCATTTCGCACAACCTGGCGGTGGTGCACCATGTGGCCGACCGGGTGGGTGTGATGTACCTGGGCCGGATGGTGGAAGTGGCGCCACGCGATGAACTCTTTGCGCGGCCCAGGCATCCGTACACGCGGATGCTGCTTGAGGCGATTCCGGATATCAACGGGGCGGGCAAGCCGCGCACGGCGGTGGCCGGCGAAGTGCCCAATCCGCTGAACCCGCCATCAGGGTGCACGTTTCATCCGCGCTGCCCGCACGCCAATGACCGCTGCCGGGCCGAAGCGCCGGTTGCCATGTTGACTGGGGTTTCCGTGGTGGCCTGCCATGCGGTGGAGGAAGGGCGCGCCTGAGGAAGGATGCGCCCGAACGATAAGGGCGGGCTGCAATGGCGCCCAAGTCGTCACGGGCCGGACCCGACCCCGCCGGGTATCAGTGGCGGGGTTCGTGGACCGAGTCGTACGGCGTGTCGTCGTCCTCATCGTCCTCGTCCTCGTCTTCATCCTCTGCGTCGTCCGTGCTCGGGTCCGCTTGCGGTTCCTCGGTCAGCGCAAAGGGCAGGACGTCTTCCAGGTTGTCGGACCACGCGGATTCTTCGCCGTCGTGATCCAGCTTGATGAAGCGTTCGCCTTCGTTCAGCGAAATCTGCACGGCCCACAGGTACAGGCAGTCGTAGGTGTCGTCATCGGCATGCGGCAGCCCGCCGCGATTGCCCAGCAGGCGCGAGCCCGCGCCGCCCATCTGGACGTGAGTCTGCTCATCGTCCGCTTCCGCGCCTTCGTCCATCGGCACGCCATAGGTGACCCACTCGGTGCCTTCGTCGCCCAGGATGACTTCGGCCAGCACCGGCTTGCCCAGATAGGCGCTGAGGGCGTCGGCGGTCTTGGCCAGCATGTCCAGCTCGGACGTGCTGAAGTGGGTGACGGAGGCTGGGGGAGTGGCAGAGGCGGACATGAAGAGGGTTCCTGGGCGCGATGAAGCCGCGACGGCACGGCAAAATACGTAAAGTCAGGCGCTATTGTCGCGCGATCGGCGCTGCGTTGCATCAGGCGCTTGGATGACGCGGCGTTACAAGGCTGTCAGGCCCGCGCGGGCCGGCGGCTCAATGCCTTGCCGGCGTCCTGTTTTCAGCCTTTGTTCCACCGGCAATGCCCGACCTGCGGCCGTATCCCGATGGCGTACCGCGGCAACGGCACACCGTCATTCGGACAGGCCCTACACTTGCGCCCTGTTCTTATATTCCTCTTTCGCATCACCCATCCATGTCGCGATCCGACCCTTCCGCCGTTCCCGCCCGCTACCTGCTGTTTCCGCTGTTGGCTGCCCTGATCTGGTCCGTCAACATGATCGTCACGAAGATGGCCGCCGGCGTGATCTCGCCCGCCGTCATCGGCTTTTACCGCTGGGCGCTGGCCGGCGCCGTGCTGACGCCGTTCGCATTGCAAGGCGTGTGGACGCAACGCCGCCTGATCCTGCCGTACCTGCCCAAGTTCGCCGTGCTGGGCGGCTTGGGCATGGCGCTGTACCAAGGGCTGGCCTATGTGGCCGCGTCCAGCACCACCGCCACCAATATGGGCATCATCACCGCCATGATCCCGCTCTTGACCATCGCGGTGGGCACGGTGGTGCTGCGCCAGCGGCCCACGCTGATGGCGATGCTGGGCGGCGTGGTCTCGCTGGCCGGCCTGGCCCTGCTGATCGGCGAAGGCGACCCCGCGCGGCTGCTGTCCGTGGGCGCCAACCCGGGTGACCTGCTGATGGGCATGGCCGCGCTGGCCTATGCGCTGTATGGCGTGCTGCTGCGTCGCTGGGGCTTGCCGGTGGGCCCGTGGGTGTCGCTGTACGTGCAGATTGGGTTTGGCGTGCTGTTCCAGTTGCCGGCATTCCTGATGGCCGCGCCGTCGCCGTTGAACGCCGACAACGTGCCCGTGGTGCTGTACGCCGCGATATTTCCGTCCCTGTTTGCGCCTTTCCTGTGGATGCAGGGGGTCAAGCACCTGGGCCCGAACCGGGCCAGCATTTTCCTGAACCTGATGCCGGTGGGCACGGTGGCCATCGCTTCGGTGTTCCTGGACGAAAAGCCGCATCTGTTCCATATCGTGGGCGGCTTGCTGGCGCTGGCCGGGGTCATGCTGGCGCAGATGCGTACCCCGCGCCTGGGGGGACGGCGCGGGTAGAGGGGCGACGAAGGGGCGACGAAGGGGCAGTGACCCGGGCAGTGACCCGGGCAATGACCCGAGCAGCGACTTGAGCAGTGACAGGGACGGAGAACCGGAGCGGAGAACGGGGGGTAACCCCGACGTTCCGCTCCTGACGCACGCCTGTCAGGGTTCCGGCCTACAATCGACGGTTCATCAGCTTTCTTTCCCTATACGAGCCCATGGCCCAATACGTCTACACCATGAACCGCGTCGGCAAGATCGTGCCGCCCAAGCGGCAGATCCTGCGTGACATCTCGCTTTCGTTTTTTCCTGGCGCCAAGATCGGCGTGCTGGGCCTGAACGGCTCGGGCAAGTCGACGCTGCTGAAGATCATGGCGGGCGTCGATAAAGAGATCGAAGGCGAAGCCATTCCCATGCCGGGCCTGAACATCGGCTATCTGCCGCAGGAACCGCAACTGAACCCCGAGCACACGGTGCGCCAATCGGTCGAAGAGGGCCTGGGCGCCGTCGTCACCGCCAAGAAGCGCCTGGACGAGGTCTACGCCGCCTACGCCGAGCCGGACGCCGACTTCGACGCGCTGGCCGCTGAACAGGCCGACCTCGAAGCCATCATCGCCGCCGCCGCCTCCAGCGGTTCGGACGACATCGAACACCAGATGGAAATCGCCGCCGACGCCTTGCGCCTGCCGCCCTGGGACGCCATCGTCGGCAACCTGTCCGGTGGTGAAAAGCGCCGCGTGGCCCTGTGCCGCCTGCTGCTGTCCAAGCCCGACATGCTGCTGCTGGACGAACCCACCAACCACTTGGACGCCGAAAGCGTGGAATGGCTGGAGCAATTCCTGCACAAGTTCCCCGGCACCGTCGTCGGCGTGACCCACGATCGCTACTTCCTGGACAACGCCGCCGAATGGATCCTGGAACTGGATCGCGGCTACGGCATCCCCTGGAAGGGCAACTACAGCTCGTGGCTTGAGCAAAAAGAAGACCGCCTGAAGCAGGAAGAGTCCTCGGAATCGGCCCGCCAGAAGACCATCAAGAAAGAACTGGAATGGGTGCGCCAGAACCCGAAGGGCCGTCAGGCCAAGGCCAAGGCTCGCCTGGCCCGCTTCGAAGAACTGTCGTCCTACGAATACCAGAAGCGCAACGAAACCCAGGAAATCTTCATTCCCGTGGGCGAGCGCCTGGGCAACGAGGTCATCGAATTCAACAACGTCAGCAAGGCGTATGGCGATCGCCTGTTGATCGATAACCTGAGCTTCAAGATTCCGCCGGGCGCCATCGTCGGCATCATCGGCGCCAACGGCGCCGGTAAGTCCACGCTGTTCCGCATGATCGCGGGCCGCGAGCAACCGGATTCGGGCGAAGTCACCATCGGCCAAACCGTCAAGCTGGCCTACGTGGACCAGTCGCGCGATGCGCTGGAAGACAAAAAGACGGTGTTCGATGCGGTGGCCGACGGCGCCGACATCCTGACCGTGGGCAAGTTCGAAATGTCGTCGCGCGCCTACCTGGGCCGCTTCAACTTCAAGGGCGGCGACCAGAACAAGGTCGTGGGCCAGCTGTCCGGCGGCGAGCGCGGCCGCCTGCACATGGCCAAGACGCTGATCGCCGGCGGCAACGTGCTGCTGCTTGACGAACCGTCCAACGACCTTGACGTTGAAACGCTGCGCGCGCTGGAAGATGCCTTGCTGGAGTTCCCCGGCAGCGTCATGGTCATCAGCCACGATCGCTGGTTCCTGGACCGCATCGCCACGCACATCCTGGCCTTTGAAGGCGATTCGCAAGTGGTGTTCTTCGATGGCAACTACCAAGAGTACGAAGCCGACAAGAAGCGCCGCCTGGGCGAAGAAGGCGCCAAGCCCAAGCGCCTGCGCTACAAGGCATTGAAGTAAGCGCTGAAGTAAGTGCTGAAGTAAGTGCTGAATTGGCAATCAGCTTGTTCAGTCCAAGAATCCCGGCCCACGCGCCGGGATTTTTTTCGCGGCGATGAAATCAAAATTGCGTCGTGCGTCCGGTGCCTTGCTGTGGACCGAAGACAAGCGTCTGTGCTCCGTCGTCAAGACGCTGAACCTGTCCGGTCGGGTCGCCGCTATATCATTAGGCAACACGCGCGCGCTTCGGCTGCGCCGCGTTGCGGTTCCCCTCTATTCCGTTGCCGGCTTTCCGGAGATTCCCAATGCTGCTGCAAGCCTCCGATTCCACTTTCCTCATCGTCGACATGCAAGGTCGATTGATGCCCGTCATTCACGACAACGAGGCCGTGCTGCACACCACGCACAAGCTCGCACAGGCCGCGCGCTTGCTTGATGTGCCGGTCATCGCCACCGAGCATCACAGCAAGATGCTGGGCGTCACCGTGGATCCGTTGCGCGGCATCGTGCAGTCCACTTTTCAGAAGATGCACTTTTCTTCCACGCGTGAACCAGGCTTTGAAGCGTGGCTGCCGGCCGCGCGCAAGACCATTCTGGTGGCCGGTTGTGAAGCGCATATCTGCGTGCTGCAAACCGTGATCGGCCTGGCCGACATGGGCTATCACGCGGTGCTCGTGTCGGACGCGGCGGGCTCGCGCAAGCCGTCGGACCACCACGCCGCGCTGCGCCGCGCGCGGGCACATGGCGCGGATATCGTCACATCGGAAATGGCGATATTCGAATGGATGCAAACTTGCGAACATCCCCGTTTTCGCGAGGTGTTACGTCTCGTCAAATAGCCGACGCGCCCTGCAACATCGTCCCTGGGGCGCGCAATTATTCTCTCGCTGTTTGACACAATTCCTGGGCAAACCTAACACCACACGTGCGGATATTTTGAGATCCTGAAGTTTCTAAACCCATATGGGGATCGCGCGCTCGCGTCAGGTCCATGGTGCGGCCCCGGGGATAAGAATAGGAGCCTCATCATGAAAATCGCATCTCTTTCCAAAATCTGTGTCGCACTCGCAATGACCGCCGCCATGGCAGGCTGCTCGTCCTGGGATGGCATGAGCCATCGTCAAAAGAGCACGGTGGGCGGGGCCGCTTTGGGCGGCGTCGCAGGCGCCGTCATCACCAACGGCGGGGTCCTGGGTACGGTGGGTGGAGCGGCGATCGGCGGCGTGATCGGCGATCAGGTCGGCAAGCACTAAACGCTGCCCAGCAGCAAAAAGCCCGGCATTGCCGGGCTTTTTTTTGGCCGTGACCAAGATGCGATTCGCGCCGGCAAACCGGCGCGACCGCCGCATCACGTTTCGTTCTGCGGCATCTCGATCTTCACTTCCAACACTTCCAGCGTGTCCTGGCGTTCCAGGTGCACCTTGATGTCTTCGGGGTTGATCTTCACGTACTTTGAAATCACGGCGATAAGTTCCTGCTGCAGCTGCGGCAGGTAGTCGGGCGAGTCGCCGCGGCCCCGCTCGTGGGCCAGGATGATCTGCAACCGTTCCTTGGCGACGGACGCGGAAGTTTTCTTTTGACCAAGCAGAAACGACAGGAAGGACATTGCTTACTTGCCTCCGAACAGGCGTTTCAGGAAACCGGGCTTTTCGTAATCGGTAAAGCGCAGGGCCTTGTCTTCGCCAAGGTAACGGGCCACGACGTCCTTGTACGCTTCGGAGACGTCGGTCTCTTTCAGGTGGATCGCCGGCAGGCCTTGGTTGGAGGCTTGCAGCACGGCTTCCGATTCGGGAATGACACCGATCAGCTTGATGCGCAGAATGTCTTCGATATCGCCCAGCGACAGCATCTCGCCGTCGACCACGCGCTTGGGGTTGTAGCGCGTGAGCAGCAGGAATTCCTTGACGGGTTCACCGCCGTCCACCGCGCGCTTGGACTTGGCCGCCAGGATGCCCAGGATGCGATCGGAATCGCGTACCGACGAGACTTCCGGGTTTGTCACGACCAATGCGTCGTCGGCGAAATAAGCGGCCATCAGCGCGCCCGTTTCAATACCGGCCGGCGAGTCGCAGACGATGTATTCGAAACCCATTTCCTTCAGGTCGTTGATGACCTTTTCCACGCCTTCCTGCGTCAGCGCGTCTTTGTCGCGCGTTTGCGAGGCGGGCAGGATGAACAGGTTTTCAAGCTGCTTGTCCTTGATCAGCGCCTGGTTGAGGGTGGCTTCGCCCTGAATCACGTTGACGAAGTCGTACACCACGCGACGCTCGCAGCCCATGATGAGGTCGAGATTGCGCAGGCCGACATCGAAGTCGATGACAGCGGTCTTGTGGCCCCGCATCGCGAGGCCCGCGGAAAAACTGGCGCTCGTCGTGGTTTTACCCACGCCGCCTTTGCCGGAAGTCACCACAACAATGCGTGTCATGACGATCAAACCCTTATGTTCGAATAAATCGCGTTATCGTAAAGCAAAAAGCCCATGTAAGGCTTCTTACAGAATGTGTTGAGACCTGAGGTTCCGGACGATGTGCGTGGCGTGCGCGCACGCCGCCTTGCCATCGTCCGATCAGCTTTTCAGGGCCTCGATCCGCAGCGTGTCGCCATCCAGGCGAACCAGCGCCGGCTGGTTTTGCAACGTGCGGTCAAGCTTGTCTTCCACCACGCGGTACACGCCGGCCACAGCCAGCAGTTCCGCGTCCAGATGCGTCGTGAAAATGCGCGCCGAGGTATCGCCGCGCGCGCCCGCCATGGCCTTGCCGCGCAAGGGTCCGTAGACGTGCACATTGCCGTCGGCGATGACTTCGGCACCCTGGCTGACCATGCCGATCACGACCAGGTCCGTGTGGCGCGCGTACACGCGCTGGCCCGATCGCAGCGGCTTGGTGATGACCAGCGCCGATGCCGAATGCGGCGCGGCCTGCGTGGGGGTGGGGGCAGAGGTGGTGTTGCTGGCTTCGCGCGCGGGCATCGGCTCGGCGGACGTGGGCTTGGCGGGCGTGTCAGCCGCAGCGCTATCCGTGGCAGCGTTATCCGTGGCTGCGCTATCCGTGGCTGCGCTATCCGCCGCCGAGGTATCCGTGGGGGCGGGCGCGGTTTCAACGGCCGCGGCCGGCACCGACGGCACGGGCGTCGACACATCATTGGGCGGCGCGGTGTCCACCACGGGGGCAGGGCGCGCGGGCGGGGTGGAAAGCTCAACCGGTGCCAGGCCGGCGTCGCGCGCGGCCTTCAGGTTGGCGCCTTCGGCGACCACGCCGATGGCGGGCAGGTTGTGCGCGCGCAGCGCGGCAACCAGCGCCGGCCAGTCGATGGCGTCTTCGACGCGGCTGGCGTCGATGACCACGGGTTCGTTTTCAAAAAAGCTGCCGGCATCCGCCATGCGCTTGGCCAGCGCGGCGGCGAGGCGTTCGGGGTCCGCGCTGTGCAGAACCACGCGAATGGCATAAAGGGTGGCGCTTTTGAAGTCCAGGGCTAGCGATTCAGTATTCATCTTGATTGTGGCTGGCGGTCCGGGCGCCAGGAAAACGGCGCGCGTAACCGGCTGCGGGATGTCGGGCATGATAACCCGCGCCGGGGTGGGGTGCGCAGGGGGGAAGACGAAAGAACAAGGCGCCCGAAGGCGCCTTTTTCCGTGTTACGCACGCGTGGCGGCGTGGCGCGGCGGCTTAGCCTTGCGCCCAGGAATCGCGCAGGGTCACGATGCGGTTGAGCACCGGCGCGTCAGGCGTGGATTCCTTCAGGTCGGCCGTGAAATACCCCAGGCGTTCGAACTGCCAGGTGGCGCCCGGCGTGGCGACGGTGCCGGGTTCCAGCCAGGCCGTGACGGTCTGTTTGGAGTTCGGGTTCAGGCAGGTCAGGAAGTCCTTGTCGCCACCGTCGGGACGCGCATCGGCGAACAGGCGGTCGTACAGGTGGATCTGGGCAGGCACCGCGTGGGCCGCGCTGACCCAGGTGATGTTGCCCTTGACCTTGACGCTGTCCGCGCCCGGCGTGCCGCTTTTGGTCTCGGGCAGGTATTCGGCCTGCACCTCGACGATTTCGCCGGCTTCGTTCTTGGTGAAGCCGGTGCAGCGCACGACGTAGCCGTACTTCAGGCGCACGGTGTTGCCCGGGAACAGGCGGAAGTACTTCTTGGGCGCTTCCTCTCGGAAGTCGTCGCGTTCGATCCACAGTTCGCGCGACAGCGGGAATTCGCGCACGCCGGCTTCCGGGTCGTGCGGGTTGCGCGGCGCGGTGCAGGGCTCGGACTGGCCTTCGGGGTAGTTCGTGATGACCAGCTTGATCGGGTCTAGCACGGCCACCGAGCGGGCCGCGATGGGGTCGAGGTCGTCGCGCACGGCTTGCTCAAGCAGGCTGTAGTCAATGCGCGAATCGGACTTGGACACGGCGGTGCGGTCGCAGAACAGGCGGATCGAGGCCGGCGTGTAGCCACGGCGGCGCAGGCCGAAGATGGTCGGCATGCGCGGGTCGTCCCAGCCGTCGACGTGGCCTTCGCGCACCAGTTGCAACAGCTTGCGCTTGCTGGTGACGACGTAGCTCAGGTTCAGGCGGGCGAATTCATATTGGTGCGGCAGCGGCTGGGCCAGCTTGCCCAGTTCGGCCAGGCGCGTCAGGATCCAGTCGTAGAACGGACGCTGGTCTTCGAATTCCAGCGTGCAGACGCTGTGCGTGATGCCTTCCAGCGCGTCCTCCACCGGATGTGCCCAGCTGTACATCGGGTAGATGCACCACTGGTTGCCCGTGCGGTGGTGGGTGGCGTGGCGCACGCGGTACATGACCGGATCGCGCAAATTGATGTTGGGCGAAGCCATGTTGATCTTGGCGCGCAGCACCAGGCTGCCGTCGGGATGCTTGCCGTCGCGCATCTCGCGCAGCAGGGCGATCGATTCAGCGGCGGGGCGGTTGCGCCACGGCGAATCGGTGCCCGGCTCGGTCAGCGTGCCACGGTTGGCGCGGATTTCCTCGGGGCTTTGCTCGTCGACATAGGCATGGCCGGCTTGGACCAGGGCTTCGGCGAATTCGTACATATAGCCGAAGTAGTCGCTGGCGAAGTACAGGTTTTCCTTGCCATCGGCGGCCTTCCAGTCAAAGCCCAGCCAGCGCACGGCTTCGATGATGGCGTCGACGTATTCCTGGTCTTCCTTTTCCGGGTTGGTGTCGTCAAAGCGCAGATGACAGACACCGCCGAAGTCGCGCGCCAGGCCGAAGTTCACGCAGATGCTCTTGGCGTGACCGATGTGCAGGTAGCCGTTGGGCTCCGGCGGAAAGCGCGTGCGGATGCGGGCCGGGTCCGGGTCGCCCTGTTCCTGCACGGCGGCCGGGCCAGGCTTGCCCGCCCAGCGTTTGCCCTGGAAGCGGTTGGCTTCGAGGTCGTCCTGGACGATGTTGAGCAGGAAATTGGATGCAGCAGGGGTCGGCGTCGTGGCGGAGGTCATTCTTGAAAGAATAGGAAAAAGCGGCGACAAAGCGTCAATTTTGCCACGTTCCGCAACAGGGGCCTTTTTGAACCCTCTGCAACCGGTTTCAAACTGTCCCCACAGCCTTGTAACTGGCTCTACACTACGGGCCATCATGGATATATCCACCCTTTCCCTGGCCCGTGCGCAGTTCGTGGCCAGCCTGAGCTTTCTGGCGCTTTTCCTGGCGGTTTCCCTGGCGCTTGCCTGGGTGCTTCTGTTTTTTAAAGTGCGCGCCCGCTGGTCCGGCCGCCCCGGCTGGACTGCCGCCTATCGGTTCTGGGTGCGCATTTTTGCGCTGGCCTTCGTCCTGACATTGGCGGCCAGCGTGCCCGTGCTGATCCAGATAGGCAGCCTGTGGGCGGGCCTGATGGACAAGATCGGCAACGTGGCCGGCCCGCTGCTGGGCTACGGCATCCTGTCGGTATTCATCCTGAAGTCCTGCTTTCTGGGCGTCATGCTGTTCGGGCAGCGCCGGGTGTCCGACGGCGCCCATACCCTGGCCGTGCTGATGGTGGCCGTGGGCCAGTTGGTGGCGGTGTTCTGGGTGCTGGCCTTGCAGTCATGGATGCAGACACCCGATGGCGCGATCCTGGTCGATGGCCGCTACCAGGTCTACGACTGGGTGGCCGTGGTGCTGAACCCGTCGTTGGGCTGGCGCATGGCCGTGGTGGCGGTGGGCGCGGCGCTGGCTGCCTCGTTCCTGATGATGGGCGTGACGGCATTGCAGGCGCTGCGCCGTCCGCTGGGCGATGGCGAACGCAACGCCTTCAAGACCGCGCTGGTCATCGCCGTGCTGGCCGCGATCCTTCAAATTCCCGTGGCCACCGGCGCGGGCCAGATGGTGGCCAAGCTGCAACCGGCCAAGGCCGCCGCCGCCGCCGGCTTCTGGGAAAGCGGCGCCGAACCTCAGCTGGTGCTGTTTGGCTGGCCCGATGCGCGCGCCCACACCAACGTGTCCGACATCACCATTCACAATGCCGGTGGCCGCTGGCTGCATCGCAACGCCGACGGCACCTACCGGGGCCTGGACAAGTATTCCGGCATGTTGCCGCCGGTGGCCTTGACGTTCTGGTCGCTGCGGGTGGCGGTGGCGGCGGGGCTGTTGATGCTGGCCGTGGCGTGCGTGACGTTCCTGTGGACGTTCCGGCGCGGGCTGGACCCATCGACGCTGCCCGTGTGGTGGCAGCGCGTGCTGTGCGGCATGATGTTTTCGGGCGGGATTGCCGTGGTGGCCACTTGGTGGGTGTCGATCATCGGCCTGCAACCTTTCGTGGTGAACGGCACCATCACGCAATCCGAAGTGCTGGGGCAGATGCCGTCCAGCACGGTGCTCTACGGGCTGATGGGGTATGGCCTGCTGTATGCCCTGCTGCTGGCCGCGTTCACGGGCATGCTGTTTCACGCCGCCCGCTATGGGGTGGTGCCGGTACGTAAATTGGGCGGAGGCTCGCCATGATCGCCATGCTGGCCGCATCGCAGGGGCTCAGCCCCGAAGACCCTTCTTTCTGGATGCCGTTGGCCTTCATGGGCCTGTTGTTCGTGGTGATTGCCGCCGGCATGGTCCTGGACGGCTTCGATCTGGGCGTGGGCATCCTGCTGCAACTGGCGCCCGAACACGAGCGCGGCCGCATGATGTCGCTGTTGAGCCCGTGGCGCGACGCCAACGAATTCTGGTTGCTGCTGGGCATGGGGCTGTTCGCCTCGGCATTCCCGTTTGCGTGGGGGGCGGTGCTGGGCAAGCTGTACGGGCCGTTGACGTTCATGGTGCTGGGCGTGGTGCTGCGCAGCGTGTCGTTTGAATTCCGCATCCGCGCGCGCAACGAAATGAAGCCGCGCTGGATCTTCGGCTTTTGGGCGGGCTCCCTCATCACGGCGTTCGGGCAGGGCATGCTGCTGGGGCGCATCGCCACGGGCTATCAGTCCGATGCGGGCTACGGCTGGTTCGCCATGTTCGTCGGCCTGTGCGCGGTAGCCGCCTATGTGCTGCTGGGTGCATCGTGGTTGGTCATGCGCGTGGACGGCGATTTGCAACGCCGCGCCGCCTATTGGGCGCGCCACGCCATCCGCTGGACGGCGGTGGGCATGGTGGCCATTGCCGTGACGCTGGGCCTGGCCAATGCCGGCATCTTCTACAAATGGAGCAACATCGCGCACCTGAGCCTGGCCGCCACGGTGTGGGTGCTGATGCTGGCCGGCTACGTGGCGGCCGAAATGCTGCTGACGCGCCTTCCCGGCCGCGCCGACCGCTTCAGCTGGTTGCCCTTCGTGCTGTGCGTGGCGCTGTTCCTGCTGATGTTGAGCGGCTTGGCCTACAGCCTGTTCCCGTACCTGATCCTGGACGACATGACGCTGTGGGATGGCGCGGGCGCGCTGGGGTCGATGCGCCTGGTCATGGCCGGCGCGGTCGTGGGCATTCCGGTGGTGTTGGTGTTCAACATCCTGGCGTACCGGTCGGTGTTCGGCAAAGAACGCCCGCCGGTGCCGCTGTTGCCGCCGCCGTCGTATTGAGGCGCGGGGCGTGGGGGCGGGGCGCCGGGAAAAGGAGCGCTCCCCCGGGGGCGGGCCGTTACAGCACCGGCTTGGCCACGCGTTGCAGGATTTCTTCGCCGTAGGCTTCCAGCTTGCGCGCGCCCACGCCGCTGATGTGGCTAAGGGCGTCCATGGACTCTGGCTGCGCCAGGGCAATTTCACGCAGCGTGGCGTCATGGAAAATGACATAGGCCGGCACGCCGTGGCTCTTGGCCACTTCGCCGCGCCAGGCGCGCAGGGCTTCGAACACGGGTTGCAGTTCGGCCGGCAGGTCGATGGCCGCTGCCTTGGGCCGCCCGCTGCTGGTCTTGCCCGACCGCGTCTTCTTTTCGGATTCGCGGCGCAGCATCAGCTGGCGTTCGCCCTTGAGCACCGCGCGGCTGCCTTCGGTCAGGGCCAGGGTGCCGAAGCCTTCGTTGTCCACCGTCAACAAGCCTTGCGCCAGCAGCTGGCGCAGCACGCCGCGCCACGCGGTATCGCTAAGGTCTTCGCCCACGCCGAACACGCTTAGCGTTTCGTGGCCGTGCTGCTTGGTGCGGTCGGTGACCTTGCCACGCAGAATGTCGATGATATGGCCCGCGCCATAGCGCTGGCCGCGTTCTTTCCACAAGCGGTAAACGGCGGACAGCACCTTCTGCGCGGCCACCGTGCCGTCCCAGGCTTGCGGCGGTTCCAGGCAGACGTCGCAGTTGCCGCAGGCGGTAATGTGCTGGCCAAAGTACGCCAGCAGCCGCACGCGCCGGCATTCCACCGTTTCGCACAGGCCCAGCATCGCGTCCAGCTGTTGACCCAGCCGACGGCGATAGGATTCGTCGCCGGGGGATTCATCGATCATGCGGCGCTGTTGCACCACGTCTTGCAGGCCGTAAGCCAGCCACGCCGTGGCGGGCAGCCCATCACGGCCGGCCCGGCCGGTTTCCTGGTAGTAGCCTTCAACCGACTTGGGCAGGTCGATGTGCGCCACAAAACGCACGTCAGGCTTGTCGATGCCCATGCCGAAGGCAATGGTGGCCACCATGACCACGCCGTCTTCGCGCAGGAACCGGGATTGGTTGGCGGCGCGCACCTGCGGGCTGAGCCCCGCGTGATACGGCATGGCGTCAATGCCCTGGTTGCACAGGAATTCGGCGGTTTCCTCGACCCGCGCCCGCGACAGGCCGTACACCACGCCGGACTCGCCCTGGTGTTCCGTGCGGATCATCTCCAGCAGCTGCTTGCGCACTTCGTTCTTTTCAACGATGCGGTAGCGGATGTTGGGGCGGTCGAAGCTGGACACGAAGTGCCGGGCGTCGTCCAGCGACAGGCGTTGGGCGATCTCGGTCCGGGTCTCGGCCGTGGCCGTGGCCGTCAGCGCGATGCGTGGCACATCGGGCCAGCGCTCGTGCAGCATGGACAGGCCCAGGTATTCCGGCCGGAAATCATGGCCCCATTGCGACACGCAATGCGCTTCGTCGATAGCGAACAGGGCGATGCGGCCGCGTTCCAGCAGTTGCAGGCAGCGGTCGGTCAGCAGCCGTTCGGGGGCGACGTAAAGCAGATCCAGCTCGCCGGCCAGAAACGCCTGTTCGACGTCGCGGGCCACGCGCCAGTCCTGCGTGGAGTTCAGGAACGCGGCGCGCACGCCCAATTCGGTCAGGGCGTCGACCTGGTCCTGCATCAGCGCAATCAGGGGCGACACGACAATGCCGGTGCCTTCACGCACCAGCGACGGAATCTGGTAACAGAGCGATTTCCCTCCGCCCGTGGGCATCAGGACCAGCGCGTCGCCGCCGTCGATCACTTGTTCGACAATGGCTTGCTGGTCGCCGCGGAAGGATTCGTAACCGAAAACGCGCTGTAGTACGCCCAGGGCGCGCGCGTCAGACATGGGGGTAGGCCGGAAGCATCATGGCAGGGATTTTAAGCCGCAATTTCCGGGCGCCTGTTTCAGGGGGATATTTCCGTCCGGCTTGCGGCCTGCTACCAGCTCAGCCACGTGCCGCGCATGAAGGTGTCCACCGGCATGCTCAGGTTGGCCCGCCATTCATAGTTGCCCGACACGATGTCGCGGTCGGCGCCCACGGCCAGCTTGACCTTGGGCGCGACGAACATGCTGTGGGTCAGCCCCACGCGCTGCTCGGCAAGCACCGAGCCTTCGTGCAGGCCCGAATAGGTGCCGCTGAAGGTGCCCCAGCCCTGGATCGGCACACCGGCCGACAGCGTATTGCGCGATTGCGGGGCCGCGGCCACGCCGCCGGAGTAATTGGACAGGTCGCCGAACCCCGCACCGATCTGCTCGTTCGTGTAGCCCAGGTTGACGGCGTCCGCAACCTCGACGTTGTAGCCGAAGCGGTAGCGCCAGGCGTTGGACGCGTCGAACGAACTTTGCGTGGCGCCGGCCTGGAAGGTGCCGTATTCACCAGCGGCATAGGTGGTGCCCATGCCGCGCGTGGTCAGCGACGGGGCGCTTTGCATCTGGCCTTCGACGGTCAGCGCGGGCGTCAGGCCGTAGCGCACGCTGCCCATGCCGACCGATGCGCCATAGTCCACCGCGCCTGAACTGGCGGCGGGGTCCATGCGGTTGAGCTTGCCCACCGACGACGAATAGCCAAAGCTGCCCTCCGGCACGGTGGCGGCCGACCCGGCCCAATTGGCGATCTGCAAGCCGCCCACCGGGGCGGTGCTGCCCCAGGCGGGGGCGTTGGCGTTGATGTTGCCCACCGTCAGCGACGGGCCGGCGGTGTTGCGGTAGACCCAATTGCGGTCGCCGCCGTAACGCAGGCCGTCCTGGCCGCTGACCGATGAAAACCACGGGCGAGTCGGGCGCGACACGCCCGAAATCACCACGACGGGGATGCGGGGTATGTCACTTTCTTCCAGCGCGAAGGAATAGTCCGGCACGCTGCTGTCCGACGTGCCGCTGTCGTCCGGCGCATTGCCGTCGGCCGCGCCCGCAACCTGATCGTCGCAAGCCAGCGCGCCCCCCTCCATGCCTTGCGACAAGCCGGTATTCAAACCGGGAATTGCTTCGTCGCCGCTGTCCTCGGTGCCTTGCACGCTGGTGTCCAAGGCCGGCTCGGCGGCCCGCAAGCCGCAGGGCGGCGGGCCCAGGGGCACGGCACGCGATTCGATCGACGGCGCCGGACGCACGGGGATCGGCTGTACCGGGGACAGTACGCCGATGCCGCGTGCCACCAGCACCGGCGCGCCCTGGGCGGGCATCGAATTGGGAAGGGGGGACGCAGCCAGCGTGTCGGCAAGCGCGGTAGCCAGCGGGCAGCACATTCCCGCCGTCAGCGCCGCATGCAACAGCCGTCTGCGCCAGTTTGCAGGGGCGACCATAAAAACAGTGTAGAAAGGGGACGCCGCGGTAGCTGTAAACGATTTTTAGTAAACCGGACCAGCGGCAAGGCAAGCAGGTATTTTACGGCCAGTGGGCCGGTGCGGAAAAGGGTCCGGAACGGGTTTTGCAGATGGCCAAGCACCTGCAAACCAGTCGCCAATCACGCGCCGACCGCCCGTGGAGCTGCTGCCGGAGCGTTTCCAGACACCTGCCGTACATCATGCAACAGGTGTATTTCAGTTGATTTCCTGCCCCTTGCGGCTTGGCGCGCCGCGCCGCACTATGGCATCCATGGACAATCCTCATACCAAGCTGCTGGTCGTGGACGACGACCCGGCCCTAAGACAACTGCTGGCCGACTACCTGAATCGGCACGGCTACGACACCTTGCTGGCGCCGGACGCCACCGATCTGTCGTCGCGCATTACCCGCTACGCGCCCGACCTGCTCGTGCTTGACCGCATGCTGCCCGGTGGCGATGGCGCCGACGCCTGCCGCCGCCTGCGCGAGCAAGGCGAAGACATCCCCGTCATTCTGCTGACCGCGCGCGACGAGGCGGTGGACCGCATCATCGGCCTGGAAGCCGGCGCCGACGATTATGTCGGCAAGCCCTTCGACCCGCGCGAACTGCTGGCCCGCATTGAAGCCGTGCTGCGTCGCAAGCGCGGCCCGTCCGCGCTGACCAAAGACGCGCCGGTCACGTTCGGCCCGTTCCTGTTCGACCCGTCCACCCGCCAGTTGTCCCGTGACGGCACCGTCGTCAAGCTGACCGGCGGCGAAATCAACCTGCTGGAAGCGCTGGTGCGCAACGCGGGCAAGCCGTTGTCGCGCGAACGCCTGCTGGCGCTGGCGCGCGATGATGACGCGGGCGAACGCAACGACCGCGCCATCGACATCGCCATCCTGCGCCTGCGCCGCGTCATTGAAGACGACCCCAAGCAACCGCGCTGGATCCAGACCGTCTGGGGCATCGGCTACCGGTTTTCCCCCTGATGCGTTTTCCCGCCCGCTTTCTGGTGCCGCGCTCGTTGCGGGCGCGCCTGATCCTGCTGATCCTGGGCGCTGTGCTGTTGACGCAAGCGGCCACGCTGGTGACGGTGTCGTACTTCCGGCACAAGTTCATGGAAGACGTGGCCATCGGCTATATCGTCACCACGATCCGCACGCTGCGCGCGGCGCTGTCCGAGGTGCCCGCCGAGGACCGCGCCGATTTCGTGCGCACCGCGTCGCAGAACCAGTGGCGCCTGTGGTCGCGCGTGTTGCCGGCCGAAGCCAAGCTTCAGCGTTTCAACGGCCGCCGTCCGCCGCCGCCGCCACGTGCCGCGCCACGTCCGCCACCGCCGCCGTCTTCCGACACCCGACCCGACACCCGGCCCGATTCGCGACCCGATTCGCGACCCGACTCCCGGCCCGGCGAATCGCCGCCTCCGCCGCCCTCTGACGGGCGCGGCGTCGACCCCGGCGACTCGCGCAGCGCCCAGCAGCGCGAGGCCGACCACGCCGCCCATGAAGAGCGCATGAAGCGCTACCAGCCCGAACCCGACGACATCCGTCGCGACCTGCGCGTGCTGGTGCAGTTGCTGAACGAACGGCTCAATGACGGCACGCGCGTGGCGCTGTCGCGCGGCCCCACGCCCGAGATCTTCATTTCGCTGGCGCCCAATTCCGCCAGCGAAGACGTACCGCGCCTGCGCGAATGGCTGGTCATTCCGCTGGAACGGCTGGACCCGCCCGTTGCCACGCCGTTCATCGCGGCCTGGCTGGGCGGATTGGGCCTGTTGCTGCTGTTGGCCGTGGGCTTTTCGTGGCACATCACGCGCCCCATCACGCGCTTGGCCGATGCGGCCGACCAGCTTGCCGCCGGGCAGCCGCAGCGCGTGGAACCGTCTGGCCCGCACGAGACCCGCGCGCTGGGCGAACGCTTCAACGCCATGCTGGACGCCCTGGCCGAGTCCGACTCCGTGCGCCGCACGCTGCTGTCCGGCCTGCCGCATGACCTGAAGGGGCCGTTGTCGCGCATGTGGCTGCGCATTGAAATGGCCGACGATTCCAAGCTGAAGGAAGGCTTGCGCACCGACCTGCAAGACATGCAGCACATGGTCGACCAGTTCATCGGTTTTGTGCGCGGCACGGACCCGGCCGCCTACCGCTATGCCCCCATCGTGCTGTCCGACTGGCTGGTCGAACGCGTGGGCGCGTGGCAGGGGGCGGGCACCGATATCCATCTGGCGTCCGTGGACGACGATGCGCCGCTGGTGGTGCAGGCCGACGCGGTGGCGCTGGGCCGCCTGTTGGATAACCTGATCGGCAATGCGCTCAATCATGGCGCGCCGCCGGTCAATGTCAGCCTGCGCCGCGAAGACCGCGAGGCCGTGCTGGACGTGTCGGACCATGGCCCCGGCATCGTGCCGGAACGCCGCCAGGAGGCGCTGCGCCCCTTCAGCCGCCTGGACGACGCGCGTACCCGCACGGGCAGCGTGGGGTTGGGGCTGGCGCTGGCCGAGGCGATTGCGCGCGCGCACGGCGGGTCCCTGGAACTGCGCCAGGCGGAATCCGGCGGGCTGTGCGTACGGGTGAAGCTGCCGTTGTCGGAAAACGGCTGACGCGGGTGGGGGCCAGCTAGTCGCCCCCACCACGGCCCGCACCCGCCGACTCGCCATACGGTACGATGCATCCTGCTTCGTCCCTTGTCGTTTTTCGCACCATGGCCATTCAGTCCGATTCCCTTTCCTCTCGTCCCGACGCCCCTCGTATCGTGGCGCCGCAGCCGGTGTCGCCCAACGAGGAATCGATCGAGCGCGCCCTGCGGCCCAAGGCCCTTCAGGAATACGTCGGCCAGCAGCGCGCCCGCGAACAGCTTGAAATCTTCATCGCGGCCGCGCGCAAGCGCGGCGAGGCGCTGGACCACGTGCTGCTGTTCGGCCCCCCGGGCCTGGGCAAGACCACGCTGGCCCACATCATTGCGCATGAAATGGGCGTGCAACTGCGCCAGACGTCGGGCCCTGTGCTGGAACGCCCCGGCGACCTGGCGGCATTGCTGACCAACCTGGAAAAGAACGATGTGCTGTTCATCGACGAGATCCACCGCCTGTCGCCCGTGGTCGAGGAAATTCTCTACCCGGCGCTGGAAGACTTCCAGATCGACATCCTGATCGGTGAAGGCCCGGCCGCGCGCAGCGTCAAGCTGGACCTGCAACCGTTCACGCTGGTGGGCGCCACCACGCGAGCCGGCATGTTGACCAACCCGCTGCGTGATCGTTTTGGCATCGTGTCGCGGCTTGAGTTCTACAACGCCACGGACCTGGGCCACATCGTGACCCGCAGCGCGGGTTTGCTGAACGCCGTCATCACGCCGGACGGCGCGGCGGAAGTGGCACGCCGAGCGCGCGGCACGCCCCGCATCGCCAACCGCCTGCTGCGCCGCGTGCGCGACTACGCCGAGGTCAAGGCCAGCGGCACCATCGACGCCGACGTCGCGGGCCGCGCGCTGGCCATGCTGGAAGTGGACCCCCAAGGCCTGGACCTGATGGACCGCAAGCTGCTTGAAGCCATCATCCACAAGTTCGATGGCGGCCCGGTCGGCGTGGACAGCCTGGCCGCCGCGATCGGCGAAGAACGCGACACCATCGAAGACGTGATCGAGCCTTATCTGATCCAGCACGGCTACCTGCAACGCACGCCGCGCGGGCGCACCGCCACGCTGTCCACCTGGCGCCATCTGGGCCTGGCGCCACCGGCGGGCGCGGCCACCGGCAGCGGCGACCTGTTCAACAAATAGGCTAGTCGCCTCGGCGGGCGGCGCAATCGGCGTGACGGGTTTATGATCCTGGGGTTTTTCGACATTCCCGCGATCAAAGGACCAGATTTCCATGCTGCCCGAACTGCCTACCTATGATGACGTCGTACGCGCCAGCGAGCGCCTGGCCGGCAACGCCCACCGCACGCCCGTCCTGACCTCGGCCACGGCTGACGCGATCAGCGGCGCGTCGATCTTCTTCAAGTGCGAGAATTTCCAGCGCATGGGCGCGTTCAAGTTTCGCGGCGGCTACAACGCCATCGCGCGCCTGACGCCGGAGCAGCGCGCGGCGGGCGTGGTGACGTTTTCGTCGGGCAATCACGCGCAGGCCATCGCGCTGGCTTCCAAGCTGCAAGGCGTGTCGGCCACGATCATCATGCCGCTGGACGCCCCCGCGGCCAAGCGCGCCGCCACGGAAGGCTACGGCGGCAAGATCGTCACCTACGATCGCTACACCGAAGACCGCGAGCAGATCGCGCTGCGCATCCAGGCCGAAACCGGGGCCACGCTGATCCCGCCTTACGACCACGAAGACGTGATCACGGGGCAGGGCACGGCGGCCAAGGAGTTGTTCGAGGAAGTGGGCGAACTGGACTATCTTTTTGTCTGCCTGGGCGGCGGCGGCTTGTTGTCGGGATCGGCCCTGTCGGCGTTTGCGCTAAGCCCGCGTTGCCTGGTGTACGGCGTTGAGCCGGAAGCGGGCAATGATGGCCAGCAGTCGCTGCGCAAGGGTGAAATCGTCCGGATTCCCGCGCCCAAGACGCTGGCTGACGGCGCCGCTACCACGCACCTTGGCAATCTGACGTTCCCGCTGATCCAGAAGTATGTGCGCGATATCGTCACCGTCACGGACGCGCAGTTGGTCACCACCATGAAGTTCTTTGCCGAACGCATGAAGATGGTGGTGGAACCCACGGGCTGCCTGGCCGCCGCGGCGGTCATGCAAAACGTGGTGCCGGTAAGCGGCGCGCGGGTCGGTGTCATCATCAGCGGTGGCAATGTCGACCTTCCGGTCTACTCCCGGCTACTGGCGTCCTGACGCGGAAGTGGCGGCTCGTCCCCGGGCCGTCGATGCGTGCTTGCGGTTGTTGCCCGTGCAGGGCAGAATCGGGTCTCGATCCTGACTCGAACAGGGGCTGCGGCATGCGTATCCTTGTCATCGGCGGCACCGGTTTCATCGGCCGTCACCTGATTGCCCGACTTTCCGCCGACCTGCACCAGATCATCGTGCCCACCCGCCTGTTGGCGCGCGGCAGCGAATTGCAAGTCCTTCCGACCACCACGCTGATCCAGACCGACATCCATGACGATGCCGTGCTGGACCGCCTGGTGCGGGACTGCGACGCGGTGGTCAATCTTGTCGGCATCTTGCACGGCAACGTCGGCCGGCCTTATGGTTCGGCGTTCGCGCGGGCGCACGTGCATCTGCCGCAACGCATTGCGCGTGCGTGCCAACGTCACGGGGTTCGGCGCCTGCTGCACATGAGCGCGCTGGGGGCGGATTCCCAGGGCGACAGCATGTACCAGCGTTCCAAGGGCGACGGCGAGGCCGCTGTCAAAAGCGAATTCCCATCCGCCAACGATACGGGATGGACGATCTTCCGGCCCTCGGTGATCTTCGGCCCGGACGACAACTTCACGAATATGTTTGCGTCGCTGGCGCGCTGGCTGCCGGTCTTGCCGCTGGCGGGCGCCAACGCGCGCATGCAGCCGGTGTATGTGGGCGACGTGGTGGTGGCCATGGCGAACGCGCTGGGCGATTCCCAGACCTGTGGCAAGACCTATGAACTGGGCGGCCCGCAGGTTTACACGCTGGGTGAAATTGCGCGGCTGTGCGCGGCCTGGAGCGGCCATCCGCGCCCGGTGGTACCGGTGCCGATGGGCGTGGGGCGCATCCAGGCGCGCCTGTTCGAGTGCATGCCCGGCGAACCCTTGATGTCGCGCGACAACCTGGATTCCCTGCGCCGCGATAACGTCTGCGTGGGGCCGATGGCGCCTGAATTGCGCGTGGTGCCGACCGGCCTGGAAGCCGTGGCGCCACGCTACCTACAGCGGGCGCCTTAGCGCGCCAACGCCTTCAATGCCTGCTTGATGCCGTCGGACACGCCCACGCCTTCGGGCAGGGTCTTGAGCGCCGACAGCGACTCCTTCTCTGAATAACCCAGCGCCAGCAGGGCGTTCAAAATGTCCGACTGGTTGTCCGGCGTGGCGTGCGACGACGCCCCGATATCCGCGCCCAGCTTGCCGCGCATTTCCAACAACAGGCGTTCCGCCGTTTTTTTGCCGATGCCGGGCACGCGCGTCAGGCGGCCCGATTCCTGCAAGGTAATGGCCTGCGCCAGGTCGGCCACCGACATCCCCGACAACACCGACAGCGCGGTGCGCGCGCCAATGCCGCTGACCTTGATCAGCTGGCGAAACGCGCTGCGTTCGCCGGCGGTGCCGAAGCCATACAGGATGTGCGCGTCTTCACGCACGGTCAGGTGTGTATAAAGCGTGACGCGCGCGCCGGTCTCCGGCAGCGAATACAGCGTGCTCATGGACACGTCGATGTCATACCCCACGCCGCCCACGTCCACACAGATGGTGGGAGGCAGCTTTTCAATCAGGGTTCCGGTAATGCGTCCGATCATGGTGATGATGGCCTGGTAGCAATGGCGCGCGCGGAATGCGCGGCGAATGCGGGCATTCTATACGCCCGGGCAGGCGGTGCGCTGCGGGCTCAGCCGATCAGGCGGCCATTGCGCAGGCGCGTCTTGCCGCCCATGCGCAGCGCCGTGCCCAGCCGTTCCAGCTTGTCCTGCAAGGGGCCGACGTGGGCGTGACAGATGGCGCAGGCCAGCGCGTCGGCGGAGTCGGGCGCGGGCACGCCGTCCAGCGACAGCAGGTGCTGCACCATCATCTGCACCTGCTCCTTGGCGGCGCGGCCGGTGCCGACCACGGCTTTCTTGATCTGCAAGGCCGTGTATTCATGCACCGCCAGCGAACTGTCGGCCAGCGCGCACAACGCGGCGCCACGGGCCTGGCCCAGCAGCAGGGTAGACGCGGGGTTGGTGTTCAGGAAAACGATTTCAAGCGCCGCGACATCGGGTTGCGTGTCGCGCGCGACCTCGCGCAGATTGTCCAGGATGACTTTCAGGCGCTCGGCCAGCGTCAGCGCCGGCGGGACCACGATGGTCCCGCTGGCGACATAGCGCAGCCGCGAGCCCTCGGCATCGATCACACCGAAGCCGGTGCGGCGCAAGCCGGGATCGATGCCCAGGACGCGCATCAGTGGCGGAAGTGGCGGGTGCCGGTCAGCACCATGGCGATGCCGTGCTCGTCGGCCGCGGCGATGACTTCATCGTCACGCATGCTGCCGCCCGGCTGGATGACGCAGGTTGCGCCCGCCGCCACCACCACGTCCAGGCCGTCGCGGAACGGGAAGAACGCATCCGACGCCACGGCCGAGCCTTGCAGCGTCAGGCCGGCGTTTTCTGCCTTGATCGACGCAATGCGGGCCGAGTCGATGCGGCTCATCTGGCCGGCGCCCACGCCCAGCGTCATGCCCCCGCCCACGAACACGATGGCGTTGGACTTGACGTACTTGGCGACCTTCCAGGCGAAAGCCAGGTCGTTCATTTCCTGTTCGGTGGGCTGACGCTTGCTGACCACCTTGAGCGCATCGCGCGGCACGTTGTAGGCGTCCGGGGTCTGCACCAGCCAGCCGCCGCCCACGCGCTTGATGTCGAACGCGTTCTGGCCCACGCCCATCGGCACTTCCAGCACGCGCACGTTCTTCTTGGCGGCCAGGATGGCCAGCGCGGCGCCGTCGTAGGCGGGTGCCAGCAGCACTTCCATGAACTGGCCGCTGACGGCTTCGGCCGTGGCCGCGTCCACCGGACGGTTAAAGGCGATGATGCCGCCGAAGGCCGACGTCGGGTCGGTCTTGAAGGCTTGCTGGTAGGCGCCCAGCGTGTCGGCCGCCACGGCCACACCACACGGGTTGGCGTGCTTGACGATGACGCAGGCGGGCACATCGAAGCTGCGCGCGCATTCCCATGCCGCGTCGGCATCGGCGATGTTGTTGTAGGACAGTTCCTTGCCCTGCAATTGGCGGTAGTTGCCCAGCAGCCCGGCCGGACGCTGCGCGTCGACGTAGAACGCGGCGGTCTGGTGGGGGTTTTCGCCGTAGCGCAGCGCCTGTTCCTGCTTGACCTGCAAGGTCAGCGTGCCGGGCCATTCGTTACGGGCGGGCACCGCTTCCTGGGCCGGTTCGGCTTCGGTCAGGCTGGTCAGGTAGGCGGCGATGGCGCCGTCGTAGGCCGCCGTGTGGGCGTAGACCTTCGAGGCCAGCGCCAGGCGCAGGCCGTAGGACGTGCTGCCGCTCTTGTCCATTTCGGCCAGCACGCGGGAATAGTCGACCGGGTCGATCACGACCGTCACGCCGCCCGCTTCGGTGCCGTGGTTCTTGGCTGCCGCGCGCAGCATCGCCGGGCCGCCGATGTCGATGTTCTCGACGGCGTCCGCGAACGTGCAATCGGGCTTGGCCACGGTTTCACGGAACGGATACAGGTTCACCACCAGCATGTCGATGCGGTCGATGCCTGCCGCCTTGATGGTGTCCATGTGCTCGGCGCTGTCGCGACGGGCCAGCAGGCCGCCATGAATCTTGGGGTGCAGCGTCTTGACGCGGCCATCCAGGATTTCCGGCGACCCCGTGTGGGCGGCCACTTCGGTGACGGTCAGGCCGGAGTCGGCCAGCAGCTTGGCGGTGCCGCCGGTCGACAGCAGGCGCACGCCACGCGCGGCCAGGGCGCGGGCAAATTCAACGATGCCGGTCTTGTCGGACACCGAAAGCAGGGCGGTTTCGATTTTCATGGTGGGGGACGGGAGTCGGGCGGTGGGCCTTTCTCGTTCAGGTCGGGATGGGAATCTGCGAAGGAAAGGACGGTGCCCGCCGGGGGGCCGTCCTTCTTGAAAAAGCTATACCTGGATATTGTGCGCCAGCAACTTCTTGCGCAGGGTGTTGCGGGTGATGCCCAGCATTTCGGATGCGCGCGACTGGTTGCCGCCCGACCGCTCCAGCGCCACTTCAAGCACCGGGCGTTCCACGCAGCGCATCACCATGTCCCACATATCGTGGGGCTCGGATTCACCCAAGTCTTCGAAATAGCGCTCCAGGCTGGCGCGCACGCATTCTTCCAGGACATCTTTCTTGCTCATTTGAGTACAGATATTTTTATGTTGGTGTTGAGGCGGTTATGCCGCCAGCAGGGCTTCTGCGACCGGCGCCGGATGGGGCTCTCCGTCGCGCGAGAGGGTATCGAACCAATCCGACACCGCCCGCCACTGGTCGCGGGTATTGTCGATCAGGTTCATGTGGGCGCAGAACGAATCCGCCCCCGGCAGGCCGTCCAGATACCAGCCAATATGCTTGCGCGCCGTGCGTACGCCGGTGTGCTCGCCATAAAACCGGTAATGGTCGTCGAGATGTTCAAGCAACAGCTCGCGCATTTCCCCATAGGAGGGAGGGGCCAGTGACTCGCCCGTGCGCAAATAGTGATCGATTTCGCGGAAGATCCAGGGACGGCCTTGTGCCGCCCGGCCAATCATGACCGCGTCGGCGCCAGTGTAATCCAGGACGTGCTTGGCTTTTTCAGGCGAGTCGATATCCCCGTTTGCGATCACGGGAATGGTCAGCTCGGCCTTGACGGCGCGGATAGTGTCATATTCCGCCTCGCCCGTATAGAGGTCGGCGCGGGTGCGGCCGTGCAGCGTCAGCGCCGCGATGCCGGCATTTTCGGCCAGCTTGGCCACCCGCAGCGCGTTGCGGCTGTCGCGGTCCCAGCCGGTGCGGGTCTTCAGCGTGACCGGCACGCCCAGCGGCGCGCAGGCCGAGACCACGGCGTCCAGGATGCGGACGATCAGGTCTTCGTGGCGCAGCAGCGCGGACCCGGACGCCACGTTGCACACCTTCTTGACCGGGCAGCCCATGTTGATGTCGATAATGCGCGCGCCCTTGCCGGCGTTGAAGACGGCGGCCTCGGCCATCATGGCCGGGTCGGCGCCCGCGATCTGGACCGAAATAGGGGCGATCTCGCCATCATGATTCAGCCGCCGGGACGTCTTGACGCTATCCCATAGCTTGGGGTTGCTGGCGGCCATCTCGGACACGGCGTAGCCCGCCCCCAACTTCTTGCAAAGTTGTCGGAACGGACGGTCCGTCACGCCCGCCATGGGCGCGACAAGAACGTTGTTGGGAAGGGTCCATTGGCCTATGCGCATGGTCACATTTTAACCGGCTCGAATCGGACCCCTGTTTTCAGAGGCCGACAGCTTGGTAACAAGCGGCGCGGTTCAGGCGCGAAAGCCCTGCAACAAGTGCTGGGCCAGCGGGGCGCGCAGGGGCGAAGCCAGGTCCATGCCCAGCAAGGCCAGTCCACAGGCGTGCTCGACGGGCGCCAGCCCCGTGGCGAACACGCGCGGCATCAAATCGGTCAGGCCGGCGGTGATGAAACGGTCGACCTGCCGCGCCTGTGCGAATTCCGTCAGGCGCGCGGTGGGACTGGATTCCGGCTGCGCCAGCCAGCCGGCCAGCGTCTGGGCCAGGCGGGCGGCGTCGCGCAGGCCCAGGTTCAGGCCCTGGCCGGCCACGGGGTGCAGCGTCTGCGCGGCGTTGCCGATGGCCACCACGCGCCCTTGCACCTGGGCGCGCCGGGCCGCCAGCGCCAGCGGGAAGACGTGGCGCGGGGACTGGCTCGACAGCCGGCCCAGGCGGTCGCCAAAAGCTTGCGTCAGCGCTGCCGAGAACGCGGCGTTGTCCATCGCGGCCAGTTCGTTGGCGCGTTCGGGGGCGCTGCACCAGACCACCGAGTACGCATCGGGCGTTTGCGGATGGGGCAACAGGGCCAGCGGCCCTTCGGCGGTGAAGCGTTCCCAGGCCCAACCCCGGCGCGGCAGCGTGGCGTGGGCCGTGGTCAGCACGGCATGCTGGCCGTAATCGCGGCGCAGGTCCGTGGCGCCGGCACCGTCGGACTGCACGGCCACCTGGCACAGCAGGGTGTTGTCGCCCTGCGCGATGCGCACGCCGTCGGCGTCCTGGCGTTCGACCTGCGCGGCGGGGCCGGACAGCACGGTGACGCCGCAGGCGGCCACGCGTTCGTCCAGCTTGGCGTGCAAGCCGGCATAGGCCACCACGCTGCCCAGCTGAGGCACGTTGAAATCGGTGTTTTGAATGACCGTGCGACCCAGCCGGCCGCGCTGCGACACATGGATGTTGCGTATGTCGGCCGAGCGATCCGGCCACGCCAGCAACGACTCCAGCAACACGCGGCTGCCGTGGTTCATGGCAAGCACGCGCGGATCGGCGGCGGGAATGGTGGCGGCGGGCGATCCCGCGGCGGGCGATCCCGCGGCGGGGGCCGCTGCCGGAACGCTGCCCGCCAGCAGGGCGATGCGCGACGGGTCCGGCGCGACGCGCGCCAGCATCAGGGCCAGTACGCGGCCCACGGGGCCGGCACCAAGAATCGCGATATCGAAGGCGGATGCAGTCATGCCGGGATTTTAACCGTCCACTACAATCCGGCACAGCCAGCGCGGCGGGCCGCGCGTAACCCTTCCCGGTTGATCGACATGACGCAGGTTCAGGCTTCTTCTTCGGTGTCCGCTGCATCGGTTAGCGCCACTGCATCCGCCACCGCCCGCCGCCCGCGCGGCAAGGTCGCCGTGGGGCTGCTGGCCTGCCTGTTCGGCTCGTTTGGCGCGCATTGGTGGTACCTGGGCCGCCGCTACGCCTGGGCGGTAACGCTGCTGGCCATCGTCAGCCTGTTCTGCGCGTTTCGCTTCTACCCCGTCTGGTACGACAACCCGGCCTTCTTCCTGTTGTTCATCCCGATGATCGACGGCTTCATTGAAAGCGCCGTGTTCTCGCTGATGTCCGACGAGAAATTCGACCGGCGCTACAACCCCGACCTGGGGCGGCCCACATCCACGGGCTGGGGCCCGGTGCTGGTGGCGCTGCTGGCCTGCCTGGTGGGTTCGGTGGTGTCGATGTTCGCCATCGCGATGGTCGTTGTCTACGTCTGGGTCGCCATGGGCTGGCTGGACGGGCTGGTGCTGTAGCGCGGGATGCTGTCCGCCGCGGCGCTCATCGCTGCCCACGGCCTGCTGCGCTTTCCGCCCCCGCCCGGCGGCCCTATTCGCGCATCAACGCTTCGATTTCGGATGCCTGCACCGGCACCCCGCGCGTGATCAATTCGCAGCCTTCATCGGTAACCAGCGCATCGTCCTCGGTACGGATGCCGATGTTCCAGTAGCTTTCCGGCACATCGTCCGAGGGGCGCACGTAGATGCCCGGTTCGATCGTCAGCATCATGCCCCGTTCCAGCGTGCGCCACGGCCGGTCGCCGGAGGGCTGGGCGGGGCCGGGTTGCCGATAATCGCCCACGTCGTGCACGTCCAGCCCCAGCCAATGGCCGGTGCGGTGCATGTAGAAGCGGCTGTAGTCGCCCGATTCCAGCACGCCGTCCAGGGACCCCTTCAGCAGCTTCAAGTCGATCATGCCCTGTGCCAGCACGCGCAACGCGGCGTCGTGGCCGTCGTTGAAGGTGCGCCCGGGCGCGGTGGCCGCCGCCGCGGCTTCTTGCGCGGCCACGGTCAGGTCGTACAGCGCGCGCTGCGGGCCGCTGTAGCGCCCGTTGACGGGAAAGGTCCGAGTGATGTCGCTGGCGTAGCTGTCGACTTCGCAGCCCGCGTCGATCAGCACCAGGTCGCCGTCGCGCAGCACGGCTTCACCTGCCGGGTAATGCAGCACGCAGGCGTTGGCGCCCGCCGCGACGATGCTGTTGTAGGCCACGGCCTGGGCGCCGTGGCGGCGAAATTCATAGAGCAGTTCCGCTTCCAGTTCGTATTCGTGCATGCCGGGGCGGGCCACGCGCATGGCGCGGGCGTGCGCGCCGGCCGATATTTTGGCGGCGCGCCGCATGCTGGCGATTTCAGAGGCGTCCTTGATCAGCCGCATTTCCGCCAGCAACGGTCGAATGTCTTGTTGCCGACTGGGCGGCGCATGCCCGGCCCGCCCCGCATCACGCGCGGCGGACAGCCAGCGATGCAGGCGGCCGTCGCGATGCTTGTCGCCGGCCAGGGGCGCATACAGCGTGGGGTGGTCCAGCATCAGCTTTGGTATCAGTTCGTCCAGCGCATCGATCGGGTGCGCGTCGTCAAAGCCGAAATAATCGGCGGCCGCTTCGGGGCCGAACCGCTTGCCTTCCCATATTTCATGTTCGACATGGCGCGGCCGGCAAAACAACAGCGCGCGATCCGTGGCGCCCGCGATCAGTACCAGCCAGGCTGCCGGCTCGGTGAAACCGGTCAGGTAGAAAAAGTCGCTGTCGTGGCGGTAAGGGAACTCGGCGTCGCGGTTGCGGATCGCCTCGGGGGCGGTCGGCAAGATGGCGATGCCGCCGCCGTCGGCGCGCATCCGTTCCATCAAGCGTTGGCGGCGGGCGGCAAAGGGAGCGATGTCGGCGGGAGGCAGGCTCATGGCGGGCAGGGGCGCGAGCCCCGCGAAAGGTGAGGGATGCGGCTTACTTTACCCCGCTATCGCGCGCGCACAACAGCAGAAAGCCAACCGGCGCGGTCCAGGCGAATTTGACTGGACGGCGCGATTTGCGCTGCTACAATCGCGGCTCTGTCATTGGGGAGTAGCCATCCTTTGTCCCCAAAGGAGTTAGCGTCAACAGACTTGGTGGTTCAGTGCCGCGTAGCGGTTGCTAGAACTCCATGGCGCTAACGGTTTCCATGCAAGCGGCCCGCCCGCCGCATGGATCAGCCAGGCGAGACCTTTGGCCGCGTAGCGTTCACCCTAGCCGGGCGAGCCGTTGCGTCGCGCCAATTGGTTTCTGCTCGTCCGGCTGCGTTCATATGTTGCTCACCCTGTTCCTGTTTTTCCTGTCCGCGGCAGTGATTTATTTCGCCTGCGAATTCTTCGTCAATGGCGTTGAATGGGTCGGACACCGCTTCCACCTGGGCGCTACCGCTACCGGCACCGTGCTGGCGGCCTTCGGCACGGCCTTGCCCGAAAGCGCGGTCACTTTCATGGCCGTCGTGTTCGGCGACACCCCTGAACAGAAAGACATCGGCGTCGGCGCAGCCATGGGCGGCCCGCTGGTGCTGGCGACCCTGGCATACGCCGTGGTGGGCATCGCGCTGTGGCGCGCCCGCCGTGGAGGCCAGCCGGAAAAAGCCAACTGTATCAACGCGGACCAGCGCCGGCTGGCCCGCGACCAGGCCTGGTTCATGGGCATTTTCGTTTTCAAGGTGGGGCTGGGCCTGCTGGCCTTTGCCTGGAAGCCCTGGCTGGGCATTCTGTTCCTGGCCACTTACGGCATGTACGTCAAACGCGAACTTAGCCATGACGAAGAACGGGCCGATTCCGAAGACCTCGAACCGCTTAAGCTGCGGCCCCGCGACACCGACCCGTCGATGTTCTGGGCGGCGATGCAAACGGTGCTGGCGCTGGTGGTGATTGCCGGTGCATCGCACGTGTTCGTCAACCAGATCGAGCTGCTGGGCGTCGCCATGGGCGCGTCCCCGCACGTGGCCGCCTTGTTGCTGGCGCCCGTGGCCACTGAGCTGCCCGAAATCATGAATGCGCTGATCTGGGTCCGGCAGGGCAAGGAACGGTTGGCGCTGGCGAATATTTCGGGCGCCATGATGATCCAGGCCACCATACCCAGCGCGCTCGGTATTTTCATGACGCCGTGGCTGCTGGATGCGCCCTTGCTGGCGGCGGGCCTGTTCACGATGCTGTCGATCGGCCTGTTGTGGCTGCGCTTTCGCCGCTCGGTCATGAGCGTGCCCGCGTTGTCGGCGGTGGGCGGTTTTTATGCCCTGTTCGCGGCCTATCTGGGCTGGCATTTCTACGCCTGACAGCAACTGGCCTGAACGGAAAACACGGCGCCCGGCCTGCCAGGCCCGCGCCGCTTTTCTTTTTTGCATCAGTTGCGTCGTTGCACCGCAAAAACCTTGTCCATCAGTGGAAACCCGCGTAAAATCCGTCCGTTATCCATCCCAGGAGCAGTCTTCGTGAATACCGATTCCGGCGAAAGTAGTCGATCTTGCATCGACATCGCTGTCTGACAGGAAACACGCAGAGCTCCATCTGCCGCATCCTGTCATACAGGTTGCGGCGTATCCCAAGCCCAGGGTTCCACCCCGGGCAATAGCGCAAGCCTTCGGCTTGCCGGGAAATTCCCCAACGTAAACCGCCAGAACCGCCGCTAGTCGCAGCGTCAGCGTTCGTGCACGTCTTTTGTGCGCGTTTGCCATGCGCTGCGTCCGGCTGCACGCGTACTCGCGATCACGCTCCCCATTTTCGCAATGGAGGTCGTTATGCGTTTCTTCGACTTGTTCCTACGCCGCGCCGGCGTAGACCGTGCCACCGCCCTGGGCCGCCGTCGCGGCACGTCGCGTTTGACGGTCATTTGCCCGCGCGACGAACTGGGCGCCTTGCGCAAACAGATCTGCCTGGACTTCAGCGCCGCCGGCCTGGATGTCTCGCAAGTGCAGGTCGACCAAGGCCGCGACCCCAACCTGGCATCGGCTTGCATCACCGTCAATTGCCCGCCCGAACTGCGTGCTGAATTGATGTCGCAAGCGCGCCGCCTCAGCGCCAACCCCGCCGTGCGCCACGTGCATTTCGGCGCGCAAGCCGCCGCAATGGCTGCGTAACGCCCACTTGTCCCAGGAGAGATCATGCCTAGTGCCTTAGACCCCGACCCTCGATTGCGCCAAGTGCATGGCGCCGGCATGCCTGTCTGACCTGTCTTCTCGCCTGCGAGCCGACCGGCCGGACAGACTTCCGGTTCCGACGGACTCCGCAGCATTGAATCCCCGGCCTTACCGCGTCCCACTGACGAACGCGTCCACGGCGCCGGTTTCGATTCCCAGCTAGCTCCCTTTCCGTTTTTTGCACTCCGGCGCGATTCACCGCGATCCGGACACCGGCAACATTGCCCCGGTGCCTGCGCACGCCCGCATGGGCGGACCCACGGCTTTCCATCATGGCCGTGGTCCGTTCCTGCCCGCGTGGCCGGCGCCTGGGCGGGAAAGCCGTGTCTCCGACAAGAAATCCAAGAAAAACCGGAGCACTCCGATGTTTACCTTCCTGAAATCCTTCTTTTCGTCGGCCGCCGGCCGCCGCCGCGCAGGCCGTCACTTCCGCCGCACCCCCATTCTTGAACAGGGCGCTCAAACCGCCGTTGCGTCGACGCCGTCGGAGGCATCGCGGCGCGCCAACCGCCGCATGCTGGAGCAATCCCGCATGGGGCTGGACGCCTTGTTCACGCAGTTGGCCAGTGGCCGTGGCGGCTTGACGCAAGCCCAGGCCGACGCTGCCCGCGAACGCCACGGCGCCAACGAAGTCGACCACGAAAAGCCGCTGTCCTGGTATTCGCACCTGTGGCTGTCGTACCGCAACCCGTTCAATCTGCTGCTGACGGCGCTGGCTGGCCTGTCCTGGCTGACCGACGTGCGGATGGCCGAGGCCGACGACAAGTCGTGGACAGCCGTGGCCATCATCGGCTCCATGGTGGTGATTTCCACTGTGCTGCGCTTTGCCCAGGAACTGCGCTCGAACCGCGCGGCCGAAGCGCTGAAAGCCATGGTACAGAACACCGCTACCGTGCTGCGCGCGGACGTGCTGACGCCGGACGCCGCCAACGGTCGGCGCGTGTTCGGCGCCCCGCTGCACGACTCGGGCTCGTACCAGCTGGAAGTGCCGCTGGCTGAACTGGTGCCCGGCGACGTGGTGCTGCTTTCGGCCGGCGACATGATCCCCGCCGACTGCCGCATCCTGAACGCCAAGGACCTCTTCATCGCCCAGGCCGCCTTGACGGGCGAATCCCTGCCCGTTGAAAAGCACGCCGTCCAGCGCGAGGAAACCGACAACTCGCTAGAGCTGGAAAACATGGCTTTCATGGGCACCAATGTGGTCAGCGGATCAGGCAGCGCGCTGGTCATCGCCACCGGCGCCAATACCTACTTTGGTCAGCTGGCCGGCCGGGTCACCCAGGAAAGCCGTGCTCCGACGCAGTTTCAGCAGGGCATCAACCGTGTCAGCTGGGTGTTGATCCGCTTCATGCTGGTCATGGCTCCCATCGTCTTCGTCATCAATGGCGTCACCAAGGGCGATTGGCTGGAAGCCTTGCTGTTCGCGCTGGCAATCGCCGTGGGCCTGACGCCGGAAATGCTGCCGATGATCGTTACCGCCACGCTGGCCAAGGGCGCGTTGCGCATGTCCCGCCGCAAGGTCGTCGTCAAGCGCCTGGACGCGATCCAGAACCTGGGCGCGATGAACGTGCTGTGCACCGACAAGACGGGCACGCTGACGCAAGACCGCATCGTGCTGGAACGCCACACCGACGTGTACGGATCCAGCAGCGACGATGTGTTGGCCTATGCCTACCTGAACAGCTACTACCAGACCGGCCTGAAGAACCTGCTGGATGTGGCGGTGTTGCAGCATGCCGAGGTCAAGCGCAGCCTGAACCTGGCCACCAAGTACCGCAAGGTCGATGAGATTCCTTTTGATTTTTCGCGGCGGCGGATGTCCGTTGTCGTCAACGAAACGGAAAACGGCCGTGACCATCACGAGTTGATCTGCAAAGGCGCGCTGGAAGAAATGCTGACGGCGTGCACGGGCTTGCGCGTGGGCGATTCGGTATTTCCGCTGACCGACGCGCGGCGCGCGGATATCCGGCGCGTCACGGCCGAGCTGAACCGCGACGGGCTGCGCGTCATCGCGGTGGGCGTCAAGGAAATGCCGCCCACGCAACTGGCCTATGGCGTGGCCGACGAGTCCGACCTGGTGCTGGTGGGGTACATCGCCTTCCTGGATCCTCCCAAGGAATCGACCGGCCCGGCGCTGGCCGCGCTGAAGGCGTCCGGCATTGAGGTCAAGGTGTTGACCGGAGATGTGGAACTGGTCACGCAGAAAGTCTGCCGCGAGGTCGATTTCGAGGTGCGCGGCGTGTATCTGGGCGCGCAGATTGAAGCCATGGACGATGCGGAACTGGCGGTGGCGGTGCGCCAGGCCAACGTGTTTGCCCGCCTGACGCCCGCGCACAAGGAACGCATCGTGCGCAGCCTGCGTGCACAAGGCGATACGGTGGGGTTCATGGGCGACGGCATCAACGACGCCCCGGCCCTGCGCGCGGCCGACGTCGGTATTTCCGTGGATTCCGCGGTGGATATCTCGAAGGAAGCCGCCGACATCATCTTGCTGGAAAAGAGCCTGATGGTGCTGGAGGACGGCGTGATCGAAGGCCGCAAGACCTTTTGCAACATGCTCAAGTACCTGAAGATGACGGCCAGCTCGAACTTCGGCAATGTGTTCTCGGTGCTGGTCGCCAGCGCCTTCCTGCCGTTCCTGCCGATGCTGCCTATTCACCTGCTGCTGCAGAATTTGATGTACGACGTATCGCAAACGGCAATTCCCTTCGACAATGTCGACGAAGAACTGCTGAAGAAGCCGCAGCAATGGGATGCGGACGGCCTGGGCCGCTTCATGGTGTTCTTCGGCCCGATCAGCTCGCTGTTCGATATCGCGCTGTTCGGCATCATGTGGTTTGTGTTCCATGCCAATGCGCCGGAGCATCAGACGCTGTTCCAGTCCGGCTGGTTCGTTGAGGGCTTGCTGTCGCAGACGCTGATCGTGCACATGATCCGGACGCGCCGCATTCCTTTCCTGCAAAGCCGGGCGTCCTGGCCGTTGATGGCGATGACGGCAATGGTGGTGGTGCTGGGCCTGATGCTGCCGTTCTCGCCGCTGGCCGAGTACTTCCAGCTGCAAGCGTTGCCATGGGGCTATTTCCCCTGGCTGGTGGGGGTGTTGCTGAGCTACTGCGTGCTGACGCAGTTGCTCAAGGGCATTTGGGTACGTCGTTACGGCTGGCAATAAGGCCGCAATAAGGTCACATCTGGCGGGGCGGGCAATGGCGCTCGCCCTGATAGGAGAAAGCATGAAAAAGGCATTCTGCGCGGTCGTCATGGTCGGTGGGCTGATTTTGTCGCCCGTGCTGGCCACGGCCGCCGCCGTCGAAGACTTCGGCCTGCACCTGTACGGCGTCGTCGATGCCGGGGTAGCGGTGACCAGCGTGTCCGGCCAAGGCAGCCACGCCGGCGTGCTGAACGGCGGGCTGACGGATTCACTTTGGGGGTTGTCGGGCACCGACGATCTGGGCGGCGGCTGGCGCAGCCGCTTCGGCCTTGAAAGCGGCTTCGACCCGTCCAGCGGCCAGCTGGAAGACGAGGGCCGCCTGTTCAACTACGCGGCCTGGGTCGGCTTGGGCAACGATACCTATGGCGAGGTGCGCCTGGGGCGCCAGCGCACCATCGGCCAGACGTTCGGCAACGCGCTGGAAATTGCGTCCTGGAAGGACATGGGCATGGGCGCCACGTTCAAGGCCTCGGACAACTTCCAGTTCAGCAATATGGTGAACGTGACGTCGGCGGACTGGAACGGCTTCCAGCTAGGCGCGGGCTACTCGTTCGATGCCGGCGACCAGAATCGGTTTCGGTCCAACCAGAACACCCGCGCGGTCAGCGCCGGGCTGAAGTATGAAAGCGGACCACTGCTGGCCGTGGCCACGTGGGATCAATTGCAGCTGGCCAGTTCCGATTCGGCTGCAGAGGCCAAGCGGCCCCGCGCCGTGCAATTGGGCGCGGCTTACGACTTTGAAGTGCTGAAACTGTCACTGGCGTGGTCGCGGCAACAAAACGGCTATGTCGGCCTGGACGGCGGCGACCCCGACAACCTGGGCCAGGGCCTGGGTCCGGCCCCGTTTGTCCAGGGCGGCACCATCAATGCCTGGCTGGTGGGCGCCAGCGTGCCGTTCGGCCCGGGCACCGTGCTGGTGCAGTGGTCCCTGGCGCGACCCGACTGGCAGTGGGACAACGGCATGACGGCGCGCAAGGCCCAGGTGGCGACCCTGGGTTATACCTATGCCTTGTCACCACGCACGACGCTATACGGCTTTGCCGGGTACGCGTCCAACTACACGCTGGACGACCAGTTCGACCCCGCCCATTCCCACACCACGCGCGTCGGAGCGGGCGTTTCGCATCACTTCTGATCCTGCCGGCCCACCGGACCACGGGCCGGCGCGGTCTACTACAATCAGCCCACAGGCCGGCGCGCGCCGCCGGCCCGTCTTTCCCGATGTCTTTCGGATGGCCCGCATGGATAGTCTTGAATGGCTCATACCCTGGGAGTTCTCTCCCACGTTGGTCGCCTCCTTCGTGGTGGCGATCGTGCTGTTCGTGCGCGGGCAACGCGTTCACCATGTGACCGGCGCGCGTCGCTTTTTCTTTTGGCTGGGGCTGGTGCTGCTGTATCTGTCGATGCATACGCGCGTCGACTATTACGCCGAACGGATGTTCTTCATCCACCGCATCCAGCATCTGGTGCTACACCATTTGGGTCCGCTGCTGGTGATGGCGGCATTTCCGGGCCAGGTCATGCGCGCCGGGCTGCCGATGTCCTGGCGCATCCGGCTGCGTGACTTTCTGCGCACGCGTAGCGGGCGGGTCACCGTTGCCGTACTGACCAACAAGATTTTCGTGCCGACGCTGTTCGTCTTCCTGGTGCTGGTCTGGCTGATTCCGTCCGTGCAGTTCTATTCCATGCTGGACTGGCGCCTGTATCGCCTGATGAACTGGTCCGTGGTGATCAGCGGCTTCATGTACTGGAACCTGATCCTGGATCGCCGCCCCGCGCCGCCCGCGGCCATGACGCCGGGCGGACGCGTGATTTCTCCGGTGCTGACCATGCTGCCGCAGATGGTGGCGGGCGCCGTCATCGCCTTCACTGAAAGCGATATCTATCCGTTGTTTGAGCTCTGTGGCCGCGCCATCGCCATGTCGGCGCAAACAGACCAGACCATCGGCGGCCTCACGATGTGGATTCCGGCTGCCTTGGTCGAGGTGATCGGCTTGATGGTGGCCTTGGGCACCTTGATGCGCTTGTCCGCCAAGGGGCGGCTGCGCAAGGTGGACCGCGATGCGCGCGCCCGGGCCAAGGCCCGCGCGGCGCTATCCGCCTGAACGTGGTTCAGGCCGGCCGGGGCTTATTCCGGCACCAGTCCGTGATACTTCTTGCCCAGCGCCACGGTGGCCTGGAACATCCCCGCCTTGTTGCCGCAGTCGTAGCGCACGCCGTCAAAGCGGTGCGCGAACACGGCGCGCTCGCGCATCAGCGAGGCAATGCCGTCCGTCAGCTGGATTTCGTTGCCCGCGCCCATCTTGGTTGAACGCAGGTGGTCAAAAATGGCGGCTTCCAGCACGTAGCGGCCCACGACGGCCAGCGTCGACGGGGCGGCATCGGGCTCGGGCTTTTCCACAATATGCGTGACGCGTTCCGTGCGCGGATCCAGGTTCGCTTCGCCGGCGCGGGTGGCCACGATGCCGTACTTGCGGGTATCGGCGCGGGGCACATCCTGCACGCCCAACACGCTGGCGTTCTGGGCCACGGCCACATCCACCAATTGCTTCATGGCCGGCGTGTCGGCGTCGATCAGGTCATCGGCCAGCAATACGGCAAAGGGTTCGTCGCCCACGGCGGGGGCGGCCGACAGCACGGCGTGGCCCAGGCCCAGCGGCGCGGATTGGCGGATGTAGAGGCAATTGACATGCGCGGGTAGAATGCCCCGCACCATGGCAAGCAGCTCGTGCTTGGCTTTGCTTTCCAGGTCGGATTCAAGTTCCGGGGCCGAGTCGAAGTGGTCTTCGATGGCGCGCTTGTTGCGGCCCGTCACGAAGATCAGATCGGTGATGCCGGCGGCGACCGCTTCTTCAACGGCGTATTGAATCAATGGCTTATCGACCACGGGCAGCATTTCCTTGGGCATCGCCTTGGTGGCGGGCAGGAAGCGGGTGCCCATGCCGGCGACAGGGAAAACGGCTTTACGGACGGGACGCATTGAGACCTCGTTGGGAGTATCGATGAAACATTTTAAGCTCATCGCTATCATAGGCTTATGAACCGCAGGAACATGCCATCCATTTGCGCTATTGCGAAACGAAGCGCGATTCTCGCCCTGAGCGCCGCGTTGATCGCCCCCTCCCTTCCCGTTGCCGCCTGGGCGCAACCGGTGGGTCTGCCAACCATGGGGGCCGCATCCGCCGCCGAGCTCTCGCCCATGCTGGAACGCAGCCTGGGCGAGGCCATCATGTCGCAAGGCCGGCGTGACCCGACTTATGTCGACGACCCCGAGCTCAGCCAATATCTGACCACCATGGGCCGCAAGCTGGCGGCCTTTGCGCCGGGGGCCGTGCCCGACGTCGAAATGTTTGGCGTGCGCGACCCCGAAATCAACGCTTTTGCGATGCCGGGCGGATTTATCGGCGTCAATACCGGCCTGATCGTGTCCTCGGGCAGCGAATCGGAACTGGCCGCCGTGCTGGCGCACGAAATCGGCCACGTCGTGCAGCGCCACATCGCGCGCGGCATGACGCAGCAGAACCAGAACGGCATGGTGATGCTGGCCAGCCTGGCCGGCGCGTTGCTGGCCGCGCTGGCCGGTGGCGGCGGCAACCTGGCGATGGGCGTGGCGGCGTTTGGCCAGGCCGCCGCCATCAACCGCCAGCTGGGCTTTTCGCGCGATGCGGAACGCGAGGCCGACCGGGCCGGTTTCCAGATGCTGACCAAGGCGGGGTACGACGCCGAGGGCATGTCCCAGATGTTCTCGCGGCTGATGAATGCGTCGCGCCTGAACGAAGGGGCCGGCGGCGGTTCATGGGCCAGCACCCACCCTTTGTCCATCGAACGGATGTCCGATGTCCAGAACCGCGTGCGGTCCTTGCCGGCCTCGCGCCATATCGACAGTGACGATTTTTGGTACGTGCGCGCCAAGATGCGCGTGGTGCAGGGGCGCGACGCCGTCAGCCTGCGCTCGG
Source organism: Achromobacter sp. LC458 (assembly GCF_001005835.2). Taxonomy (NCBI): domain Bacteria; kingdom Pseudomonadati; phylum Pseudomonadota; class Betaproteobacteria; order Burkholderiales; family Alcaligenaceae; genus Achromobacter; species Achromobacter sp. LC458. Next base: position 78,506 of record NZ_LBHW02000005.1, read on the forward strand.
CCGGGCAGCAATTGCAGGACGAGGCGCAAGCGCTGTCAGGGGTGCGGCAGTCGGCCGCCTATTACGGGCTGGCCCTGCAAGCGTTCCAGCGCAACAACCTGGCTGAAGCCGACCGGTACTGGAACCTGGCCACCGCAAACGGGCGCAATTCCGCGCAATTGGCCAAGCTTAGTGTCGACATCGCGCTGGCGCGCAAGGACACCGCCCGCGCCGTGGAGTTGGCGCAGGCCGCCGCCAAGCGCTGGCCGGACCAGCGGGCGCTGGGTATCGCCTATGCGCAGGCGTTGCAAAGCAACGGCCGCCATGCCGAGGCGCAGGATTATCTGCGCGCCAAGATCAAGCAATGGGGCAGCGACGAACCCAGCCTGTATCAGATGCTGGCGCAAAGCGAAGAGCGCAATGGCAAGCCCGTGCAGGCGCGCCGAGACCTGGCGCGGTTTTATGTCATGACCGGGGCGTTCGCCGCCGCCGAGTCGCAGCTACAGCAGGCGCGCGGCCTGTCGACCGACTTCTACGAGCAATCGCAGATCGACGTGCAGATCAAGGAAGTCAAAGACAAGCTGGCCGAAGAACGACAGCTGCTGGAACGCTTCAAATCGGGTTGATGGCAGGCGGCGATGCCGTAATGGCCGGAGTCATCCGGCCGCCGCTTGTGCCAGCGGCCAACTACTGCCGCGCTTACCGCTACAGCTACAGGCCCGTTTCGAAGAAGCGGCCCAGCCGCTGGGGCAGCCAGTTCAGGTGTGCGGGAAACGCGCCCGTCGGAAAGCCGGCATGGCCGCCGTCGCTGGGCTGGTGCAGCAAGATGGTGGGCGAGCAGTCTTCCGGCTTGGGCAGCGATGCTGCCGGAATGAAGGGGTCGTTGCGGGCGTTGAGCACCAGCGTGGGCACCGAAATCTTGGGCAGCCACGGCTTGCTGGACGCACGCGTCCAGTAGTCCAGCGCATTGCGAAACCCGTGCATCGGCGCGGTGTAGGTGTCGTCGAATTCGCGCAGGTCGTGCGCATGCGCGATACGCATCACGTCGATCGCGCCAGGAAAACGATGCGCCTTTTCCAATACCTTGTGCTTGAGCGTCTTCAGGAAATGCGCGGTGTATACGCGCCGGTTGAAGATGCCGGTGGACAGGGTCTTGCCGCAGGCGACCAGGTCCAGCGGCACGGAAACGCCTGCCGCGGCGGTCAGCCAGGTGGTGTCTTCCTGGTGTTCACCCAGGTATTTCAATAGCGCATTGCCGCCCAGCGACACGCCCACCGCATGCCAGCGCGCATGCGGAATGCGGTCGCGCACGGTCTTGAGCAGGAAGCCGACTTCAGCGGAATCACCCGAGTAATACGCGCGCGCCAGGCGGTTGGGCACGCCCGAACAACCCCGAAAATGCGCGATGACGACGATCCAGCCGCGCGCGCGGAAATAATGAGCAACGGACTGGGCGTAGCGGCTGTTGCTGCCGCCTTCCAGGCCATGGAACAGGATCAGCGCGGGGGTGTCGGGCGTTTGCGGCAGCGACTGCCAGTCGGGGGCCGTCATCCATCGCGCCGCGGCGGTCTTGCCATTGGCAACCGGGCCCTGTCCGCTGACAGGCGCACCGTCGGCAGCCTTGTGCGGAAACAGGCCGGGTCCGGTCCAGTCGAAGTCCACGAAATCGGTGTCGGGCGTGTCCACCCGGTCGCGCACGAAGGCGATCCGGTGGTATTGCGCGAACAAGGACGCGTAGACCGTCTGGCTGTCGCCTCCGGGTAACCAGGAGGGGACGGGGCATGGAGACGAGTCAAGACGAGCAGCGGCCAACTAAAAATCCACCCGATTCAATGCAGCATGTCGGGTACGTCGTGCAAGTCGAGCACCCCGGCTTCCGTGGGCGCCGACGACGAATGATGCATGACCATGCGCCATCCGGTTGGACCCTTGTGGTAGATGTTCGTGGCGTAGCAGTTTGCAAACTGCGTGCCTTCGCGCGTGCGCACCGCCACCTGTTCAACCAGCACGTGCACCGCGCACATCATGCTGAGCATGACCAGCGGGCGCAGCGGACGGACATGCAGCGGCCCGTTGGACAGCACCTGCTGCCAGGAGTCGTGCACCGCCGAGTGGCCGACAATGCGCAGGCCCCCGGGGTGGATGCAGACGACTTCTTCGTCGTCGGCCCACACCTGCATCAGGCGGACGCAGTCCCCCTGTTCCAGGGCTTCGTAGAACGCGTGTTCGGCTTCTTCGGGGGTGGCAAACATAGGGCTGCGGTAACCGTGGCGTTGGGCGTCGAAGGCGGCTGGCTTAGTGGTGGCCGTGCAGCACCGTGCCGGCCTTCAGGCGATATTGCGCGCCGCAGTAGGCGCAGCTTGCAGAGCCGGTACGGGCCACGTCAAGGAAGACGCGCGGGTGCATGCTCCACAGCGGCGCCTTCGGGCCGGGACAGAAAACGGGCAGGTCTTCAGCGCCGACTTCAATGACTTCGTGAGCGTTCGGGACGGCGGCCGGGGCAGCGGTCATGGATCTTCCTGAATAAAAAAACCGATAAACGGCGGGTTGGGCAATGTGCGGCCGGTATTGAACCCACCGCGCGAATCACAACTGACTTAGCCAGTGATGGTACTTCGGGACGCGGCCATTCACCATGGCCGATTTTGCGCCGCGCCAGGCCCGACCAGCCAAGAATTTTCAGGCGCGTATTGTATCAAGCGACGAGGTTACAATACCGGCCTATTCGCGCACCGGCGTGGTGCCATTCGGCCCACGCAATCCGTAAGAGTTCCCATGTCGTCCTGTCCGAACCGCCAGGGGCCAGCCGTTGTCCTCTGAATCCGCGCTTTCTGAATCCGAAGATCCCGGCGCGGTGCGCCAGCAACGCCTGAACGCCTTTCGCGCCGGCGTGCACGCTATCGTGCCTGCGTTGATCGCCACGGCAACCTGGGGCTTGGTGACGGGTGTGGCGATGGTCAAGTCGGGGCTGACCGAATCCATGGCGTTGGCCATGACGCTCTTGCTGTACGCGGGCTCGGCTCAGTTGACGTCGTTGCCGCTGATCGCCACGGGCGCACCGCTCTGGCTGATCTTCGCCGCCGGCTTTGTCGTGAACCTGCGCTTTCTGATTTTCGGCGCGGCCTTGCAGCCGTATTTCCGGCATCTGTCCTGGCCCAAGCGTTTGGGGCTGGGCTACTTCACCACCGATATGGGCTTCGTGCTGTTCATGCCGCGCTACGGCGATTCGGCCGAACGCGGCACGCGCGATCAACTCTGGTTCTTCCTGGGCACCATCGTGCCGGGGTGGCTGGTGTGGCAATCGTCTTCCATCGTCGGCATTTATCTGGGCACCATGGTGCCCACCGGCTGGTCGCTGGATTTTGCGGCGGTGCTGGCCCTGTTGGCGATTACCGTGCCGCTGGCCAATTCCAAGCCGATGCTGGTGTCCATGCTGGCCGCCGGCGTGGTGGCCTGGACGGGGCAGGTGCTGCCATTGCGGCTGGGCTTGGCCGCGGCCGTCATCGCGGGCGTCGTGGCCGGCATGTGGGCCGAACGATTTTTCAAGGCGCGTCCATGACCCTCTGGCCCTCCGAGATCTACGTCTATTCGGCGATCCTGTTGCTGGCCCTGTGCAGCGTCCTGACGCGCGCCGGCTTCATGCTTTTCGGCGATTACATTCCTTTGCCCGATGGCGTGCGGCGCGCGTTGCGCTATGCGCCCGCCGCCGCGCTGACCGCCATCGTCGTGCCGGACCTCTTGCCTTGGAAGGCGGGCTTGGGGCCGGTGTTTGATTACAAGTTGGTGGCCGGTCTGGTCGCCATCCTGGTTTTTCTCCGCACCCGTAGCGCGGTGCTGGTGATCGTGGTCGGCATGCTGGTCTTGTGGGGGCTGCGCTGGCTGGCCGGCTGATGTTCGGCTTTCGATCATGATTAGTCCATCTGGTGGACAGTCTAAACCGGCTGGAAGCGGGCGTGCCCGTTGTCTGGCGGTGTTGCCGTACCCGTCTGAAACCACTCTTTGATGTTGTGGTAGGGCGCCTGCGCTAAAATCCACGTTATCCACAGCAATCCGGGCCTGGTACTGCCCTCATAAGTATCGAATCCCGAATGCGCCCGCTGGCCTGCAAGGCAGGGTGCCGATTGCCCGCGAAGCCGAATCCGCTTCGCGGCGATTTGCGTGCCGTCGCGATGCGACCACGCGTATTCAGATTGCCCCGATGCATATGTAGTGCAGTGCATGTAGCACTCTCGTTTTGTTCTTTTTCACTGGTCCCGGTATCTGCCAAACCCTGATGACTGAATCCACTCAATCCGTAGCACCCCCCGCCGACGCGCCCGCGCCGACGTTTGCCGATTTTGGACTGCACCCGCTGCTGCTCCAGTCCATCGCCGAAACCGGCTACACCATTCCGACGCCCATTCAGGCGCAAGCCATCCCCGTCGTGGTGGAAGGGCGCGACGTCATGGGCGCCGCCCAGACCGGCACCGGCAAGACGGCCGCGTTCACCGTGCCCATCCTGCACCGCCTGATGCCGCTGGCCAACACCAGCGCCTCGCCCGCGCGCCACCCGGTGCGCGCGCTGATCCTCACGCCCACGCGCGAGCTGGCCGACCAGGTGTTCGAAAGCGTCAAGCGCTACAGCAAGCAAACGCCCCTGCGTTCCGCCGTGGTGTTCGGTGGCGTGGATATCGGTCCGCAAAAAGAAGCGCTGCGTCGCGGCTGCGAAATCCTGGTGGCCACGCCCGGCCGCCTGCTGGACCACGTCGAACAAAAGAACGTGAACCTGAGCCAGGTCGGCATCCTGGTGCTGGACGAAGCGGACCGCATGCTGGACATGGGCTTTCTGCCCGACCTGGAACGCATCATCCGCCTGCTGCCCGCGCAGCGTCAGGGCCTGCTGTTTTCGGCCACGTTCAGCAACGAAATCCGCAAACTGGGCCGTTCGTACCTGAACCAGCCGGTCGAGATCGAAGTCGCGGCGCGCAATGCCACGGCCACCACCATCACGCAGATCGCCTACAAGATGTCCAGCGACGCCAAGCGCGCCGCCGTCGTGCATCTGGTGAAGTCGCGCGGCCTGAAGCAGGTGATCGTGTTTTCGAACACCAAGATCGGCACGGCCCGGCTGGCTCGCGAACTTGAACGCGATGGCGTCAAGGCCGAATCGATTCACGGCGACAAGACCCAGGCCGACCGCATGAAGGCGCTGGAAGCCTTCAAGGCCGGCGACCTGGAAGTGCTGGTGGCCACCGACGTGGCCGCGCGCGGCCTGGACGTGGCCGGCGTGCCTTGCGTCATCAACTATGACCTGCCGTACAACGCCGAAGACTACGTGCACCGCATTGGCCGGACCGGCCGCGCGGGCGCATCGGGCGAAGCCATTGCGCTGTTCACGCCGGATGAAGAACGCTTCCTGCTCGACATCGAAAAGCTGATCAAGCGCGAAGTGCCGCGCGGTACGCTGGACTTGCCGGCCGACGCCGTGGCGCGCAGCCATCGCCGCAGCGAAGACCGCCCGTCGTCCTCTTCCTCGTCCTCGCGCGAGGGTCGTGAATCAAGCCGTGAAGGAAGCCGTGGCGACCGCGGTGGCCGTTCATCCGATCGCCGCTCGGGCTACACGTCGGGCGGCTCGCGCCAACCGGTGGATGATTTCTTCCTGAAGCCCTACGAGCCCTCGGCGTCGTCTTCGTCCGAGCAAGAACCCGCGCCCAAGAACGACAGCGGTTCGTCGTCGCCCAAGCGCCAGGTGGCAGTGTTGCTGGGCGGCTCGCGCAAGAACTGATCGCCGCCCCGCGCCGCATAAAAAAACCCGCAACGCCGTTTGGCCTTGCGGGTTTTTTTGTCGGTGCCGGGAATCAGGCGGCTAGCAGTTTTGGCAGATCGGGTAGTGCGGAACTGACTGCCGGGCTGTTCGCGTCCACGCTTTCAATCAGGCGTTCCAGATGGCCGATGTGCGGCAACATGGGGCCATAGAACACCACGCGCGACCCGATTTGCACCAGCAGAGTCGGGAAGTTCTCGACATCGATATCGCCCAGCAGTTCGGCATGGTCTTCGATGTCTATCCAGGCGAACACGTGCTGCGGCAGGGCGTCTGCCAACGCTTCAAGCTTGGGCTTGTACTGTTCGCAGGTGTCGCACCAGGCCGCGCAGAAGCAGGCGATGAGCCAGGTGTCGGGGGTTGCGCTTAGCCGCGCGCGCAAGGGGGCCAGGTCAGAGCCGGGTACGAGTAGAGACATGTGAGCAGATCGGGGCGTGTTTGACTATCATACCCGGGATGTCCACCCCCCTTTTTCAAGCTCTTATGACCGCTTTACGCCCCGATACCGCCGCGCCCGGCAATGGCCGATTCTCTGGCGCCGGCACGGGCGCCGTCAGCGTTGGCCAGGCGTTCAAGCGCGCGCTGGTGTCGCAATGCCATCCGACGATGCTGTTCGCGGTGCTTCTGCCATTCCTGATTGCGCTGGTTGGCGCGTTCCTGTTGCTGTATCTGTTCTGGACGCCATTGACCGACTGGCTGCGCGCCGAGGTGTCCCACTGGGACATGGTGAATCGCGCCGACGAATGGATGATCGCAATGGGCCTGTTTTCGCTCAAGATCTATCTCATCCCCGTCATTGCCGCCGCCATTTTGCTGCCCGTGTCCGGCATCCTGGGCCTGGCCATTGCCGCTGTTTTCGTGATGCCGCTGGTGCTGCGCCACGTGGGGCAGCGCGAATATGCCAGCGTGACGCCGCAGGGCAAGTTCTCGACGGCGGTCAGCGTATGGAACGCCATCTGGGTATCGGCCGCCTTCGCCGCCGGCTGGGTGCTGACGCTGCCCTTGTGGCTGGTGCCGCCCATGGCGATCATCCTGTCGATCTTCTGGTGGGCCTTTGCTTTTTCGCGGATGATGCGCGTGGACGCCATCGTGGAACACGCCAGCCCCGAAGAACGCAAGCTGATCCTGGAACGCAACAACGGCGGCTTCTGGACCATCGGGCTTATTTGCTCACTGCTGAACTTGCTGCCGCCCGCCTGGATTATCCTGCCGGTGTTTTCGGCGCTGGTCTACGCGCACTACGGCCTGGAAGCGCTTCGGCGTTTGCGCCAGGATCGTGTCATCGAAGCCTGACCGGCATTTAACCCTTACCGTTTTGGAACTGGACATGGCCGCAGAATCCGCCGCCCGTCGCATCGGTCTTATCATCGTTGGCGACGAAATCCTCTCGGGCCGCCGTCAGGACAAGCATTTTTCAAAGGTCGTCGAGCTCCTCAGTGCTCGCGGCATGCAACTGGGTTGGGCCGAATTCCTGCCCGACGACCGCGACACACTGGTGGCGGCCTACAAGCGCAGCTTCGCCACGGGCGACGTCGTGTTCTCCTGCGGCGGCATCGGCGGCACGCCTGATGACCACACCCGCCAAGCCGCCGCTGCCGCGCTGGGCTTGCCATTGGCGCTGCACCCGGAGGCCGAGCAGGCGATTGCGCTGCGCACCGCCGAAATGGCGGCCAAGGGCCAGGGCACGGCCGACATGAGCGCGCCGGAAAACCAGCAGCGCCTGCAAATGGGCGTGTTTCCGCAAGGCTGCGAGATCGTTCCCAACCCGTACAACCGTATTCCGGGCTTCTTCATCCACGACCACACCTTCGTACCCGGCTTTCCCGTGATGGCCTGGCCGATGCTGGAATGGACCCTGGACACACGCTATCGTGCGCTGCAACATGTGCGCGCCCATGTCGAGCATTCTTTCCTGGTGTTCAGCATGCCCGAATCGCGCATCACGCCGGCTATGGTCAGCGTGGAAAGCCGCTGGCCCGACGTGCGCGCCTTCAGCCTGCCCAGCGTGGGCGAAGCGGGCGGAACGCCCCATATTGAGCTGGGCGTCAAAGGGGAACCGGCGGCCGCCGCCGAGGCGCTGGAGTTCTTGCGCGCCGAGGTGCTGCGCCTGGGCGGAAAGCTGGCGCCGCCCGCCGCAGCTTGATCTCGTCGCAAAAAAGCCATTGCAAAACGGCGTCTTAAATTTCACAATACGGGAAAGAACTGTTTGCTGCGTTGCCGCAAGGCCGGTCTTTTACGGCGTTGCGGCGCGAGCCTATTTCCCCCTATGCCCCGTCTGACGACACCCCGCACTCCCCTGGACGCCGAGACCGAAGGCGCGTCCGGCCACCCCATCGCCATCCAGGTCATCGAGCGAGCCATGCGCCTGCTCGACGCCCTGGCCGCGCAGCAAGACCCGGTCACCCTCAAGGAATTGTCGGCCACCACCGGCCTGCATGCCTCGACCGCGCACCGCATCCTGAACGACCTGGTCGTGGGACGCTACGTTGAACGCGTGGACAACGGCCTGTATCAGCTGGGCATGCGCCTGCTGGAATTGGGGTCGCTGGTGAAAGGGCGGCTGAACGTTCGCGAAGCGGCCATTTCCGCCATGCGGTCCCTGCACAAGCTAACGGGGCAGACCATCAACCTGTCGGTCCAGCAGGGCGACGAAATCGTCTATATCGACCGCGCCTGGAGCGAGCGCTCGGGCATGCAGGTGGTGCGTGCCATTGGCGGCCGTGCCCCGCTGCACCTGACCTCGACCGGCAAGCTGTTCCTGTCCACCGGCGATGCGCGCCAAGTGCGCGCGTACGCGCTGCGCACTGGCCTGGCCGGCCACACGCGCAACAGCCTGACCGACCTGGATCGCCTGGAACGTGAACTGGCGTTGGTGCGGCGCCATGGGTACGCCCGCGACAACGAAGAACTGGAACTGGGCGTGCGTTGCATCGCCGCCGGCATTTTTGACGATACCGGCAAGCTGGTGGCGGGGCTGTCCATCTCGGCCCCGGCCGAACGCTTGCAGGACGACTGGATTCGCGCGCTGGTCGATACCGCCGCCAGCATTTCCGAGGCGCTGGGCTACGAACCCTCGGTGTCCACCTGGTTCAACGGCTTGGGCATGGCGGCGGAAGCCTTGCGGCCCTGAGCAGTCCGCGCCCGCGCCGGTCCGGACCATGAAAAAAGCCCCTTTCGGGGCTTTTTTGCCATCCGGCCAGGGTCGGCCGCCAGCGTCAGCTTATTGCTGCTCGACGCCTGCCTTCTTGAATAGCTCGGCCCATTGCGGAACCTGCTGCTTGACCTTGGCCTCAAGTGCCTGCGGGTTGGCTTCGGCCGTCAGCACCGTGGCACCAAGCTGCTTCATGCGTTCCTGGAACTTCGGGTCGGCCAGGCCGGCCTGCAGGCTCTTGATCAGCTTGTCCACCACCGGCTTGGGCGTGCCCTTGGGCACCCACATCCCGTGCCAGATGCCCACTTCGAAACCCTTGTAGCCGGATTCGTCCATGGTCGGCAGCTTGTCCAGCGTGGGCACGCGCTTCAGGCTGGTCACGGCATAGGCCTTGACCTTGCCGCTTTCGATCTGCTGCGTCGTGTTGGTGGTCTGGTCGCACAGCAGGTCGACCTGCTTGCCCAGCAAATCGTTCATGGCGGGCGCGGTGCCCTTGTACGGAATCGTCAGCAGCTGGACGCCCAGCGCTTCCACCAGCATGGTGCCGCACAGGTGGCTGGCCGCGCCGATGCCGGCGTTGGCCAGCGAGACCTTGTCCTTGTTCTGTTTGACGTATTCGGCCAGTTCCTTGATGTTGTTCGGCGGGAAGTCCGAACGCGCGATGATGGTCATGGGCACGTCGACCACCAGGCCGATGGGCTCAAAGCTCTTGTACGGGTCGTAGCCGGGGTTCTTGTACAGGGACGGCGCCGTGGAGAAGCCGGCGTGCATCAGCAGAATGGAATAGCCATCGGGCTGGGCGCGCGCAACCTGCGTGGTGCCGATGGTGCCGCCGGCACCGCCCTTGTTCTCAACCACGACCGTCTGTCCCAGGCTCGGCCGCATGGCTTCGGCCAGCGATCGGGCGACGTTGTCGGTCGGGCCGCCTGCGGCGAACGGCACCACCATATTGATGGGGCGTTCCGGAAATTCCGCGTGGGCGGCGCCGGCCGCGAACATGGCGCTGGCCGCGAGCAGGGCCGTAAGCGTGCGGGGAATAAAGGTCATGAAGTCTCCAATTGCAGGGTTTTGCTTGCTGCGATTTAGTTTTTGGCCGCTGACTTATCGATTGTTTTTTCTGTCATCAGCGTGAAAGCAGTTTAGAAAAGAATTGATACGCCGTCATGTCGGGTTTTTCCCGAAGCAGGGCAAAACCTTGTTCTGGATCAATGGCGTGCACGCGGCTGCACCGTTAAAGTGCAAATACTTGTTGCGTTGCACAAAAACTGCTTGACAGCAATTTGTGGCAGTCTAGAATGTGAATTGTGCAGTGCATCAAACGGGCCGGCGGTAGCTTGTAGTACCAGTTTCCGCGCACGTTCCTATTTCTCGTCGCAGACACCAATCCTTCTTGCCGGAAAGCTTCCGGCTACCCCTAAAGGAGCATTCTATGAGCGCAATTCCGCAGCAAGTCCTGGACCGCCAAAAGGCAAGCATCAACACTTTTGTGGCTGCCCAGTCCGCCGTTTTCGCCGGCTTTGAAAAGCTGGTTGAGCTGAACATGAAGGTTGTGCGCGCCACGCTGGACGAAGTCGCCCAGAAGTCGCAACAAGCCTCTGAAGTCAAGGATCCGCAGGAAGCCGCCGCGTTTGCGTCGGGCCTGCTGCAGCCGGGCGCTGAAAAGGCCATGGCTTACACCAAGCACGTGTACGACATCGTTGCCGGCGTGCAAGGCAGCCTGGTCAAGCTGACCGAAGAGCAAATCGCTGAAAGCCAGCAGCAACTGAGCGAAGCCGTCGACCAACTGTCGAAGAACGCTCCGGCCGGTTCGGAAAGCGCCGTTGCCCTGATCAAGTCCTCGCTGGCCACCGCGACCAGCGCCTACGACTCCGTGACCAAGGCTGCCAAGCAGGCCGCTGAAGTCGCCGAATCGAACCTGAATGCCGCCGCCAACGCGACCTTCAAGGCTGCGACGGATGCTGCCGACGCCGCCACCAAGGTTGCCAGCCGTAGCCGTCGCACCGCCTGAGTCCTGGCGCGCGATGCTGCGCAAATCGCAGTAATGTAGTACTGTTGAGTGACAGAGCAGAGCTGGAATTAGGGCCACCCACCGGGTGGCCCCTTTTTTTTGTCCCGCATTTTGCGCTGCGCGCCGCGAGCGTGGGGAGGCAGCGTTCAGCGCTTTGCCGTAGCCCGCACGCATTCGCCCACCAGGGCGGGGCCCCGGTAGATCAAGCCCGTATACAACTGCACGGCGTCCGCGCCGGCGTCCATCTTTTCGCGGGCCTGTGCGCCCGACAACACCCCGCCCACTCCGATAATCGCCAGGCTGTTGCCCAGCTGCGCCTTCAGGCGGCGAATCACTTTCAATGACAGCTCGTGCACCGGTGCGCCCGACAGGCCGCCGGCTTCTTCGGCATGCGCCTGACCGGTGACCGCATCGCGCGACAGCGTGGTGTTGGTGGCGATGACGCCGTCAATGCCATGGCGGGGCAGCGTGTCGGCGATGGCGTCGATCTGTTCTTCGGTCAGGTCGGGGGCGATCTTTACCGCCATGGGCACGCGGCGCTGGTGCTGGTCTTCCAGCGCACGGCGCTTGTCGGCCAGTTGCGCCAGCAAGGCCGAGAGCTCGTCCCCGCTTTGCAGCGCGCGCAAATTTTTGGTGTTGGGCGACGAAATATTCACCGTCACGTAATCGGCATGCGGGTACACGCCCTCCAGCCCGATCAGGTAGTCATCAGCGGCGCGCTCGATCGGCGTGTCCGCGTTCTTTCCGATATTCAGGCCCAGGATGCCGCCTTGCTTGCGCCACTGGCTGCGCTGCACGTTCGCCAGGAACGCGGGCAGGCCCTGGTTGTTGAAGCCCAGACGGTTGATCAGCGCGTTGGCGCGCGGCAGGCGGAACATGCGCGGCTTGGGGTTGCCGGGTTGCGCGCGAGGCGTCACGGTGCCGACTTCAATGAAACCAAAGCCCAGGTTACCCAGCGCGTCGATATAGGCGCCGTTCTTGTCCAGCCCCGCCGCCAGCCCGATGGGGTTGGCCAGCCGCATGCCCATCAGCGTGCTAGGCGCCGAGGGCTGCGCATGCATCAGCTTGCGCGTCGCGCCGCATTCATAGGCGCGTTGCAGGCCCGACAGCGTGACTTCGTGGGCGGTTTCCGCGTCCATGGCAAAAAGCGCCGGGCGGGCCAGGGGGTAGGCGTGGAAGAGGATAGACATGGGGCGGAATTGTAGAGCCAATTTCGCCGCGCTTGCCGCAATCGGGCCGCGCACCGTACGGCACGATCAAAGGGACAGGTAGTCCTGATTCCGCCATTCCCCGTCGATAAGAAACTGCGCGGGTTGGAAGCTGGACTTGTAAGACATCTTGCGGCTTTCGGCGATCCAGTAGCCCAGGTACAGCCACGGCAGGTTCAACGTGCGGCACTGCTCGATCTGCCACAGGATGCTGTAGGTGCCCAGGCTGCCCTCGATATCGGGGTCGTAAAAGGTATAGACCGACGACAGCCCGTCGTCCAGCACGTCGATGATGGACACCATCATCAGCACACCGTCCGCGTCGCGAAATTCAACCAGCCGCGTGTTGACCCGGCTGGTCAGCAGAAACTGCGCATATTGCGTGCGGCTGTCCTCGTCCATGCCGCCGCCCGGATGCCGGCCTTGCTGGTAGCGCGTATACAGCCGGTAGTGCTCGGGCGACCACGCCAATTCCGCAACGAACGACTGCAACGATTGGTGATCGCGCCACGCCCGCCGCTGGCTGCGGTTGGGGGCAAAGCCCGACGTGTCGACACGCACCGGCACGCAGGCATGGCAGTTGTCGCAATGGGGACGGTACGTGAACAGCCCGCTACGGCGAAAGCCCTGTTCGACCAGCTGGGAATAGGTGCCCGCGTTGATCAGATGCCCGGGCGCGGCAACCTGCGACCGCGCCTGGCGGCCCGGCAGGTAGCTGCACGGGTAAGGCGCGGTTGCATAGAACTGCAGCGTGGAGAAGGGAAGTTCTTTGAGCTGGCTCATGGGGAAGTGCGCATCGCGCGGTACGTCCGCGACGCGATGGCTACATATTAACGCTTAAGTGGCGTTGCATCGGACGCTGAATCCCGCGTCGGTTCCGCTGCCTGGTGGGGTGTGGAACGGGTCGCGGGCAACAGGCGGCCCAGGCTGTCCAGCGTGCCCGGCGCCCAGAAAATCGGGGGCTGGGCGGTGGCCCGGCGTACATGTTGCAGGAACTGCGCGCGCGGTATCGGGCGTGCGCCCAGGCTGGCCAGATGCTGGGTCTGCTGCTGGCAATCGATGCGCTCGACGCCTTGCGCCGCCAGGTAGCGAACCAGGTACGCCAGCGCGATCTTCGACGCGTTAGGGGCGAGCGTAAACATGGATTCACCAAAGAACATGCGCCCCAGGCTGATGCCGTACAGGCCACCGGCGAGCTCGCCATCGATCCAGGTTTCGATGCTGTGCACGTAGCCCGCCCGATGCCATTCGGCATACGCCTGCTGCATGGCGGCGGTGATCCAGGTGCCCGGTTGGCCGTCACGCGGCGCGGCGCATTGCGCCATGACCCTCGAAAACACCGTGTCGACACGCACTTGCACGCGCGGCTGGGCGTCGATTTCCTGCGCAGCGATCTGCCGCAGCAGCTTACGCAGCGAATGGGACGGCGAAAAATCCTTGGTGGCCAGCACCATGCGCGGGTCGGGGCTCCACCACAGCACGGGCTCGCCTTCGGAATACCAGGGAAAGATGCCGTTCGAGTAAGCCTGGATCAGCCTGTCCATCGACAGGTCCGCGCCGGCCGCAAGCAGGCCGTCGGGTTCCGTCAGCGCATATTCCGCTGGCGGAAACGGGGTGTCGACGGCAAGCCAGGGCAGCTTCAACGGTGCGATTCTAGGGTGTAGTGATGGGGCACGAACGCGCCTTGGCGTCGGTCGTCGAAGTAGTGTTGCAAGGTCGTTACCACCGTGCGAAACGCCAGGTCGTCCCAGGGAATGTCGGCTTCGTCGTACCAGCGGGCTTCCAGGCTTTCGGGGCCGGGGTCCAGTTCGGGGCCTAGCGCCTGGGCCAGATAGAACACGTGCACCTGGTCGATCTGCGGCAGGTCGATCATGGTGTAGAGCTCGCCAAGCTGAATGCGCGCGCCGGACTCTTCCAGCGTTTCGCGGGCCGCGCCTTGTGCCGTGCTTTCGCCCAATTCCATGAAACCCGCCGGCAGCGTCCAGGTGTTGTAGCGCGGTTCGATCGCACGGCGGCAGAGCAGTACGCGGTTTTCCCACACGGGCACCGTGCCAACCACCAACCGCGGGTTCTGGTAGTGGATCGCGCCGCAGTGATCGCAGACGTCGCGCTCACGGTTGTCGCCTTCCGGCACCCGGCGGGTGATGGGCGTGGCGCACTGGCTGCAAAAAAGCGAACGGCGGGGGGCGGGGAAGTATTCGATGGACGGTTTCGCGGTCATGGGTAGGATTCTAACGGCTGCGGCGCGCCGTGGCGCGTCCCCCTGGGGGGGCCGGCGCACTGCCGCCAAACCGCTCTTCAAGATGCTCGACAAAAGAGCGGACCTTGGGCGACAGGAAGCGGCGATGCGGATAGATGGCGTACATGGAGATGGGTGTGTGCGCATAGTCGGCCAGCAAGGCCACCAGGCGCCCCGCGCGAATGTCGTCGCCGACCAGGAACTCGGGTTGCAGGATAACGCCGTGGCCCGCCAGCGCCGCCGTGCGCAGCACATCGCCGTTATTGGCGCGCAGCGCTGCGTTCACCCGCACCAGATGCGTCACGCCGTCCTTCTCGAAATGCCATTCATTGCCGGTGCTGGCGTAGGAATAGTGCAGGCAGCGATGCTGCTTCAAGTCTTCCGGGGTGGTCGGCGTGCCGTGCTGCTTCAGGTAGGCCGGCGCCGCGCAGACCAGCAACTGCTGAGGCGCCAGCGGGCGCGCAACCAACGATGAATCCTGAAGCGGACCGATGCGCACCGCCATGTCGTAGCCGTCCTCGACCAGATCCACCACGCGGTCGTTCAGGTCCAGGTCGATGATGACGTCGGGATAACGTTGCAGGTATTCGGCAATGGCCGGCCCCAGGTGCAGGATGCCGAACGACACGGGCGCGCTGACGCGCAAACGGCCGCTGGGGCGCTGGCCTTCGGCCTGTAGCGACAGCTCCAGGTCGGCGACTTCCGCCAGGATCGGCCGGACGCGCTCGTAGAAGGCGCGCCCCGCGTCCGTCATGCTGAGTTTGCGGGTGGTGCGGTTCAACAGGCGCACGCCGTACTTCTGTTCCAGGTAGGCGATCTGCCGCGTCACGACCGAACGCGCCTGGCCCATCTTGTCGGCGGCTGCCGCGAACGAGCCAAGCTCGACGACCTTGGCGTAGGTCTGCATGGCGGTGTGAGTGTCCAAGATTGTTTCCTATCGGGGAACAATAATTTGCAATTCTGCCTATTTATCTTTGTTTTTGGAATCGTAAGAATGGCGGCCTGATGCATCGTCCGGTCTTGGACGATCCGCGCTACCCAGAAGGATTTGCCATGATCGATACCCGTACCGCTCCCTATGCCGCGCTGTTACTGCGCGTGGCGCTTGGCGTCATGTTCCTGGCCCACGGCCTGACCAAGCTGCTGGTCTTCACGCTGCCCGGCACCGCCCAGTTCTTCGCCAAGATCGGCTTTGCCGGCTGGCTGGCCTATCCGGTCACGTTCTTTGAAGTGGGCGCGGGCGTGCTGCTTATCCTGGGCATCGTGCCGCGCTGGGTGGCGGCCATCGCGGTGGTGCAGTTGTTCGTGGCGTCGACCGTGCACTTTGGCAACGGCTGGGGCTTTGGCAACGCGGGCGGCGGCTGGGAATATCCCATCTTCCTGACCGTGGCGGCCGCCGTGCTGATGCTGCTGGGCGATGGCAAATTTGCCCTGGTCAAAAGCGGCCGCGGCTGATTTCCGCAACGCCTTGTGTTGCCAGTAGCCGCCCCGTGTTGCCCCGCCGCAGATCTGGCGCTACGCGGCCGGATTTGGCTCGAAGCCCAGGCGGCGCGCCACCTCCTGCCGCGTGATCGCGCGCAGCGGCGCGGGGGCGTAGACGCCCGGCCATGACACGGTGATCTCAGCGTCAGGCGCCAAGCTTGCCAGGGCGTCCAGGACCGGCGCGCCGTCCTTGGCCGACATTTTTTCCAGCAGGGCGGGCAGATCACGGTCCAGCACCAGCCCGGCGCCCGCCGGCGTGGACGCATATAGCTGGCCGCCATCGTCCAGCCACCAGGCGCTGACGGCGTCGACCGCCGCATCCGTGTGCGTGCGCAACCCGTGATTGTCGTCGTTCAGGCGCAGCACGAAGGGCGCGCCATCCAGCCGCACGAACACGCGTTGCGGGCCGTTCTGGAAAAACCAGCGGCCCGCGTCATCGTGTTCATAATTCCGATTCATGAAGTCCAGGATCTGGGCATTGGTGATGGATTCGCCCGGCCCGCCTTGCGCAGCCTGCCCCTGCGGATGCAGTCGCCAACGCCCACGCCCGTCCAGCGACAGCCAGCCATACACGGCCGGCACGTTGGGCCAGCGGGCAATGGCGTCCTTCACCGATTGATCCATGTTCAGGGCCGGATGATGATTGAAGGCGGGGTGATGACGATGGCAGGCGCGGGCATCGGCATCACGACCTGCGGCGCGGCGTAATAGCCTTCGCGATAGTCATCGCGGCACTTGCGCTTTTCCTGATATTCGCCGTTGCGCTTCCATTTGCGCTCGACCTTGCACGCGCCATCCCAGTACTTTTCTTTGTACTCACGCCCATGGCGATGATGATGGCGGTCGGAGTCGGCTTCGGCCGTTATCGGCGCCAACGTCAACATCGCGGCGGCGGACAGGGCAAGCACGGGGGAACGAGCGCGGAAATTCAGAATGCGGTGCATAGTGTCGACGTCAATGGAAAACGGCGTCACCTTAGCAATCATTCGATTGTCAGCGCGTAGGGATGCGTAACGAGATGCTGGGGGGAGGGGGGAAAGATGCTGGAGGCGCAAGCCGGAATCGAACCGACGTACACGGATTTGCAATCCGCTGCATAACCACTCTGCCATTGCGCCAGCACTTGCAAGAAAAAAGGAAGCGCGGTGTTGGCCGATGCTTCCTTCTTGTATTTGGAGCGGGAGACGAGTCTCGAACTCGCGACCTCAACCTTGGCAAGGTTGCGCTCTACCAACTGAGCTACTCCCGCGGGGTACTGCTTACAGCCATTGCTTTTGCTGTATTTCCTGCTTTGCCGAAGGAAATTCCTGCTGGAACCGCCACCGGTTTTGGTGAAGTTTGAGAAGCTTTTCTCAAAGGCCGTGTCCACCAAAGACAGCGATTATACACAGAATTTCAGGCTTGTGTAGCGGGGCGCGTGGGGCGAAGAAAAAAAGCGTCGGGCCCGGTTTCCGCGCCTATCGCCGAGGCAAAACCCGGCCCATGGGCGTCATGGTCGAACGTGCGGGGATTGCGGCGTTCCGAGCTGGGCGCCGCGCCATAGACCGCGCGGTAGGTCTTGCTGAAATGGCAAGGCGATTGAAATCCGCATGCGGTGGTGATGTGCGTGATCGACATCGGCGTCTGCCGCAGCAGTGCCCGCGCATGCCGCAGGCGCAGGCTCAGATAATGTTGCTTGGGCGTCGTACCCAGGTGCTCGCGGAACAGGCGTTGCAGTTGCCGCTGCGATGCGCCCGACAGTTGCGCCAGTTCCTCCAGCGACAGCGGCTCTTTCAGATTGACCTCCATCAGCGCGATCACCTCTGCCAGCGCGGGATGCGAGGCGGGCATGCGGATCGACGTCGGCATGCGTTGCCTGTCCTTGTGGTCGCGCACGTGCCCGATGGTGAATTGGTTAGCGATCAGCGCGACGATGGCGGGTCCCACGGATTCGCCCACCAGGTTAAGCATCATGTCCAGCGGCGCGGTGCCGCCTGTACAGGTGATGCGATCGCGGTCGATCACGAACAGCTTGTGCGACAGCCTGCTATGCGGAAATTCGCTGCGCAGCGCGACCAGGTCTTCCCAGTGCATGGCGCAGGTATAGCCGTTGAGCAGACCGGCCTGCATCAGCGTGTGCGCGCCGGTGCACAGGCTGCCCAACGTTACGTCGCACGCCGCCAGGCGCCGCAGCCAGTCTCGCGTGGCCGGGTCGTTGTCCACGCGGTTGCGCTTGCCGCCGCAAACGAACACGGCGTCGGGCAACGTGGCCTCGTCCAGCACGTCTGCGTGCACCTGCAAGCCATTGCTGGCCGTGATGGGTCCGCATGACGGCGCTACCACCGACCAACGGTAATACTGCCGGCCCAACAGGTGGTTGGCCATGCGCAGCACTTCAATCGCCGTCGAGAACGACAGCATCGTGAACTGCGGCAAGGGCAGGAAACCGAAGTGGCGCAGGTGCCGGCGATCACGGTTCGGCGAACGTGCAGTCATGGCTAGGCTCCTTGGTAGGAATACACGGACTGAATGCCGGTACTGACCTTCCGGCAGTTGACCGTTGCAATCGTAGGCCAGCCGGACGCGTCTGCCCTTAGGAACAATACGAAAATTGCAGAGGATTACGACATATGCCTTTGCGCGCTGTGCGACCCCCTGTCGCAATCGGACAAGATGTGGTCCGGTTCAGATAACAGTGCACATGACCTTTAAGAAAGAATGCTTCACAGGCCCCGCTTACGCCGGATTCTTGAACGTCATTGCTCCTTCAGGCAGGTCGACATGTTCCAGTCTTCATCCCCGTTCTTCTCATCGCCGCTCGACAAGCGCGATCCCGTCGTGATGGCCATGCAGGACCGGGAACTGCGCCGCCAGCAAACCCAGATCGAGCTGATCGCGTCCGAAAACCTGGTGTCGCGCGCCGTGTTGCAAGCGCAGGGTTCGGTGCTGACCAACAAGTACGCCGAAGGCTACGTCGGCCGGCGCTATTACGGCGGCTGCGACCACGTGGACGAGGTCGAGTCGCTGGCGCTGCTGCGCGTACGCGAACTGTTTCACGCCGACTACGCCAACGTGCAACCGCATTCCGGCGCGCAGGCCAACGGCGCGGTGATGCTGGCGCTGCTGGAACCCGGCGACACCGTGCTGGGCATGTCGCTGGATGCCGGCGGGCACCTGACCCACGGCGCACGGCCGGCAATGTCGGGCAAGTGGTTCAACGCGGTGCAGTACGGCGTGCGCCGGGAAGACAGCCTGATCGATTACGACGAGGTCCGGCGACTGGCGCTGGAGCATCGGCCCAAGCTCATCATCGCGGGGTTTTCAGCCTATCCCAGGCAGCCGGACTTTGCCCGCTTTCGCCAGATCGCCGACGAGGCCGGCGCCATGCTGATGGTCGACATGGCGCATATCGCGGGCTTGGTGGCGGCGGGCAGGCACCCCAGCCCGGTGCCGCACGCACATGTCGTCACGTCCACCACGCACAAGACCCTGCGCGGCCCGCGCGGCGGCTTCATCCTGACCAATGACGGCGCCATCGCCAAGAAGATCAATTCCGCCGTGTTTCCCGGCTTGCAGGGCGGACCCCTGATGCACGTGGTGGCGGCCAAGGCGGTGGCCTTCGGCGAGGCGCTGCATACGGACTTCAAACGCTACATCGACCGCGTGCTGGCAAACGCCGACGTGCTGGGCGATGTGCTGCGTGAAGGCGGCATCGACCTGGTTTCCGGCGGCACCGACAACCACCTGCTGCTGCTCGACCTGCGTTCCAAGGGGCTGACCGGCGCGCATGTGGAGCGCACGCTGGAACGCGCCGGCATCACGTGCAACAAGAACGGCATTCCGTTCGATACGCAAAAGCCGTCGGTCACTTCCGGCATCCGGCTGGGCACGCCGGCCGCCACCTCGCGCGGGTTTGGCGAAGACGAGTTTCGCGCCGTGGGCGAAATGATCGTGCATGTCGTGGACATGCTGGCCACCAGCCCCGACGAACACGAAGCAACCGAACGACGCATTCGAGCTGAAGTCCACGCGCTGTGCCAGCGCCATCCCATCTACTAAGCGGCACAACATCGGGGGGGAAATCCCATGGCTACGCTGCATCAGAAAAGCATGGTTATCGACGGCCTGATCATCTCGAAATGGGACCGGTCCGTTTTTGAAGACATGAAGCAAGGCGGCCTGACCGCGGCCAACTGCACGGTGTCGGTGTGGGAAGGGTTCGAGCAAACGGTCTCGAACATTGCCGCCATGAAAGCCCTGATCCGCGCCAACGAGGATCTGGTCACGTTGGTGCGCACCACGGACGATATCCGCCGCGCCAAGCGCGACGGCAAGACGGGCATCATTCTTGGCTTTCAGAACGGCCAGGCGTTCGAAGACAATCTGGGCGCCATCGAAGCTTTTGCCGACATGGGCGTGCGCGTGGTCCAGCTTTGCTACAACACGCAGAACCTGATCGGCACCGGCTGCTATGAGCGCGACGGCGGCTTGTCCGGTTACGGCCGCGAAGTCATCGCCGAGATGAACCGCGTCGGCATCATGGTTGACCTGTCGCACGTGGGCGCCCAAACCTCCGAAGAAGCGATCCTGGCATCGACCCGGCCCGTTTGCTATTCGCACTGCCTGCCGGCGGGCCTGAAAGAACACCCGCGCAATAAAAGCGACGCGCAACTGCGGTTTATCGCGGAACGCGGCGGCTTCATCGGCGTGACGATGTTCCCGCCGTTTCTCAAGCGCGGCGTGCAAGCCACGGTGGACGACTACGTCGAAGCCATTGGCTACGTCGTGAATCTGGTGGGCGAAGACGCGGTGGGCATCGGCACCGATTTCACCCAAGGCTACGGACAGCCGTTTTTTGATTGGCTGACGCATGACAAGGGCCGGTACCGCCGGCTGACGGACTTCGGTGCCATCCGCAACCCCGAAGGCATCCAGACGATAGGCCAATTTCCCAACCTGACCGATGCGATGCAGCGCGCGGGCTGGAGCGAAATCCACATCCGAAAAATACTGGGCGAAAACTGGCTGCGCGTGTTTGGCGACGTCTGGCCTGCCGACGCGCCGGCGGCTTAAGGAGCAACCAACATGAATCCCCAGCTTCCGATCGACGTCAACGAACAGACGGGCGTGTGGAGCACGGACGGCATGCCGATGCTGTATGTGCCGCGCCATTTCTTCATCAACAACCACACGGCGGTAGAGGCGGCGTTGGGCCGGGAGGCCTATGCGCACATTCTGTACGACGCCGGGCACCGCTCGGCCTACCACTGGTGCAATGAAGAGTCGCGCGAGCATCGCCTGAGCGGGCTGGCGGTTTATGAACACTACCTGATGCGGCTGTCGCAGCGCGGCTGGGGGCTGTTCCGGCTGACGGACGCGGACCCCACCGCGATGACGGCGCGCATCGTGCTGCGCCATTCCGCATTCGTGCTGGGCCAGCCCCAGGGCGAGGGCAAGCGCTGCCACATGTTTGCCGGATGGTTCGCGGGGGCGATGGACTGGGTGGCCGACCAGCACGGCGGCGCCACGCGCGCCCAGTGCGTGGAAAGCCAATGCGCCGCCGAAGGGCACGCGCACTGCGAGTTCACCGTTAGCCCCATCACCTGAGGCCGGCATGCGTTATCCCCACCTGTTTGCGCCACTGACGCTGAACCGCCTGGTGCTGCGCAATCGCATCGTCAGCACCGCGCACGCCGAAGTGCACGCGGACCCGGGCGGTTTGCCGGGCGACCGCTACATTGCCTACTACGAAGAAAAGGCCAAGGGCGGCCTTGGCCTGGCCATCTGCGGCGGCTCCAGCCCCGTGTCGCTGGATAGCCCGCAAGGGTGGTGGCGGTCGGTCAACCTGACCACCGACCGGGTCATCGAACCGTTGGCCAGACTTAGCGAAGCCATGCATCGCCACGGCGCCAAGGTGATGATCCAGGCAACGCACATGGGCCGGCGTTCGGCATGGCACGGGGAGCATTGGCCGCACTTGCTGTCGCCGTCCGGTGTGCGCGAGCCCGTGCATCGGGGCAACGCCAAGACGATTGAAGTCGAAGAGATCGGCCGCATCATCAGCGACTTTGCCGCCGCGGCAAAGCGGGTGCAGCAAGCCGGCATGGACGGCATCGAGATATCCGCCGCGCACCAGCATCTGATCGACCAGTTCTGGAGCCCGCGCACCAACTTTCGCACCGACGCCTATGGCGGCAGCTTGCGCAACCGCCTGCGCTTCGGGCTGGACGTGCTGCACGCCGTGCGCGAGGCGGTTGGCGCCGATTTCTGCGTGGGCCTGCGCATGTGCGGCGACGAATTCCACGACGATGGGCTCGACCACGAGGCGCTGCGCGAAATTGCCCAGGCCATGGCGGACACCGGCCTGATCGATTACCTGGGCGTCATCGGCTCCGGTGCCGACACGCACAATTCCCTGGCCAACTGCATGCCGCCGATGGCGTTGCCCCCCGAACCCTTCGCCCACCTGGCGGCCGGCATCAAATCGGTAGTGCGGATACCGGTGATGCACGCACAAAGCATCCGCGACGCGGTGCAGGCCGAGCGGTTGCTGGCAGCCGGCCATGCGGACCTGGTGGGCATGACGCGCGCGCATATTGCCGACCCGCATCTGGTCGTGAAGATCCGCGACGACCGCGAAGACGAGATCAAACAATGCGTGGGCGCCAACTACTGTATCGACAGGCAGTACGACGGGCTGGACGTGCTGTGCATCCAGAACGCGGCAACGGCTCGTGAAGAAACCATGCCGCACGTGATCGCGCGATCGCGCGGCGTGGAGCGAAAAGTGGTGGTGGTTGGCGCCGGGCCCGCGGGCATGGAAGCCGCGCGCGTGTGCGCCGAGCGCGGGCATGAAGTCGTGCTGTTTGAACGCGCCGCCGCCATTGGCGGCCAGATTCTGCTGGCCGCCAAGGCGCCGCAGCGCGAACAGATGGACGGCATCGTGCGGTGGTTCGCGCTGGAGCTCAAGCGCCTGGGTGTGGACTGCCGCCTGGGCGCGCTGGCAACCGAAGAAATGGTGTTGGCGCAGCGCCCGGATATTGTTGTGTTGGCCACGGGCGGACTCAGCCACGTTTACGAGCACCAGGCCTGGGGCGTGGCGCGCGGGCTGGCCGTGAGCTCCTGGGACATACTTTCCGGGCAGGTCGAGCCCGCGAAAAACGTGTTGGTGTACGACGGCGTCAGCACCCACGCGGGGGCAGGGGTAGCCGACTTCCTGGCCAGCCGGGGTGCGCACGTCGAGATCGTTACGCCCGACACCAAGGTGGCCGAGGACGTGGGCGGCACCACGTTCCCGATCTTCTACCGCCGCCTGTATGCGCAGCAGGTCGTGATGACGCCCAACCACTGGCTTGAACGCGTCAGTGCGGAAGGCGACAAGAAGGTGGCGCTGCTGCGCAACGAATACACCGAAGACCGCGAAGAGCGCGTGGTGGATCAGGTGGTCATTGAAAACGGCATCGTGCCCAATGACGCGCTGTACGGCATGCTCAAGCGCAAGTCCGTCAACATGGGCCAGACCGACCTGCACGCCTTGTACGCCGCCGACCCGCAGCCCGCGCTGGGCCAGCCTCTGGGCGACGGCCGTTTCCTGCTGTTTCGGGTGGGCGATTGCGTGTCGATGCACAACATCCACGCCGCCATTTATGACGCATTGCGGCTGTGCAAGGACTTTTGACCATGGAACAGTTTGCCGTCGTGGTTACCGCACTGTTCTGGGTGTCGCTGCTTGGGGTCTGCGTCGGCGGATGGCGGCGGGCTGCCTTGTGGCGCGTGGGCCGGGCCGCGCCGGTGCGCTGGCTGGATTTGTTGGCGGTGCCCAAGCGCTATTTTGTCGACCTGCATCGCGTGGTGGCGCGCGACCCCTACATCGCCCGGACTCATGTGGCGACGGCGGGCGGCGCGGTCGCGGCCATGGTGCTGGTGGCCATCAACTACGGCTTGGCGCTGTACTCGCCCGCGTTGGATATGGCCATTGCCGTGGCCGCCCTGGTGATGCTGGGCGGGCTGATATTCGTCTGGCACCGCCGTCGCAAACCGCCCAGGCGCCTGTCGCGCGGCCTGTGGGACCGCCTGCCGTGGATGCTGGGCGCATTGGCACTGGGCCTGTTGCTGCTGGGCGGCGTGTCCGCGCCCTGGCTGGCGGGCGCGGCCGGCCTGGGCACCGTGGCGCTGCTGACGCTGGGCGCCTGGGAGCTGACGGTCGGCATGGCGCGTGGCGGTCCCATGAAACATGCGCTGGCCGGCCTGCTGCACCTGGCTTTTCACCCCCGGCCCGAACGCTTCGGCCGCGCGTTGCCCGGCCAGAAAGCGGCCCTGCGCCCGTTGGCGCTGGGCGGCGACCCGGCGGCCGAGCCCCTGGGCGTGGGCAAACCGGCCGCCTTCGCGTGGAACCAACTGCTAAGTTTCGATGCGTGCGTGCAGTGCGGCAAGTGCGAAGCCGCGTGCCCGGCCTTTGCCGCCGGGCAACCGCTGAACCCCAAGAAGTTGATACAGGACATGGTGGTCGGCATGGCGGGTGGTTCGGACGCCGCCTATACCGGCAGCCCGATGCCGGGTGTGCCTGTCGGCGCACGCGAAGGCGCGGCGGACAAACCGCTAGTGCCCGGCCTGGTGGCGGCCGAGACGCTGTGGGCCTGCACCACGTGCAGGGCCTGCGTACACGAATGCCCCATGCTGATCGAACACGTGGACGCCGTGATCGATATGCGTCGCCAGCAGACGTTGCAGCACGGCGCCGCGCCCGGGACGGCGCCCACCGTCCTGGCCAACCTGCGCGAGACCGGCACGGCAGGCGGCTATGACCTGGGCGCGCGCCACCACTGGGCGGTGGACCTGAACGTGCCGTGGATACAGCCGGACCAGGCCGTGGACGTGCTGCTGATCGTCGGCGAGGGCGCCTTCGGACTGCGATACCAACGCAGCCTGCGCGCGCTGGTCAAGGCGATGCACGCGGGCGGCGTGGATTTCGCGGTGCTGGGCGACCGCGAG
Source organism: Achromobacter sp. LC458 (assembly GCF_001005835.2). NCBI lineage: Bacteria > Pseudomonadati > Pseudomonadota > Betaproteobacteria > Burkholderiales > Alcaligenaceae > Achromobacter > Achromobacter sp. LC458. The sequence continues at coordinate 103,346 of NZ_LBHW02000005.1, forward strand.
ACCGACACCGGCGACATTGCCCGTCGGCTGGGCGACGAAGCCACGTTCCAGGTGCTGGCCACGCGCCTGATCCAGACGCTGGCGGGCCTGAGCTTTACGCGCATCGTCACGGCCGACCCGCACATCCTGCACAGCCTGCGCAATGAATATCCCGCGCTGGGCGGCCTGTACCAGGTGCAGCATCACACCAGCCTGCTTGCCGAACTGGCGGACGCCGGGCGGCTGCGATTCAAGCCGGCTGACGACACGCGCATCCTGACGTATCACGACCCCTGCTACCTGGGCCGCTACAACGGTGAAACCGAGGCGCCGCGCAAGTTGTTGCGCCGACTGGGCCTGCGTATCAACGAAATGGAACGCCATGGCTTGAACGCGCGCTGCTGCGGCGCGGGCGGGGGAGCGGCGTTGACGGATATTCCCGGCGAGCGCCGCATTCCCGACATCCGCATCCAGGACGCGCGCGATACCGGCGCAAGCCTGGTGGCGGTGGCCTGTCCCAATTGCACGGCCATGCTGGAGGGCGTGGTCGGCCCCCGCCCCGACGTGCGAGACATCGCCGAACTTGTCGCCGACGCCTTGGAGGCATGATGAACCCGATCCGCAGAATCGACCCGCGCAGGCAGTACACCGTGGCGCCTTCGGGTATTCGCCGCCTGGTGCTTGGCGCCGACCCCTCGGGCGATGCCATTGGCCGGCAAGCGCGCACCGTGCACAAGCCGGTACGCGCCACCGAAGCGTTGCGCTGCGTGCTGGCGGTGGCGCACAGCGATCGCGGGCAGCTGGACGCCCACGCTTGCCAAGCGGTGGCGGCCGCCGCACTGCTGGCCGCGCACGACACCTGGGTGCACCTGCTGGTGTTTGGAGAATTCCAGGGTGATGCCGCCGACTTGGGCGCAGACAGGCTGACCGTCATTGCCGCGCCGCCGGCCTATGCGCCCGACGCCGAACTGGCCGTGGTGCTGGCGCTGATGGAGCGCGACCGCCCGCTGCACGTCTTCCTGCCCGACAACGGGCTGCCCGACGGCGACCTGGGCCGACGCCTGGCCGCCGCCACGCGCGACACGGTCGCCACGCACGTCGTGGAACTGAGCCGCGACGGAGTGGCCAGCCCGTATCGCCAGGTGGCCGTGGGACGTGGCGCCTTCGGCCGCGCGGCATCAACGCCGGCCGCCTCGGCTCACGCCGGCCTGTCGCGGTCGCCGAGCGTGCCGAACCCGCCGACCCTGCCCACCCCCCAACACACGGGTCCAAGACGCACGCGGCGCGCGTTGCCCCGCATCGTGCTGCTGGCCCCGGATGCCGTCGATGATCGCTTGCCCTTCGTGGGCCACGGAGAAGCCGCTCGCGTCATGCCGCTACCGATGACATCGGCCTACCGTGACCATGGCACGCGCACGCTGCCCGCCACGGAAGTGGACCTGGAAGAGGCCGACCTGATCGTGTCCGCGGGTAACGGCATGCGCGACCTGGAAGGCTTTCATGCGCTGGCCGATGAGCTTGGCGCGGCCATCGGCGCCAGCCGTGTGGCCGTGGATGACGGGCGATTCGCGCGGGGCCAGCAGATCGGCGCAACGGGAAAAACCGTCAGCGCCAGCGCCTATCTGGCGTTCGGCATATCGGGCGCGGTGCAGCATCTGCAAGGCATCAAAGACTGCCGCCATGTGATTGCGATCAACCTGGACGCCGCCGCGCCGCTGGTCCGGCGCGCCGACCTCAGCATCATCGACGATACCCAACGCGTGGCGCGGGCGCTGCTTGCCCGCGTCAAGCAGGCGCGAGGCGCGCATCGACATCGTGAGGCTCCCGATGGCTGACCTGCGCATTGCGGTACTGGTATCGGTTGGCGCGCACCCGGTCAGCGGGGCGGCCCGCTTCAGCCGCAATGACGCCTTGGCCCTGGCCTTGGCGCGGACGATGGCAAGCGGCGACGCCAACGTTGATGTTGTCCATGCCGGCAACCCGGCCGATCCGGCGCTGCGGGACTACCTGGCGCTGGGCGCGCCGACGGTCCATGCCATCGACGTGCCGCCGGGGCGCGACGTTGCGGAGGCATTGGCCGAGTACGTGCGCGGGTACGACCTCGTGCTGTGCGGCACGCGCGCGGAAAGCGGCGACGGCAGCGGCCTGTTGCCCTATCTGGTGGCGCAGAAACGGCACCTGCCTTTGTTGCCCGCCGTACTGTCGGCCCGCATCGACGCGGGCAGCGTCGTCACGCAGCAATGCCTGCCCAAAGGGCGGCGGCGGGAAGTGGCCGCAACCCTGCCCGCGGTGGTGGCCGTGCATCCGCTGGCGGCGTTCGACGTGCGGCACGTCTATGCGCAAGAGCGCGCCGGGCAGGTGACGACGCACGTGCCCAAGGTTCCGGCCGCGGCGCTGGCCGCCACGCGCATCGAGGCCGCCACGGGCAGCCCGCGCAAGTTGGCGGCGCGTGAGTCGCGGTCGGGGCGCGCGCGCCTGCTGGCGGCCATCACGATGGAAAGCCGTGGCGGCACAGTCATCACCGAAGGAACCCCCGAGGAAAAGGCGCAGGCGGTCATCGACTACCTGCGCACCCACAGCCTGATCGACTACTGAGGTGGAACATGACCATCATCCAGCAGGTTTGCGCGGTGCGACCCCCTATCGATGCATCGCTACGCAAGCTGATCGCCGCGCGCCGGCCGGGCTATAGCCTGGACGCCGACTTCTATCTGAGTCCGGCCGTGTACGACATGGACATGGAAGCCATCTTCGGCCGGCACTGGCTGTTCGTGGCGGTTGAGCCCGACATCCCCGAGCCCGGCGATTACCTCGCGGTCGACATCGGCCGGCAGTCCGTGGTGCTGGTGCGCGACGACGACGGGCAGGTGCGCGGCTATCACAACGTCTGCCGGCATCGCGGCGCGCGCCTGTGCGTGACGCCGCAGGGTTCGGTCGGCAATCTGGTCTGTTCCTACCACCAGTGGACCTACACCTTGAACGGCAAGCTGGCCTACGCGGAACACATGGGCGAAGACTTCGACAAAAGCCTCTACAGCCTGAAGCCTGTCCGCGTGGAAACCTTGAGCGGCCTGATCTTTGTCTGCCTGAGCCCGGACGCGCCCGACGACTTCGAGATGATGCGCGCGCAGGTGGAACCTTATCTGCGGCCCCATCAACTGCGCGAAACCAAGGTCGCCGCGCAGATCGATATCGTCGAAGACTGCAACTGGAAGCTCACGATGGAAAACAACCGCGAGTGCTACCACTGCGCCGTCAACCATCCCGAACTGACCGTCTCGCTGTTTGAGTTTGGCTACGGCTACCAGCCCTCGCTGTCCAACGCCGCGCAAATGGATCAGTTCGAGAAAATGTCGGCCGCGCGTTGCCGCGAATGGGAAGCCGCCGGCCTGCCCAGCGCCGAGCGCGAAGCGCTGGACAGCTGCGTGACGGGCTATCGGGTGCGGCGCCTGCCGCTGGATCTGGCCGGCGAGTCGCAGACGCTGGACGGCAACGCGGCCTCGAACAAGCTGTTGGGAACCCTGACGCGCCGCGACCTGGGCGGCTTGTCGCTGTGGACGCAGCCCAACGCGTGGTTCCACTTCATGAGCGACCACATCGTCGCGTTCTCGGCGCTGCCGCTGGGGCCGGAAAAGACCCTGGTGCGCACGCGCTGGCTGGTGCACAAGGACGCGGTGGAAAACGTGGATTACGACGTCCAGAACCTGACGGCCGTGTGGCGGGCCACCAATGCACAGGACCGTGCGCTGGTCGAGATCTCGCAGCAAGGTGTGCGCAGCCCCGCGTACCAGCCCGGGCCGTATTCGCCGTTTACCGAAAGCCTGGTCGACAAGTTCTGCAACTGGTATGTCGGCCGCCTGGCGGCCCATTATCTGGATTAAGAGACCGCCATGCCGCACGCGCTTTTACGTATTCATCAGCCGGAATTCTGGCAGCGGCTGCCTTCCCCGTGGGACTGCGACATCGAAGAAACCCTGCTGTGCTGCCAGGTGCGGCAAGAGACCGCCGACGTCAAGAGCTTCTATTTCCGCTCGCGCGCGGGCCATGCGTTTCAGTTTTCGCCGGGGCAGTTTTTGACGTTTGAGCTGGATATCGACGGCGAACGCCTGAACCGTTGCTACACGATATCGTCGCCGCCGACGCGGCCGCATACCCTGTCCATCACCGTCAAGCGCGTGCCGGGCGGCAAGGCGTCGAACTGGCTGCATGACTGCCTGGAGGTGGGCGACCCGTTGCGCGTGCTGGGTCCGGCGGGCGTGTTTTCGTCCGCCTTGCATCCGGCCGAGCGATATCTGTTCCTGTCGGCCGGGTCGGGCATTACGCCGTTGATGTCCATGGCGCGCACCCATCGCGACCTTTGCGACGACCGCGACACGGTATTCGTGCATAGCGCCCGCACGCCCGACGACATCATCTTCGGCCGCGAAATTGCGCTGTTTGCCGCCAGCCAGCGCCACTTTCGCGCGCACTTCATCTGCGAAAGCCTGGGCGAGCACACCGGATGGCACGGCTTGACCGGCCGCTTGAGCCTGCCTTTGCTGGAATTGATTGCGCCTGATTTCCGGCAGCGCGAGATCTTCGTCTGCGGCCCCGCGCCGTATATGCAGGCGGTAAGCCAGATGCTGCGCACGGTGGGCTTCGACATGGCGCGTCATCACGAAGAGAGCTTCTCGTTTGAAACGCTGTCTGATGCGGCGACGGCGCGCAACGAGGCGTCGCCGCCGAACCCGCCCAGGGCCGCCGATGCCGCCACAGATACCGCCACGGACACCGCCACCTATAGCATCCGCTTCCAGCAAAGCGACCGCACCATTGCCTGCGCGGCCGACCAGCCGTTGCTGGAGGCCGCGCGCGCTGCCGGATTGCGGATGGCGGCTTCCTGCACCCAGGGCTTGTGCGGCACGTGCAAGGTGCGGCTGCTGGAAGGCAACGTCAACATGCAGCACCAAGGCGGCATCCGGCAACGCGAAATCGATCAGGGCATGGTGTTGCTATGCTGCAGCCGGCCGTTAAGCAATTTGCTCATCGACAAATGAAGAGGGGGCCAATACCCATGCCTATGCACGCAGCGTCCGCGCGCATTGCCGACCCGTCCTGGCCGGTGCTCGAGGCGCCCGCCGTCGAGCCCGGCCAGGTGCATTTCGGCTTTTTGCTGTTGCCCAATTTTTCGATGATCGCGTTTTCGGGCGCGGTGGAAGTCCTGCGCATGGCCAACTACGTCAGCCGCCGCGAACTCTACCGCTGGTCGGTCATGACGCTGGATGGCGCGGCAGTGCAAGCCAGCAATCGGCTGCCGATCCGGCCCTTGCCCTCAAGGGGGCTGGTGGACGACTGGGATGCGCTGATCGTCTGCGGCGGCCTCCAGGTGCAGGACCAGGTGACTGAACCCGTCATCAAAGTGCTTCACAGCGCCGCCCGCCAAGGCGTGGCGCTGGGCGGCATCTGCACCGGCAGCTACGCGCTGGTCAAGGCCGGCCTGATGACCGGGTATCGCTGCGCCATGCACTGGGAAAACCTGTATGCCGTGCGCGAGGAGTTTCCCGCTGTCGAGCTGACCGAAGAACTCTTCGTCATCGACCGCGACCGCATGACCAGTTCCGGCGGCACCGCGCCGATCGACCTGATGCTGGGCATCACCGCCGAACGCTTCGGACCCGAGCTGGCGCAGGGCGTGTCCGAACAGTTCATGCTGGAACGGATCCGCCTGCCGTCGGAACGGCAGCACATTCCGATGGTGGCCCGCGTGGGATTCAACCGCCAGGAACTGCTGAACGTCGCGCAGCTGATGGAGGAGCATATCGAAGACCCGCTGTCGTTCAGGCAGATCGCCGTCCAGATCGGGCTGTCGCAACGCCAGCTGCAACGCATGTTCAAGTACTACCTGGGCATGTCGCCCATGCGCTATTACCTGTGGTTGCGCTTGCTGCGCGCGCGCGAACTGCTGCTTCAGACCCACATGACCATCATGGGCGTGACCGTGGCCTGCGGGTTTCAGTCGCCTTGCCATTTCAGCAAGGCGTACCGCGCCCGCTTCGGGCGTTCGCCCAGCAGCGAGCGCAGGCAGGCGCTGGATTAGCCCGGGCTCAGGCGGACAGCATCGCGTGCGGGTCGATCACGAATTTCTTCGGGGCGCCCGCGTCAAACGCCGCATAGCCGTCCGGCGCGGCGTCCAGCGTGATGACCTGCACGCCCACGACTTCCGCGATGTTGATGCGGTCCCACAAGATGGCCTGCATCAGCGCGCGGTTGTATTTCAGCACCGGTGTTTGGCCCGTGTGAAAGCTGTGCGCCTTGGCCCAGCCCAGGCCGAAGCGCACTGACAGGCTGCCGCGGCGCGCGGCGGGATCGTTCGCGCCGGGGTCGTCGGTAACGTACAGCCCGGGAATGCCAATGCGGCCCGCCACCCGGGTCACGTCCATCAGCGCGTTCAACACGGCGGCCGGCGCTTCCGCCTGCGACCCGGTCGAGCCATGCCCGCGCGCTTCAAAGCCGACGGCGTCGATGGCGCAATCCACTTCCGGGGTGCCCAGCAGCGTGGCGATCTGCACGCCCAGCGGCGCGTCCAACGACAGGTCCGCCGTTTCGAAGCCGACCTTGCGTGCGTGTTGCAGCCGCTGGCGATTCATGTCGCCCACGATGACCACCGCCGCGCCCAGTAGCCGCGCGGACGCGGCGGCGGCCATGCCGACCGGGCCGGCGCCGGCCACGTATACCGTGCTGCCCGGGCCTACGCCCGCGCTGACGGCACCGTGGAAACCGGTGGGCAGGATGTCCGACAGGCAGGTCAGGTCGCGGATCTTGGCCATGGCCTGATCGCGGTCCGGAAACCGCAGCAGGTTGAAATCGGCATACGGCACCATGACGAATTCGGCCTGTCCGCCGATCCAGTCGCCCATGTCCACATACCCATAGGCGCCGCCCGCGCGCGCCGGGTTGACGGTCAGGCAAACGCCGGTGTCCTGTTCCTTGCACGTGCGGCAGCGTCCGCACGCCACGTTGAAGGGAACCGACACCAGGTCGCCCACCGCCAGCGTTTCCACGTCGCGGCCCACTTCAATGACCTCTCCGGTGATCTCGTGGCCCAGCACCAGGCCCGTTTGCGCGGTCGTGCGGCCGCGCACCATGTGCTGGTCCGAGCCGCAGATGTTGGTGGAGACCACCCTCAGGATGACGCCGTGTTCGATCTTGCGTCCCCGCGGGTCCTCCAGTTTGGGAAAGCTGATCGACTGCACTTGGACCCGCCCGTCGCCCACGTACACCACGCCTCTGTTCGCTGCCATGACTGCGTCTCCCTGCCGGCCGGGCCGGATCAATGCGGGCCGGTGCCCGCTACCGCCAGATTTTGGCAAGCCGCAATGCCGTCAACCTTGACGCGCGCGACATGAAGCAGCCGGTATGCGCCAGCGGGCGCCTGGGCGGCGGGCTTGTCGGGATCAGGCAAGTTCATGGCCGACGCGGCACGTCACGGCCGGCGCCTTCAGAGAAGAATGGATCACCGTCTAGGAGCCACGATGAGCCGCTATTCCCTGTTCAGCCTGATCCGCAATGGCTTTTCAAACCACGAACGCTGGCCGCGCGCCTGGCGCAGCCCGGACCCCCGGCCCGCCTACGACATCGTGGTGGTCGGCGGCGGGGGCCATGGGCTGGCCACGGCGTACTACCTGGCCAAGGAGCACGGGCTTAAGAACATCGCCGTGCTTGAAAAGGGCTGGGTGGGCGGCGGCAATACCGCGCGCAACACCACGATCGTGCGATCCAACTACCTGTGGGATGAATCGTCCCAGCTGTATGAAAAATCGATGCAGCTGTGGGAAGGGCTGTCGCAGGAGCTCAACTACAACGTCATGTTCAGCCAGCGCGGCGTGATGAACCTGGCGCACACGCTGCAAGACGTGCGCGATACGCAGCGGCGTATCACTGCCAACCGCTACAACGGCATCGACGGAGAATGGCTGACCCCCGCGCAGGTCAAGGAAATCGTTCCCGCCATCAACCTGGACTGCCGCTACCCCGTGCTGGGCGCGTCGTTCCAGCGGCGCGGCGGCGTGGCGCGGCACGACGCGGTGGCGTGGGGGTACGCGCGCGCGGCGGACCGGCTGGGCGTGGACATCATTGAAAACTGCGCGGTCACGGGGATACGTCGCGAAGACGGTCAGGTGCGCGGCGTGGAGACGGCGCGCGGCTTCATCCAGGCGGGCAAGGTTGCCGTCGTGGCCGCGGGCCATTCCAGCGTGATCGCCGACATGGCGGGCCTGCGGCTGCCCTTGGAAAGCCATCCGCTGCAAGCGCTGGTGTCCGAGCCGCTCAAGCCCGTGCTGGACACCGTCGTGATGTCCAACGCGGTGCACGCGTATATCAGCCAGTCGGACAAGGGCGATCTCGTGATCGGCGCGGGCATCGACCAGTACGTGGGCTATGGGCAGCGCGGCAGCTTCCACCTGATCGAAAGCACCTTGCAGGCGATTGTCGAGATGTTCCCGGCATTCAGCCGCGTGCGCATGAACCGCCAGTGGGGCGGCATCGTGGACGTGTCGCCCGACGCCTGCCCCATCATTTCAACGACGCCCATCAAGGGGCTGTACTTCAACTGCGGCTGGGGCACGGGCGGCTTCAAGGCCACACCGGGGTCGGGATGGGTCTTTGCCTACACGGTGGCCAACAACGCGCCGCATCGGCTGAACGCCCCGTTTTCGCTGGACCGCTTCCATACCGGCCACTTGATCGACGAACACGGCGCGGCCGCCGTCGCGCACTGATTGCGGAGCTTACCCATGCTGATGCTGACTTGTCCCTACTGCGGCCCGCGTGCCGAAACGGAATTCACCTGCGGCGGCGAGGCCGACATCGTTCGGCCGCTGGATTGCGATGCCCTGACCGACGCGCAATGGGCCGACTACGCATTCATGCGGCGCAACGAACGCGGCCGTGCGCGCGAGCAATGGCAGCACGCCCACGGTTGCCGCCGCTGGTTCCTGGCGGAACGCGATACGGTCAGCCATGAATTTCATGGCTTCCACACTTTCGAGCACGCGGCCGGAGAACGCAAATGAGGCAACCCCATCGGCTCGCGCACGGCGGACGCCTCGACACGGCGACGTCCATCGAATTCACCTTCAATGGCCGCACCCTTTACGGCTGCCAGGGCGACACGCTGGCGTCCGCGCTGCTGGCCAACGGCGAGCATTTCGTGGGGCGCAGCTTCAAGTACCACCGCCCGCGCGGCGTCATGACGGCGGGCGTCGAAGAGCCCAATGCCCTGGTGCAGCTGGAAGACGGCGGGCATACCGTGCCCAACCCGGCCGCCACGACAATTGAACTGTATGAAGGCCTGCGCGCCACCAGCGTCAACGCCGCGCCCGACCTTGAGCGCGACCGCATGGCCATCCTGCAACGGGTGGGGCGCTTTATTCCTGCGGGCTTCTACTACAAGACGTTCATGTGGCCCAGGCGCTGGTGGCCTCGCTACGAACGCCTTATCCGCCAGGCGGGCGGGCTGGGGCGTGCACCGGCGCAGCCCGACCCGGACCACTACGACAAGCGCTACGCCCATTGCGATGTCCTGGTGGTGGGAGGCGGGCCTGCCGGCCTGGCCGCGGCGATGGCGGCGGGCATGGCGGGCGCGCGCGTGATCCTCGTCGACAACCAGTCCGAACTGGGCGGCGGCCTGCTGTCCAGTCCCGCGCTGATCAATGGCGCGGCCAACAACGACTGGATCCGTCAGACGCATGCCGCGCTGCAAGGCATGAGCGATGTGCGCATCTTGTCGCGCAGCACGGCGTTCGGCTATCACGACCAGAACCTGGTGACGGTGTGCGAGCAGCTTACCGACCATCTCCCCGTCACGGGGCGTCGCGGGGTGCGTCAACGGCTATGGAAGGTTCGCGCCAAGCAAGTCGTGCTGGCTACCGGCGCGCACGAACGGCCGTTGCTGTTCGGCAATAACGACTTGCCCGGCATCATGCTGGCATCGGCGGTGTCGACCTATGTGCGGCGCTACGCCGTGCTGCCCGGGCGGCGCGTGGTGCTCTACACCAACAACGACGGCGCGTATCGTACGGCGCTGGACTTGCGCGAGCAGGGCGCCAACGTGACCGTGGTGGACCCCCGGCCGCCGGGGCGAGGGGCCTTGCCCGACGCCGTGCGCAGCGCCGGCATCGAGGTGCGCAATGAATCAGTGGTGTTGCAGGCGCGCGGCGGGCGGCACGTGAAGGGCGTGGTCCTGGCCTCTTACGTGGGCGGGCAAGCCGGGCCGGCCACTGCCCGGCTGGCTTGCGATCTGGTCGCCGTGTCCGGCGGCTGGAACCCGGCGTTGCACCTGCATGCACAGTCGGGCGGGCAGACGCGCTGGGACGATGCCCATGCCTGCTTTGTGCCGATGGGTTCGCAACAGGCGCAGGCCAGCGCCGGCGCGGCCAACGGAGAGTTCTCGCTGGCACTGGCGCTGGAAGGCGGGGCGAAGGCGGGCAGCCGGGCAGCGATGCTGGCGGGCCTGAACCCGGCGGGCGCGCTGGCCTGGCGCACCGCCGACATCGCGCAAGATCCGTTGATGCCGCTGTGGCAGGTGGCCGGTCGTGTGCGTCCCAGCCGGGGCGCCAAGCAATTCGTGGACTACCAGAATGATGTCACGGTGGCCGACATCCACCTGGCCGTGCGCGAAGGCTATCACTCGGTCGAGCACGTGAAGCGCTATACCGCCATGGGCTTTGGCACCGACCAGGGCAAGCTGGGCAACATCAACGGCGCGGCCGTCCTGGCCGACGCGCTGGGCAAGACCATTGCGCAAACCGGCACCACCACCTATCGGCCAAACTACACGCCCGTGGCGTTCGGCGCGCTGGCCGGGCGCGAGCTGGGCGATTTCTTCGACCCCATCCGCAAGACCAGCGTGCACGAATGGCACGTGTCGCGGGGAGCGGTTTTTGAAGACGTCGGCAACTGGAAGCGCCCCTGGTACTTTCCGTTGCCCGGCGAGAGCATGCAGGCCGCGGTGGCGCGCGAATGCCTGGCCGTGCGCAACGGCGTTGGCATGCTGGATGCGTCCACGCTGGGCAAGATCGACATCCAGGGTCCGGATGCGGCAACGTTGCTGAACTGGGTCTACACCAACCTGTGGAGCAAGCTTGAAGTGGGCAAGGGCCGTTATGGCCTGATGCTGGACGAGAACGGCATGGTGTTCGACGACGGTGTCACGATGCGCCTGGGCGAGCAACACTATCTGATGAGCACCACCACCGGCGGCGCCGCCCGCGTGCTGGCATGGATGGAACGGTGGCTGCAAACCGAATGGCCGCATCTGGATGTGCACCTGACCACCGTCACGGACCATTTCGCCACCTTCGCCGTGGCGGGGCCGCTGGCGCGCAGGGTCTTGCAGAGCGTCTGCCCCGACATCGACTTTTCAAACGCGGCATTCCCGTTCATGAGTTTTCGTGACGGCTCGGTTGCGGGCGCCGGTTGGTCCAGCCCCGCGCGCATCATGCGCATCAGCTTTTCGGGCGAACTGTCGTACGAAGTCAACGTGCCGGCAAACCTGGGGCAGCGCGTCTGGAATGCGTTGATGGAGGCCGGCCACGAGCACGGCATCACGCCCTACGGCACCGAAACCATGCACGTGTTGCGCGCCGAAAAGGGCTACATCATCGTGGGCCAGGACACGGACGGCTCCATGACGCCGCAGGACCTGGGCATGGGCGGCATGGTTGCCAAGTCTAAGGACTGCCTGGGCAAGCGTTCGCTTTCACGCGCCCACACGGCAAGCGCGCAGCGCAAGCAATTCGTCGGCTTGCTGGCGAGCGATCCGGCGGTTGTGCTGCCCGAGGGCAGCCAGATCATGCACCGTGCAAGCCGTGCGCCCATCGTGCCCATGATCGGCCACGTCACGTCCAGCTACATGAGCCCCACGTTGAACCGGTCGATTGCGCTGGGGTGGGTGCAGGACGGGCAAGAACGAATGGGGCAGCTGGTGGAAGTGGCGCTGCCCACGGGCGGCTTCATGCCGGCCACCATACACAGCACGGTTTTCTACGATCCCGAAGGAGGGCGCCAGCATGTGGACTGAAACCTATCAGGAGTCGCCCTTGAAGGGCCTCAAACCCGTGCAGGCACCCGCGCAAACGAGCGACACCAAGCGCTTGCGCATCGTCGAAAGGCCATTTCTGGATCTGGCCGTGCTGCGCGGCAATGCACGGTCGCCCGGCTTTACCGACGCGCTTGAACGTGCCCTGGGAGCCGCGCCGCCGCTGGCGCCCAACACGGTCGTCCAAGGTCGTCTGCATCTGGTGGCCTGGATGGGGCCGGATGAATGGTGGGTGCAGTCGCTGGCGCCGGCGCGGCCAGCGCTTGAAGGCGCGCTGCGTCCGGCATTGGCCGGGCTATCGGCAACGGTGGTGGATGTCAGCAGCGGCTATACGGTGCTGCAATTGCTGGGCGACTCCGCGCGCGACGTGCTGGAAAAAGGTTGCCCCCTGGATTTGCATCCGCGCGTCTTCGGCCCGGGGCAATGCGCGCAAAGCCACTATTTCAAGGCGGGTGTGATGGTGCGCGCGCTGGAGGCGCGCGGCGTGGAAGTGGTAGTGCGCCGCAGCTTCGCGGACTATGCCGGCCGCATGCTGCTGGACGCGGCGCGCGAATTCATGTCGCCCAACCAGCGTATCGAGCGCGCATGAAAAAAGGGCCCAGGGGCCCTTTTTTTCAACTACCAGGGCCCGAAGGCCCTTTTTTGATTTGCAGCAGGCAAAAACCCAATGCTGCCAATCTGAATGTGGAGCGGGAAACGAGTCATGCACTAGAGCGCTAAGTCTCTGTTTCCCAATCACTTTCTTCACTGTGGTGATCAGTGAAGAACTCAATTATAGCCTTGTTTTTCGCCCTCGGCAACAAAGTTCATCCAACCACTTCCACCAGCGTCCAAGGATGATCCATCCACCCGTCGTTACGCCTGATGCGTCCAGCTGCTGAGCGGGTTCGCTATCGAACTCCAACTTGCGACGATCATGACTTGCGCTCGCTCCGCAGGCAGCGCGGGGTGGTGTCGCGTGGACTGCCTGGCACCTGGACGGCTGTAGGACACGACCGCCGGCATCGGAACACCGCAAGTACTCATCTTTACATCGCTGCGGCTAACTTCGCCGGAGCGCAACGCGGCGCCAGTGTAGTGGCAGCCAGCCTCAACGAAGGCGTGCAGCAATCCGGTTCATCTGCTCGATCTCCGCGCGCTGGCCATCGGAAATCGCTTGGCATAGGTTGACGAGTTCCGGATCTGAGAGCTGCGCCTCGCGGCACATGAGGATCGCTCCCGAATGGTGCGGGACCATAGACGCGATGAACTGTCGATCGCCGATTCCGGTTTGAGCACGGGTAGCGGCAAAAGAACCGAGTGTGAGAACGGCAAACAAGCCGTACAGCACGAGATTGAGCCGCCGGTTTGGAAACATGCCGGGCATTGTCGCTAGCATGAAGATACCCATTGGCGCCCACATAGTGACCGCCATGTAGAGCATGTTGAGATTGTTTCTGAAGTCCCTGGCGCCGTCGATCATGCTGAACATTACGAAGTACATGACGACGAGGCCCAACACCATGTTCACCCAGAACTTGGCGTATGGTCGGCCGTGCTTACCCATCTGACCGGATGTGTGATGTTGATGTTCATGGGAATGTTCAGCCATCTCCGTCTCCTATGTGCTGGGGCAACTTGGCAGGGTCACTGGTACTGCGGCAGATACTTTGTCGATATATCAGCATGTGGAGCGATGCATCACTAACCGCTGATTTCCAGTCCCCAACTGGACGTTGGGGGCGTCGAACGCTTCAACTCGCGGGTCTTGAACCGTCTGGATATCAGACTATACCAAATCGGTCTTGATGGGCTTTGCGCCACCTATGACGCTGGTACCGTGAGCGCCAATATCGAGCTTGCGTCCTCATCGCTCGATGGGCCGGCAACTGATCGATTCTTGCATATCAAGCAAGACAAGGCCACCTGCGGCGGACGCCAATGGCCTCCTCAGCCTTCGCTTATGGCATCGCCTCAAGCGTCCGTCGCAGGCCATAACGACACAACAGCCCTTGGGCAAGAAAGGAGCCGGTGATGTAGCGCACCCGAAAGGAGACGAAGACATGCACAAGGACATTTCAACATCAAAGGTGTTCTATCGTCCCATCGAGGCGGCCATCCGATGGGCTGGGTTGCTGCGGTATCTCCCGATGATCCTGGCCACGATCGCGTCACCGCGTGTCCTGCCTCGGTCGCTAAACTGCCCTCGATGGAATGAGTGCCGGCTGCACTCGGAACGTATCTATGACGGCATCCTCAACGGAGAGCTGCCCTACGGCAAGAACGGGATCACGCTCAATGATCCGAAGCTGCTCAATTCTCTGGATCTGACTGTTCGCCATGTCGATCTAAAACGCTGGATGCGCACCCACTATCCCGAGCACAGGCCAGGATTTCTGTTCAGCCGTGGCGAACGCATGGCGCATCCTTTCATCACCATGGAAACAGGACAGGCGATCCTCGTGGAGCGGCTGGCCCTTCAGGCCGCGCTTGAACAAGCCCGACGTGAGATGCGAGAACTGCAGGAGCAGCACGACACGCTACTCAAGCAATCCTCGGTGCTGTTGGCATCCAAGCAATGCGAGATCAGCGAACGGGCGGAAACGACCTATCTCAACATCATTGGAGGGATGTTGACGCTGATGCTGAGCCAGTCGCCTTCAGGCGTGCCCTATTCCAGCTTCAAAACGCAGGAGGCCCTTGTCTCTGCATTGGTCGCCCACTACGGCGGCACCATGGGCATCACTGAGCGCACCTTAAACGGAAAGTTCGCCAACGCTAAGAGGTACGTCCGTAGCGCAAGCGCATGAGGTTATCCAGCTTGTATGTGCAATCGCGGAGATTGCATTTGCAATGTCTTTCCGCAGCCAGGTCTATTGAATAGAGGTCACGCCAACAAACGCCACCGAGCGTTCAGGAGTGACCGCCATGTCGCAGACCCCTGTACTCCCGCCGAACGAGCGCCGCATCCTGCGGCTCGATGAAGTCGAAGCGAAGTCCGGCTTCAAACGCGCCCACATCTACAACCTGATGAAGAAGCGCCAGTTCCCTCAGGCGCTGCGCCTGGGCGTGCGCGCTGTCGGCTGGGATTCGATCGAAATCGACCAGTGGATCGCCGAGCGCCTCAACCACCGGACCTGACCCGCCCTCCCGCGGACTTCCCATTCCCAGCCGGAGAGCGCCATGCAGGTCGTGTCCATCATTTCAACGAAGGGCGGCGTCGGCAAGACCACGACGGCCGCCAACCTGGGCGGGCTCGCCGCGGACGCGGGCCTGCGCGTGCTGCTGCTCGATCTCGACGTGCAGCCCACCTTGTCCTCCTACTACGAACTGACCCAGCGCGCGCCGGGCGGCATCTATGAGCTGTTGGCCTTCAACGAGCGCGACCTTGGCCAGCTCGTGTCCCGCACGATCATCGCGGGCCTGGACCTGGTGCTGTCCAACGACCACCGGGGCGAGCTGAACACGTTGTTGCTGCATGCGCCGGATGGCCGCCTGCGGTTGCGGCATCTGCTGCCAGCACTTGCTCCCCTCTACGACCTGGTGCTGATCGACACCCAGGGCGCGCGTTCCGTGCTGCTGGAGATGGCGGTGCTCGCCTCCGATCTCGCGCTGTCGCCCGTCACGCCGGAAATCCTCGCGGCACGCGAGCTGCGGCGCGGCACCATGCAGTTGCTCGAAGACATTGCGCCGTACCGGCACCTGGGTATCGAACCGCCGCCGCTGCACTTGCTCATCAACCGCGTCCACCCGGTGTCCGCCAACGCACGGCTGATCCAGCAGGCCCTGCGCGACCTGTTCCAGGACAGCGCCGGCATCCGCGTGCTCGCCACCGACGTGCCGGCCATAGAAGCGTATCCACGCGCCGCAACGCGCGGCCTGCCAGTGCATCGGGTCGAGCACCGCCAGCCGCCCGGCAGAGTCGCCCCTGCCGCGCTCGACACGATGCGCGCGCTCGCCAGCGAGTTGTTCCCGCAATGGCAGGACCGACTGGCTCAAGTATCCGGCCGCCCGCAGCGACCTCTTGATCCTGGGAGGCCCCATGGCGAACGCACATGAGCTGGCCCGCGGCCACAAGCGGCTGCGCGCCCTGATCGAGTTCGCGGTCGGTGAGGGTTGGCACGTCAAGCGCACGCCGGGCGGGCACCTCAAGTTCACCAAGGCCGGCTGCGCGGCGATCTACACGAGTTCGACAGCGAGTGACCACCGGGCCGAATTGAACGCCCGTGCGCAGATCCGCCGCGCCGAGCGAGAGGCCCGCATGGCGCCGGCCGGCGGTCGTGGGGACTGCGAGGGGTGCGGCCATGGCTGACATGACCTCGCAGGACATGGCCGGCAAGCTGCTCGCGGCCGGCTTCGAGCGCAGCGGCCCAGCGGCTACGGCCTTGAGCGACCCGATCGCGGACACGCCCATGGTCGTGACGCTGGACCAGTTGCGGCCCTACGACCATGACCCGCGCATGAAGCGCAACCCGGCTTACGAGGAAATCAAGGCGTCCATCCGCGAGCGCGGCCTGGACGCGGCGCCGGCCATCACGCGCCGGCCCGGCGAGGACCACTACATCATCCGCAACGGCGGCAACACGCGACTGGCGATCCTGCGCGAACTCTGGTCGGAGACCAAGGAAGAACGCTTCTTCCGCATATCGTGCCTGTTCCGGCCATGGCCCCAGCGCGGTGAAATCGTCGCGCTAACCGGGCATCTTGCGGAGAACGAACTGCGCGGCGGCCTCACATTCATCGAGCGCGCGCTCGGCGTCGAGAAGGCACGAGAGTTCTACGAGCAGGAGAGCAGCGCCGCCCTGAGCCAGTCGGAACTGGCCCGTCGCCTGGCGGCCGATGGCTTCCCCGTCCAGCGGTCACACATCACCCGCATGGCCGACGCGGTGCGCTACCTGCTGCCCGCCATTCCCACTGTGCTCTATGGCGGCCTGGGGCGCCACCAGGTCGAGCGGCTGTCGGTCATGCGCACGGCCTGCAAACGCACCTGGGAGCACTATGCCAAGGACCGCACGCTGCCGCTGGAATTTGACAGCTTCTTTCAGGAGGTGCTGGCGCAGTTCGACACGCAGGGCGACGAGTTCGCGCCGCAGCGCGTGCAGGACGAGCTGATCGGCCAGATGTCCGAGCTGCTGGGCGTCGGCTACGACGTGTTGGCGCTGGACCTGACCGAATCGGAAAGCCGCCACCGGGCGCTGGTCAGCGACCCGACGCCACCTGCGGCGCCGCCGGCGTTGCCTTCGCCCACCGCCAGCACGCCGACTCCCCCGGGCGCAGCATCGTCCATCGCCACGCCTGCAGCGGCGGCCGGTCCTCCACCCGCCAGCCCAGCGGTGTCCGAGCCCACCTTGCGCCACGACGACACGGCGGCTGGCGAAGCGGCCACGGGAAGCCCGGCGGCTGCACCGAGCGATCTGCTTCGCGAGCACATCGTCTCGCCGGCACCGACGACCGAACGGCTGCAGTCGATCCAGCGCATGGTCGCCGACCAGTTGGGCGATGCGCTGCCGCCCGACTTCTCGGCGAGCGTGCTGCAGTCCATCCCGGTGCAAGCCGGCGGACTCTATCCGATCTCCGACGTCTGGTACATCGACGCCGGCCTGGACACGCCCGATCGGCTGCGCATCCACATCGCGCAGTTCGCGCGCGAGATCGCCGGGGAGGCAGGCCTGGACGAGTGCATCGAGGATCGCGCCGATGGCATCGGGTTTGCGTGCCGCGCCCGCGGCCAAGCCCCGTCGCCGCTCGGCCGCGCGGTGCTGACGCTGCTCGCTTCCCTGACGGGTCAGCCCGTCGCCGAAGCGGGCCTGGACGGCGCGCAGCTCGCCGCCGACCTGCCGACCCTGTTGCACGGCCAGAGCCAAGGCCATGGCAGCGGCGCAAGGCGCTTGAGCGACACGGCGTTGGTCAAGCTCTTTCGGCTGCTGCGCCTCGCCCGGCGTCTGCTGGACCTGGAAGCCGGCACCACGGCGCCCGGGACGTGAGCGAGGGAGGCCGCATGTCCACATCGCATCCGCTCAACCAGGCCGTGATTGCCCAGGCGCTGTATGACCTTCGCAACGGCCAACTGCGCCGCTGCAAGGCCATGGGCTTCGGCGAGGCCGAGCTGGATGCGCTCAAGCACCCCGCGCTGATCAGCGTGCTGGCCAACGCCAGCGTCTCGTGGTGCTCGGTCACGGTCAACCGCGAAGTGCTGCAGCGCCTGCTCAACCAGGCACAGGACGTGGAGAAGGAAATCGCCACGGTCGATCGCATGCTGCGGCTGGGGGCCAGCACGGAGATGGTCAGCCGCTTCTATGGCCTGACCCATCAGGAAGTCGCCCTGCGGCGGGAGATCCTCGGCCTGCCCAAGCGCAAGGGGCGCCACCCCGTCCTGGACGAGACCCAGGACACCGAACTGTGGCGGCAATGGAAAGCCGTGACCAGCAGCAGGAACGTCGATCTGGAGGACGAGACCTCGATTCTCGATGCGGCCATGGACCTGGCCGAGGGCATGTCGCTGCCGCTCTCGGTGGTCTGGGCCGCGATCAGGAACTGGGTCGATCAGGGATTGGGCTAGGCCATGGCCGTGGACGACACCGCCCCACGAGCCCAGCGCCCTGGCCCCATCGCACTCGCCGACCTGTTCGACGCTGCGCTGAAGGACCTCGCGCCCAAGTCCAGCTCTGGCGCTCCCGCGTCCCTGCCTGCTCCAACGCCCACGCCTCCTACGTCCGGCGACGCCTTCCTGTTCAGTGGCAATCGGCACGAGAGCGTGCCGCGGCGGCTGTTCCTCGACCGCCGCCTGACACCGCTGGAGCGCAACGCCTGGCAGGTGTTCCGATTGATGCTCAACGACGATGGCGTCACGGCATTTCCCACCTATGAGCAGTTGCGCCCCTGGCTGGCGTCGATGCCCTGCGCAGGCCAGGCCTCCCATGAGACCGTGGCGCGGGCGCTGACGCTGCTGCGCCTGACGCGCTGGCTGAGCCTCGTGCGACGACGGCGCGACCCCAAGACCGGTCGCATCCTCGGCAACCTCTACGTCCTGCACGACGAACCGCTGACGCCGTTCGAGGCGATGCAACTCGACGCCGACTACCTGGCCCTGGTCAGCCAGTCGCTGGGGCATTCGGCCAAGGCCGTCCAGGTGGTGGGACTCAACACCCTCCAGGAGATCGCGGACGACCCGATGCTGTCCGGACGCACCTTGCCGTCGCGGCTGCAAGTGCTCGCCGAGCGCCTGGCCGACCAGGGCATCACCGCCTCCGAAAGTTATCCACAGGAGGATGCGGTCCACGATTCCGAAGAAGGGCCCGCGAGCCTTCTTCGGAATGGCGATCGCCCATCTTCGGAATCCGAAGCAGGGCCGAAACCCGCGCCAGACGGCGCTCTTCGGAATTCGAAGCAGGACCGTACAGTACGTAGTAGTCGTATTGATGAAGTACGTACTACCGCGCAGGCGCGTGCGCTGGGCGACCTGCAATGGCCCAAGCGCTTCGCGGAACTGAAGGCGGAACAGCAGGCCGGAGCCAAGATGGCGTTGCAGCAGGTGGACGCTGCCCTGCGGCAGGCCGTGCTGGACGAATGGGCCGCACGGTGCGGCAAGCATGGCATCCGCAACCCCGCCGGTTATCTGTTCGGCATCATCCAGCGCGCCATGCGCGGCGAGTTCAATGCCTGGGCCAAGCAGACCGGCCCGGCACCGCCAACACCATCGGCGGCGCGAGCGCCACCAACCGAGCCGCCGCGCAACGTCGTGCCGCCCGAGGTGGCCCGGCAGCACATCGAGCGCCTGCGCGATCTGCTGCGCAAATCCTGAGCACAGGGCTTGTCAAAGCCGTGAAGTAGATCTCCATGGCGGTCGGCAGAAACGGTCCCCTGGGGACGGCTGTGCGGTGAAGCGCCGGGCGACGGCGCGACATGCTGCGCAAAACCTGAGTAGAGCGCATGCAAGACCATGAAGCAGACCTCCATGGCGCTCAACGGAACGGTCCCCTGGGGACGGCTGCGCGGCGAAGGATCGTGTCGAACGGCAGCGCGACGTGCGGTGCAGCACGCATACCGTCAACAACCGAGGACGGGAACGCCGATGTGAGTGCCCATCTGCGGAGCGGTCCCCAGGGGACCGTTGCGCGCTGCGCCGCCAGCGCGCACAGAACCGGGGGTCGGCTCATTTCGGTTTGTTGACTGACTGCCTTCCGCTGCATGCGGATGCTGGCGGCTCCCTGTCCACCAGCGAGCGATCACCATGGCAACCAGCAACGAACCATTGCAACTCAACCTCGGCTCCCTGCGCAGCGCGATGTCGCTGACGCTGCACACCCACCACGCCTCGCGCATCTGGCATGGCCGCGCCGCCGCCGAGGGGCGACCGGGCATCGTCGGCCTGAACGGCTACATCGCCGTCATGAACAAGATGAAGCGCGGCTCGGAGCAGGACGACCCATACAGCGACTGGTGGATGCTTCGCATCGAAGACAAGCTCGACCAGACCAGGACCACGCTGCAGACGCTGCGCGACCAGGTGGACCAGGCCCTGGCCGGCGTGCCCGCCGCGTTGACCCTGGGCGAGAACCTCAACGTGCAGCCCGTCAAGCTTCCGCTGTTCGTCAATGCGCAGTTGGGCTTTGCCGCCGTCTATCTCCTGGCCGATTACGACGACATCGCCCGCAAGCTCATCCTCGCCCATCACACCGCGCTGATCGATCGCTCGACGTTGGAGCGCTGGCTCAACGAAGGTGCCCACGCGCTGCGCAGCCTGTTCAGCCTGGCCCAGCAATACCGCTACTCGGGCTGCACCCGCGACGACTTCGCGGCGAAGAACGCCGCAGCGCGGGCGGCGCTGGAGAAGTTCGGTGAACTGCCGCAGGAGGTGCTCGAAGGCACGCGCCGCTCGAAGTTTGCGCCGCCCGTCGTGCGCCGTGGTCTGCAACAGCGCGGTGAGAGTTCTGCCGCAGCCGCCCCTCCCAGCGACGAAGGCACTGCCGCCGATCCGGCCGAGGCCAAGTCCACAGCCGCCGGCGAGGACGAACCGGCATGAGCGACCCGAACCGCGAACCGCGCTATTTCCGTCGTCTGGAACAGCCAGCCTTCATGAGGCTGGAACACGCGGCCTCTCTAAAAGGCCTTTTAAAGCCTTTTAAAGGTAAAGGGGACTTCGAGGCCTGGGCCAGCCAGTGCTTCGCCATGCGCGACGAGTTGATTGCTCTGGCGCAGCGACAGGTGCTGCCACAGGCGTGCGGGCATCCCTTCCACCTGCTTCCCGTCGAGCTGGCCCAGCAGACCACTGGCGCAGGCACGACCTTTCTACGCTGGCGCAAGCACGACCGATCGGCCATGGGCGTGGCCCTGTGGCAGGAGCTAATCGCCACGACCAGCACGCCGGTCAACCTGCTGCAGGACCTGCACGCGATCGAACTGCAGCGCATCACGCTGAACATGCAGATCAGCCTGCTGCACACCCTGGGCAGGCAGGCGCAGGAATGCGCCAGCAAGGCCGCCAAGGCGGACGACGCCTACCTGCGTCGGCTCGCGTCCGTTCCTGCCGCAGTGCGCGATCGGTGATTGCATCAGGCATCCGAGCACGCACCCGTGCCCAACGAGGCACGGGTATTTCAACCACCACGGAGATTGCACCATGAGCACACAATTCATCGGCGAGGGCAACATCGGCTCGCCTCCCGAGTACCGCGAATTCCCCAACGGCAACGACGATCCTCGCCGGTTGCTCCGGCTGAACGTGTACTTTGACAACCCCGTCCCCACCAAAGGCGGCGAGTTCGAGGACCGCGGCGGCTTCTGGGCGCCGGTGGAACTCTGGCACCACGACGCCGACCGCTGGCAGCAGCTCTACCAGAAGGGCATGCGCGTGCTGGTCGTCGGCCGCATGGAGCGCGACCCCTGGACGGACAACGAAGATCAGCCCCGCGAGACCTGGCAGGTCAACGCGCGCAGTGTCGGCATCCTGCCGTACCGCATCGAGTCTGTAGTCCTCAGCCCGAAGCCACAGGAGGCAGAACCGAAGCCGCAGGCCAACCAGGAATCGACCGCGCCGAAAGAGACGAAGCGCCGGAAGTGACCCGACATGGAGGGCGGCTGCCGCAGTGCTTCGCCGCCCTCCATGCGCTGCGAGCTATCCCCAGGGGATAGCTCCACCAACGTCCACCGAGTTCCACGCGCTCCCGGAAATCGCGCCTCTCGGCCCGCACACTTCCGGCCACGCGCCTTCCTCCGCGCCCGCCATTTCATCGGCGTAAAAGCGGTCGCCACCGCATGCGGCTTGTTTGCTGCTGCCCTCAGTGGTGCTCGGCATCCTCGATCCCAGCAACTCCATGAACAACAGGAATCGGGATGGACGGACATGCGGCTGTTTCTTTGCGAGAAGCCCTCCCAGGGCAAAGACATCGGCCGGATTCTCGGCGCCACGCTACGCGGTGATGGCTGCCTCAACGGTTCCGGCGTCACGGTCACCTGGTGCATCGGCCATCTCGTAGAGGCGGCAGCACCGGAAGCCTACGACGAGCAGCTCAAGCGCTGGTCCATCGAGCAGTTGCCCATCATTCCCCAGCATTGGCGGGTCGAGATCAAACCGAAGACCGCCACGCAATTCAAGGTCGTCAAAGCGCTCCTGGCGAAGGCGACCCAGCTTGTCATCGCCACCGATGCCGACCGCGAGGGCGAGTTGATCGCTCGCGAAATCATCGACCTGTGCGGCTATCGCGGGCCTATCGAGCGGCTGTGGTTGTCAGCGCTTAACGATGCGTCGATCCGCGCCGCCCTCGGCAAGCTGCGGTCATCGGCCGAGACGCTTCCGATGTACCACTCGGCGCTGGCGCGCTCCCGTGCGGATTGGCTCGTGGGCATGAACCTGAGTCGGCTGTTCACGGTGCTAGGGCGACAGGCGGGTTACGACGGCGTGCTGTCGGTCGGCCGCGTACAGACCCCGACGCTCAAGCTCGTTGTAGACCGCGACCGCGAGATCGCGCGCTTCGTGTCCGTACCGTACTGGGCAATCGCCGTGTCCCTGTTCGCAGGCGGTTCGACTTTCGCCGCGCAATGGGTTCCACCCGATGCCTGCACCGACGACGCCGGCCGCTGCCTGCAGCAGCCGGTCGCACAGCAGGCCATGCAGCAGATCCGCGCTGCGGGAAGTGCCCACGTAGTGTCGGTGGAGACTGAGCGTGTCCGCGAAGGCCCGCCGCTGCCGTTCGACCTGGGCACCTTGCAGGAAGTGTGTTCCAAGCAGCTTGGGCTGGACGTGCAGGAAACCTTGGAGATCGCCCAAGCCCTGTACGAGACGCACAAGGCCACGACATACCCCCGCTCCGATTCTGGCTACCTGCCCGAGAGCATGTTTGCCGAAGTGCCCACCGTTCTCGACAGCCTGCTCAAGACCGATCCCTCGCTGCGCTCAATCATGGGCCAGCTCGACCGTTCGCAGCGCTCGCGCGCCTGGAACGATGGCAAGGTCACGGCCCACCACGGCATCATCCCGACACTCGAACCGGTGAACCTCTCCGCCATGAGCGAGAAGGAACTGGCCGTGTACAGGCTCATCCGGGCGCATTATCTGGCGCAGTTCCTCCTGCACCACGAGTTCGACCGCACCGTGGCCAAGCTCTCGTGCGGGGGACAGAACCTGGCGGCCACGGGCAAGCAGGTTGTCACCCCGGGCTGGCGCCAGGTGCTGGCCGAGCCGCAGTCCGAAGACGGCGATGGCGATGGCGATACTGCGGCCCGCGCCCAGGTGCTACCTGCGCTGCGCGGTGGCCTGGCATGTCAGGTGGCCGACGTCGATCTGAAAGCGCTCAAGACGCTGCCGCCCAAACCGTACACGCAAGGCGAGTTGGTCAAGTCCATGAAAGGCGTCGCCAAGCTGGTGTCCGATCCCCGCCTGAAGCAGAAGCTCAAGGATACGGTCGGCATCGGCACCGAAGCGACGCGGGCCAACATCATCGGCGGCCTGATCGCCCGCGGCTACCTCGTCAAGAAGGGGCGTGCCATCCGCGCCTCGGATGCGGCTTTCACTTTGATCGATGCCGTGCCTACGGCGATTGCCGACGCCGGCACCACTGCCGTCTGGGAACAAGCACTCGACATGATCGAAGCCGGTCAGCTCACGCTGGACGTGTTCATCGGCAAGCAGGCCGCGTGGATTTCGCAGTTGATTGCGCAGTACGGCAGCGCCTCCCTGTCCATCAAGGTTCCCCAAGGGCCGGCATGCCCGCAGTGCGGCGCACCCACGCGCCAGCGCAGCGGCAAGAGCGGCCCGTTCTGGTCGTGCAGCCGCTACCCGGACTGCAAAGGCACGCTGCCAGTCGAATCCGGCAGCTCCAAGCGCGGCGCCTCGCGCCCGCGCCGTAGCGGCCGCAAAGGCTCCTGACCGCCCCCGTTCCCCGTGAGCCGTGCCCGCCTTCGGCGGCGTGGCCCCTGTCCCGCACTCCGCCGCATGCCCTGCGGGACGCCCAGCGCGCAACGCCTTCTTGATCCGTGTGCGCGTCCCGCCCAGCCGTCCCCGGCCGCGGGACCTGAAGGTAGCTTCTCTGCGAGCCGCACCACGCGCGTTCTGTTGATCTGCGTTTCTTCCGCCCTCTGCGAAGGGTCTCCCGGTGGCTTGCCAGGCTGCACGAGCCACCGGGAGACCCTTCGTGGTCAGCGGTAATCGGTGCCGGTGCCCGCCGGTGCAAAAACGGGCTCCCTTTGTGCGCGGATGTGCGCCAGACGATGCCGGCCCCAGCCACGACATGGGCCGGGTGTGATTGCTTGATGAGCAGACGGTTCTAGCGACGACCGGGCCTGCCAATCAGCCCACGGGTGGTTCCTCTTTTCTCCCGAGCCGAAGGCCGTTGGGCCTTCGGCGCCATTCTCCTGCCCATCAACGTCCCGGCCCGGCCATTGGCCTGGGCCACACGAACAGGAGAGACGACATGCACCCTCAACCTTGCGCACCGCTGCTGTACGGCAGACGGAGGTCGAGAACGGCATGCCCGCCTATCGCGCGGCCATCGCCAATGGTACGCTCGGCTGCAGCCGAGGCCGTAGCCCAAAGGCTGGACTACCTCTTTTGCAGAGGTAAACCTCGGGATGAACTGGGCGAAAACATGCCTTATGTGCCCGCCTTACGGCGAGCTGTTTCCGATGCTTCGCGCAGGATTTCCCGCCCCCCATTCGCTGCGATTGCGGCCACGATGACGCCCAGCACCAGATCCGGGATGTTCGACCCGAACCCCATCACCAGCACCCCGGACAGCACAATCGCACCATTGACGATGGAGTCGTTGCTGGTAAAGATCGCTGACGCCTTGAAGTTCACATCTTCCCCGCGATGGCGGCGCAGTAGTCTGAGGCACACTAGGTTCAAAGCCGCGTTCAGCGCGGCCATGGCCATCATGGCTGGGCCGACAGGCTCTTCCCCTCCAGCGAAGCGGCGTAGGACTTCCAACAGCAGCAGCGCGGCCAGGCCGATTAGCAAGAAACCCGACAAGCGGGCCGCGCCCACCTTGACCGTTGCCGCACGACCGACGGCATACAGGCTAACCGCATAGACCGACGCATCGGCGAGGTTGTCCAACCCGGCGCCCATCAGCGCCGTAGAGCCAGCCCAGATGCCAAGGGCAATGCCGGCGGCGGACTGCGTCAGGTTGATCAGCAACACAGTCAGAAGAATCTTTCGGTCCTTCGCATCGCTCGCATCTAGGCGGCCCAACTCGTCGTTTTCGTGATTTCTGTGGTTTTCAGCCATGCATTGTTCCTTCCAAATCGATGGATGCTGAAGCCTGTAGCGGCTGGAGAGTCAAGGCGCAGATGCAACGAACTTGCCACAGGGTCTTCCCGGACGCCCTTGACTCTACCGTAGCTAGAAGGTTTTCCAATCCAGTCAGAGCTTTAGGACAGAACAGATGAGCACCAATGCGCCCCCTTCATTGCGACTGTCATCCGGTATGGCTGCTATCCACTGATCCGTGGCGCCACTGCGGTTGTGCTCTTCGGCGAGCTCGCGACCGGCCGGCCGTCTTTTCCGACGGAGCTACTCACAGTGATCGTCGCGCTCGCTTGTGCCGCCTTGCTAGAGGGCGGGCGGCCTTTCCACTCCCCGTTGAGCCAGTAGCGGCGTTCCAAGCTGTGGTTGGCCGTCGGCGCATGGCTCGGCTTCTTGGTCGTGCATCTGGCCTTCCAGCACTCCAATCTGGGATACCGGGTCGGGCCGTTGGGATTGTTGATCGGGGTGGCTGAAGCCCATCGCTGGCATCACAAGCGTGAGCACGAAGACGCCCAAGTCAACTACGGCGATTTCTGGATGCCCGGGGGCCACTTGTTCAGCGCTTTCCGGTCGCAAAAGCACACGCTGGGCGCCAAAGAGTGACACTCAAGAAAGATGGACTTTCCAATGGACTACGGCCCGCAGCTTGTCTATCCCTTCCGGAGCCGGCCAGCAGCGGCAAACGCTTGCGCTGCTGGCTATACGATCTTGCCCACGTCGCATTCTTGCGCGAGTCGGGCCTTGCGGCTTCTTGCGAAGCGATCGCGAGTTGCGTGGCGTGCCCATGAGTCGGGCCGCGTCGTGGCGCACTGCTACCTTGGCCTGCACCTGCACCTGCGCAGCCACGCCGCGATGCTCGGTCTGGCCTGGAGAACCCGTAAGGTGGCGGAGATTGCGGCGCGCAGGTCGTCCGGCTCGCGCTGGCTCCTGTGGGCCACGCCCTCGGTCGCACGCCGTCTCAAAACGTCAGAACCGCGCGCTTTCGCATGATGGAGCGCGGCACGTGGCTCTCAGAACTGGACCCGATCACTTCCAGCACCGATGACACGCTCGAGCTTCAGGCGGGCTCGGCCAAGCTGTTGAGAATGCCGCACTCGCGCGAGGTTCGGGCGCTATCGCAGGAGCGTCGCAGATCCATTAACTCGCGCTCCAAGGCGCGCAATTCCTTCATCTTGGTCCGCACTTGCGCGATATGAGCGTCGACCAGCGCGTTCACCTCGCCGCAGCCCAACTCTGGCCGATCCCGTAAGTTCAGCAGTTGACGGATCTCATCCAGCGTCATGTCCTTCGCCCGGCAGCGGCGGATGAACAGCAAGCGCTGCAAATGGACTTCGTCATAGAGCCTGAAGTTGCCCTCGCTACGTGCAGGCTCGGGCAGCAAGCCTTCTGACTCGTAAAAGCGCACGGTCTGCACCAAGCAATCTGCCTTCTTGCCCAGTTCACCGATCCGCATCATGGTTGCTTCCTATAAAAAACTTGACTCTATATCTACTAGAGGTTTTCTAATGATGGCATCCGGGGAAAACCTTGTCAATGAAGAGCGATCTATGAACAAAGAACCTTCCAGCCCATGCGCCTGCTCCGGCGGCAATGGCCAACAGACGGCGTGCGCCAGTGAGCAGGCCAGCACTGAAACCACCGTTTTCCACGTGAGCAACATGGATTGCCGCAATGAGGAAGCACTGGTGCGGCGAACGCTGGAGGGCATGCCCGGTGTCGAGCGGCTCCTGTTCGATCTTCCGCAGCGTTTGTTGACCATTTCGCACCGCGAAGTCTCGGCCGATGCCTTGGAGCAAGCGCTGAATTCGGTGGGCATGAAGGCTCAGGCTGTCCGAGACGCCGCCGTGTCGACCACCTACCGCATCGAGAACATGGACTGCCCGAGCGAGGAGAAACTCATCCGCTCGCACCTCGGGGCAGTCGAGGGAATTCAGGACCTCGACTTCGACCTCGCTGAGCGCACCCTGTCGGTGAAACACCTCGCTCAGGCACGCGCGCAGATGGAGCAGGTCCTGGCCTCGATCGGCATGCGCGCCAAGGAGCAGACCTTCGGCCACACGGGGCCGATCGAAGCCGCGGCTGTGATCCCATCCTCGGCCCTGCAGCAGCAACCAACCGCTGCCGTTTCCGCGCCGCCGATCGGCGAGCGGGTGACGTACCGGATCGAGAACATGGATTGCCCGACGGAAGAAGCGCTGATCCGCGACCGGCTGGGCAAGCTGCCGGGTGTGACCGCGCTCGACTTCAATCTGATGCAGCGTGTGCTGGGAGTCCAGCACACGCTGGCGACCTCAGCGCCGATCGAGAAGGCGCTTGCTTCCATTGGAATGCAGGCTGCGCGGCAGGACATGCAGACAGCCACCACGGTACTTCGCATCGCGAAGATGGACTGTCCGACCGAGGAAAGTCTGATCCGCGGCAAGCTGCAAGGCATGCCGGGCGTGCAGGGAATGGATTTCAACCTGATGCAGCGCACGCTCACGGTTCGGCACACACCCGACGCGATCAAGCCGGCAGTCGAAGCCATCGAATCGCTGGGCATGGAAGCCGAGGTCCAGAGGACTGATGAGCCGCGCGATGCCCCGGTGGCCGCGCACAAGACCAATTGGTGGCCGATGGCGGTTTCGGGCGTTGCGGCGGTGGCCGCCGAAGGCGTGTACTGGGTCAACGACGGCAATCATTGGGCCGTGATCGTGCTGGCACTGGTTTCGATCTTCACCGGCGGCCTCAGCACCTACAAGAAGGGCTGGATCGCGCTGAAGAACCTCAACCTGAACATGAACGCCCTGATGGCCATCGCGGTCACCGGCGGCATGGCGATCGGCCACTGGCCGGAGGCCGCCATGGTCATGTTCCTGTTCGCGTTGGCGGAAGTGATCGAGGCGAAGTCGCTGGACCGCGCCCGCAACGCCATTCGGGGGCTGATGGACTTGGCGCCCGAGACCGCGACCGTGCGGCAGGCCGATGGCTCATGGACAGAGCTGCCGGCCAAGGAGGTCGCAAAGGGCGCGGTGGTCCGCGTGCGTCCTGGCGAGCGCATCGCACTGGACGGCCTGACCACCTCGGGTCGATCGGCCATCAACCAGGCGCCCATCACCGGCGAGAGCCTGCCCGTCGAGAAGGCCGAAGGTGACCAGGTCTTCGCCGGAACCATCAATGAGACCGGCTCTTTCGAATACAAGGTGACCGCAGGCGCCAGCGACTCGACGCTCGCGCGCATCATCCATGCCGTGGAGTCCGCGCAGGGCAGCCGTGCGCCCACGCAGCGCTTCGTCGACCAGTTCGCCCGCGTCTACACGCCGGCGGTGTTCGCGGTGTCCGTGCTGGTTGCCGTCGTGCCGCCGCTCGCCTTCGGCGGCGCATGGTTTGACTGGGTCTACAAGGCCCTGGTACTGCTGGTGATCGCCTGCCCCTGCGCTCTGGTCATCTCCACGCCGGTCACCATCGTCAGCGGCTTGGCCGCTGCCGCCCGACGCGGCATCCTGATCAAGGGTGGCGTCTACCTGGAGGGCGGGCGCAAGCTCAAGGCGTTGGCCCTGGACAAGACCGGCACACTCACACATGGCAAGCCCGAGCAGACCGACTTCGTGCCGCTGATCGGCGAGGCGCAGGAAGTTGCCGCCTGGGCCGCAAGCCTCGCGGCACGCTCGGACCATCCTGTGTCTCAGGCCATCGCCCGCAAGGCGAACCGTGACGGCATCGCGCTGCACGAGGTCGACGACTTCGCGGCGCTGCCTGGCCGCGGCGTGCGCGGCCGCGTCGCCGGGCGCATGTTGCACATGGGCAACCACAGGCTCGCCCAGGAGCTGGGCCTGAGCGAAGCGACGCTCCAGGCTCGGCTGGAGACCCTGGAGCGCCAAGGCAAGACAGCGATCCTGCTGATGGACGATGCGACCGTGCTCGGCATTTTTGCAGTGGCCGACACCGTGAAGGAAACCAGCCGTGAGGCGGTGGCCGACCTGCAGGCGCTGGGTGTGCGCACGCTGATGCTGACGGGGGACAACCAGCACACGGCCGCGGCCATCGCTGCCCAGGTCGGAATCTCTGAAGCCCGTGGTGACCAACTGCCCGAAGACAAGCTCAAGACCATCGAAAGCCTGGTCGGCGGCGAGGGCCAGGTGGGCATGGTGGGCGACGGCATCAACGATTCGCCCGCGCTCGCCCGTGCCGACATCGGCTTCGCCATGGGCGCGGCCGGCACCGACACCGCGATCGAAACAGCCGACGTCGCCCTGATGGACGACGACCTGCGCAAGATCCCCGCCTTCATCCGGCTGTCGCGTAGCACTGCGGCGATCCTCACGCAGAACATCGTTCTGGCCCTTGGCATCAAGGCGGTGTTCCTTGCGTTGACGTTCACAGGGCATGCCACCATGTGGATGGCTGTGTTCGCTGACATGGGGGCAAGTCTTTTGGTTGTCGTCAATGGGCTGCGCCTCCTGAAGTTCAAGGCGGCATGAACAATGGATGAACCATCTCTTCGCAAGACGCAGTGGTACTCACTCGCGATCGTTATATTCGCCGGCGATCAGGCAGCTAAGAGCTACATTGACGCGACAACTCCCTTGGGTTGGTCGCACGAGGTGGCGTCATTCTTCAACCTAGTTCACGCTCTCAATCCCGGCGCGGCGTTCAGCTTCCTTGCTGGCGCGGGCGGCTGGCAGCGGTGGTTTTTTCTGGCGATCGCGTTCGCAATATCGGCATGGCTCGCATGGCTGCTCTCCCGGCCGCTGCGCAAAACGGAAGGCCTTTCGTACAGCCTCATTCTGGGCGGCGCATTGGGCAACGCGTTCGACCGCGCCACGCGCGGGCACGTTATCGACTACATCGACTTTCACCTGCACGGCTGGCACTGGCCCGCCTTCAACATCGCTGACATGGCCATCGTGGGCGGGGCGATCGCGCTGGTGGCCCAGTCGTTCATGAGCGTGGAGAACCCGGCCGCCACAAAGGAGTCCCAGTGACATTGGGACGATCCGGAAATTCGCAATGCACACGGTGCAGGACACCAATCTGAAGAGAACGGCCCCCAGCATGAGCGGCCGCGGCTTGGCCCTCATGCTAGCGCCCACCGCCGCTTTTGCTGCAACGCCCTGTTGCGATGGCGGCGATTGCTGCAACGACGTCGCAATGCCTTGCTGTGAATAAACAGCACGCAAGCCAGTTGACCTGGCAATTATGAAAGTCCATCACGGCGATGCTGGCCTTTTTCGTTCCAATGAGCCGTCACGGAGAGGTGATGATGAAGCTATGCCGGGATCCTGCAAGCTTTAGGACGGTCTTCTTTACCGCATAGCGATATGCTGATGTCACCCGTTCGCCTCGCCTGGCAAGTACAAGTAGTTCGTCGCGGTTTTCTGGCCGTGTCCGCCCGCTTCGCTGGCCCTTTTGCCCCAAACAAGCGCAATCATGCCTGCGTTACCACCAAAGTTCGCCCCCGCCAGTTGCTGTTCCTAAAGGGCATCAAGCTCAACGCCATCGCCGACCGGCCAGCGTATTTCGCATCGCTGCGTGCCCGTCGGGGCCAGCCCATCGTCATCCTCGCAGAGCTGGGACCGGACGAGGCATTCGCCCTGTGGAAGCAGCATGTACTGGGCGACAGGCCTCGCTGACCCAGTTTCGCCTCATCCTCCTGACAGCCCCGCACTTATTGCGGGGCTTTCTTTTTTCCGCGTTCGCCAATCGGGGCTGTTGCAAATGCCGATTTCCGGCTGACGCGGCTCGCCTCGCGCATGAAGCTGCCCGCATGTGTCGCTGATTCGTCAGCACCATGCCAGCAGCCAGAGTTTCCAGGCTGCCGCGGATTCTTTCCGCGCTACCCGCCAGTCCGCCATCGCATCGAGTCTGCGGACGCGCGTCACCCGTGACGCCGATGCTTTTTTCTCAACCGCGTGCGGGAGCTGCCATCCCGTGAGGGACGAGGCCCCGCTTTTTCCAAGGAGCCCGTCCATGTCCCAGCAAGCCTCTTTCGGCCAGTTGGCCTTGATCCATTGCGGCAAGTTCCTGCCGCTCGAAATCCTGCATAGCGCCGCCGGCCACTACATCGGCACGCGCGATACAGAAGGTCCCGTTTCGCGGGAATCCTGCCAGTACTTCCGCAGCTATGCCGCGGCTCAACGTGCCCTCGAAAGAGGCGGCTGGTCCCAGCTCGCCACACCCTGATCCAACTGGAGGAACCACGTCATGAACCAGCTTTTGCCCCAGGAAGTCGTCGATCAGATCATGCGGGAAGAGCAGCATTTCGCCGCCGCGCCCCAAGCCTTCTTCGAGGTCTGGAAGCGCGGCGTCGAGATCGCAGGCCCGCAATGGTTTGGCGACGGCACGCGCGAAGGCCTGAACCAGGCAAAGAGCAAGTGGGATCTGCGTCCCGACATGCTGCGTGCCAACGACGCACTCGGCGTCCTGAGCAGCGGGGAACGCATGTTCCTGTCCGCCATGTTCAGCTTCTACAACGCGCGCGAGGGCGGTGCCATGCTCAAGCGCTGCCACTTCCAAGGACTGTCGGACTTCGATGGTCTCGATCTGCAACGCCGCAAGGTCATCGCCGATCTGTTGGTGAACTACAGCGGTTGGTGAGCCGGTCTGCGGCATACCACCGTCTTTTTGTTCACTGCCCATGAGGGACATGCGTCCACGCGGCCATGTCCCTCGATTTTTCTTCCGTCAGCCTGCGCCGATTGGCCCAAAGCCCTCGATCAGTGCCGCCTGACGCTTTTTCCACTTTCAACCCACCGGGGTTCAATTCCCGGTGGCGGGAATTGGCTCCATTATTCAATCTGGAGAAATTCCATGACCCAGAATCCCAATCCCTTTGTACGCGGCTACTGGAATCTGAGAGTCGTCCGAACGCTGTGCATCTGCTACGGGGACGGAAGCCCGCATGTCTGGCGATCCATCCACACGAGCCAAGCGCATCTTTCCGACAACGACCTGATCTCATCGCCTTGCATCGTCACCAGCGACTTCGCGTTGATCAAAAGCGGCACTGACGCCATCAGCGACGAGCTGATTGCTGAATGTGATGCTGTTGAAGGCATCAACGGCGAAGGCGTGGTGGGCGCCGTGGTCTATGCCATCCATGGCGACGACCTCGACGGCCGCCCGGTCCATGTCGGTGATACCTATTCGGCCGAAGCCGCGCGAGACGTGGTGCAGCGGTTGAGTTTCGAGACCGGCTATTACAGCCGGTGCTGGGAAGTCAGCAGCGCGCACATCTGCCAGGAAACCGGCCAGTACCTCGCCAACCTGGCAGACCTCGCCACGCCGGAGGCTTTTCTGTTCATCGCCTTTCGGGTTCCGTACAGCCCGGCGATTGGCGTCAAGCTGATCTCCACGCCCTGGACAGACAAGAACCTGGAATATGCCGAGGGCATCAGTGCTGAGCAGCTTCGACAGGAGCACCGCGACAAGGGCATGCCTGACGACCTGGCGAACATCCTTGAACTGGCCGGCCAGGCAGATGTGCGCATCCTCATCCTCGATGCCGACGCACCCGCGCTACTGGGCTTGCCACTGGCCGAGACCTAGCAGACACGCGACGCGCAAGCCTTCCCCTTTATCCCCCATATGCCAGCCCGCCTCCCACCAGGAGCCGGGCTGGTTCAATTCCATAGGAGCAATCTCATGTTCCCCGATCTCATCTTGCCCACGCCCGACTTCGAGAATCAGCTTGGAGCCTGCGTCAACGCCATGAGCCAGGACGACGCCATCGGCCAGATCCTGGTGTTCGAGCGCATGAGCGGTACGCTGCACATGCGCCATATCGACAGCGCCGATCTGGTGGACACCGACATTGACGACTACGAAATGGTCGTATTCGACGGTGGCAACACAAGCGGCGACACGTGGAAGCACGTGTTCTTCCCGCGTCAGCGAGAACACTACTTCGTGTACGAAGCCTGACCCCCAAGCCCCTTTCGAGGGGCTTTTTCTCGCCCGCAGCGCTGGAAAGCGGGTGCGATGGGGTGCCGTTTCCTGCAAGCGGGCCGCTTACTCCCGGGCCATTCTTGCCCCATGTTCGTCGGCGTTGCCGACACATGCCCAGGCAGCCAAGACCTTCAAGGCTGCAAGCACGGGAAGCCGTGCTGGTCGATGTTTTCCACGGACGTACCGCGTCCATCCACACCACCCACAAGGGACCTCTCCCTTGCGGGCGGGGAATCCCTTGTTTCTTCCTCAAGGAGATTCCCATGGACCGTTCCCTCATCAAATCCATGATGCCTTCGCTAGTCGCAGGCCACGTGCCCCGCAACGTGCGGTCGTTCAAGTACCGCGTGTTCGACGATCAGCCGCAATCTTCGACATTGGGCTTCGCCGTCGACCCCCAGCCCTTCGACGGGAAGGTAGTCGCCATCACCGACGATGCCATCGTCGTCAAGCTCAAGCCGAGCGAGTTCGCTGTGCTCGATTCCAAGCTGGTGACCACCGTCCCCGACGAAGGCGCCAAGGTGCATGTCCAACCCTACGCACGGCGCCGTTTCGATGGGCTGCGGGCGGACACGCCGGAAGAGCGCACCGAGATGACGTCCGACGGCATTCCCTACACCGTCAAGACGCACATCCTCGGCTCCGCGCCGGCCAAGCTGCCCATTCCCGAGCCGCAGTGCATGGAGCTGGGTCAGCTCATCCAGCAGTTGGAGGAAATGCCGGCGCCCGATGGCTTCCGGCGCATCACCCACATGCTGGTCGATGCGGGTGCCCGGGATTTCACCTGGGTCGATCCGACGCCGTCCAAGATCATCGAGACGCCTCCGGCGATCAGCTTCACGGTCTCGACCGCGAAGTTCGAGGGCCGGGTGACGGTGCTGTACGACCGAGGCGGCGACACCTACGTGGTGGAGCTGCATCGCGACGGCGAATTGGTCGATCGGCATGACGAGGTGTATTTCGACATGCTCGGCGAAGTGCTGGAGCGACTCATCGACGACGGACGTTGGCGCCTGATCGATGTGAGCGTGATCGACGCCAAGGCTACCCGGCAGCGCCAGGCGGTGCCGGCATGACGCCGGAAACTGAATCCTGCCGGTTCTACGGCTGACCCGTGGGTCCCGCCACGAAGTTTCGCCCATGGGCCATGTGCCCACAGGCCCTCCATCCATGCGGATGGAGGGCCTTTTCTCTATTCCACATAGGAGATTTCAACCATGTCACTGCGATTCAAAGGCTCCGACCTGCGCCCCGTGCTGACCGAGGCCATCGCCAGCCAATGCCGCGTCATCCTGGTCAAGGACCAGGGCGTGTACTTCCTCGCCGAGCAGGGAGAGCGCCGCCCGGATGGGCGTGTGAAGCTGCTGGCCTATGCCGTCGGCTGCAACCCGGATACCGACCCGTTCGACGACTGGTGGGAACTGGCGCGCGCCGAACTGGGCGGCGACGACTTCGGGGAGTACTTCGACCCGAAGGACGGCGTATTCACGCGCATCCTGCACACCGAAGACGACCTGATGCTGTCGGCCACCGCCACACATCTGTCGCTGGAGGTGGTGCCTCCCGCATAGCGCGGCAACCGCCACTCGACTCTCGCAGCCCCCCACACCGGGGGCTTTCTTTTGCGCTGAGCCGGGCTGCGTGGACAAAGGGAAACGCGCGGATGCCAATTGATTGCTGTCGCGCGCGCGAGGCCCGGCCATGCTGACCCCATGCCTGCTGACGCTGTCAGCGACATGCCAGGCAACCATCGGTCTTCGAGGTTGCGGCGCAGTTTCCACTGCGTGACCGAGCCAGCTCGCACCGCATCCATCCGCGAGCGGCCACCAGTCCCTGGTGGCGGATGCTTTCGCCTTATCAACCCACCGCGGGGTTACGCACCTTTCCCCGCATGCGTGGGCTCGGTGTGTCTCCGCTTTTCCCTATGGAGATTCACCATGAACACCACTTCCAACGAGAAATCGTATTTCGACCTCCACACCTCGGGCATCGGCTACCTCCAGCGTGTCCGTGAGGTGCCCGTCAGGGGCGGCCGCCGTGCGCAGCCCTTCCTGGCCTGCACCATCGCCGCGCTGGTCGGCCCCGCCAGGGACCCGAGCTACCGCTACTTCGACGTCAAGGTCTCGGGTGCCGAGGCCAAGAAGCTCGTTCAGCGCTACATCGGCGTTGACGATTCCAAGCAGCGACCGCTGGTGCGCTTTCGCCTCGGCGACCTCTGGGGCGATGCCTACATCCGCGACAAGGGCGAACAGAAAGGCCAGGCCGCCGCATCCCTCAAGGCGCGACTGCTCAAGGCCGAGCTGATCGAGCGGGCCGAACTGGCTTCGATCGAGCAGCACGAGTTGATCACCCGTGGCATCGGCTACCTCAACCGTCCGAAGGACGTCACCCCCAAGGATGGTGACCCGTTCCTGTCGTGCTCCATCGCCGCGCTGGCCGGACCTGTCGATGAACCGGAATATCGGTACTTCGACACGATCGTCGCCACCCCTGAAGCCGAGCATCTGGTTCGCCGATGCGTGCAGGCCATCGAAGGGGATCGCAAGGTGCTGATCGCCTTTCGTCTGAACGACATGAAGATCGATCCGTACATCCGCACCAAGGGCGAGCACGCTGGGGAACCGGCCGCAAGCCTGGAATCGACGCTGGTCCACATCGGTCTGATCAAGATCGACGGCACCCAGGTCTATCCGACGAGCCAGGCGCATGCCGAGGCAGCGCCAGCGGAGGACGCACCCGCGTCCGAAGCCGCCAACGCCATCGACACTGCCGCCGACGCCGTTTCCTACCAATCTGCCGAGCCCGCCGAGCGCGAGCCCGAATGTGCAGTCGAGGAGCAGGAGCCGGCATTGGCTGCTTCGTTCTGATCCGGCACGGCCCCTCACGGGGCCTTGCCTTTTTCCTATTCGTCCAAGGAGAACCATCATGGCAGCCACATCGGCACCTACGAGATCAGCCCTACCCATCGTCGTCCCGGGCCAGCTCACGTTGCGGACCATCCGGGGCAAGAACGGCCCGTTCACGGTTGGGCGCCTTTCTACCCCCATCGGCGAGTTCGCGGTTAAAGACGCGGAGTTGGAGCAGTACCCCGAAGGAAAGTACGACGGGGATTTCGTCATTCGCTACATCTTCGCGAAGTCCTATCCGGTCGCGGGCGGCGCGCGGTTTGAAGTGCGCGCAAACCTCGACGGCATGACGCTCAACGGCATCGACAAACTGAGTCGTGATGAGGCCCGCAGCTTCGCCACCCAGGAAGTCGATCCACTCGATGAAGAGCTGGGGACGCAGCCTGCGGAAACGCCGGCCAAGCCCGCCAAGGCCTCCAGACCCGCCAAGCCCGCACCCGTGCAGGCCTCGGCGGACCCGCTGGTCGATACCACGCCCTTCGGTGTGGATGCACCGACGCCCGCTGCGGCGGCTGCCCCTGGCAGCACCGAAGAGGGCGACGTTGCTTTGTTCGGCTTGCTCTGGCCGCTGGGCGATTCCGTGAAATTGGATTCGACCATCGACCGCCGCGCCCTGCGCGCGCAGATCGCCCGCCTGGGCGATCTGGGCTACGCGCTGGACTTCAAAACGCAGGAGTGGAGCCGCCAGGCCGAACTGCAACCTGCGTGATCGCAGACACCGCATGCGCGGTGTTCTTCATCCACCCGCCGGGGCTCTTTCCCTATGCGGGGAGGCCCCCGGCTTTCTTCTGGAGGTCTCCATCATGTCCACCATCGATTGCGATACACCCCGTTCTTCGCTGGGTGAACCCGCGTGGCGAGCTGTTTGCAAGACAGCCGCCGAGCACGCCCAGCGTGGTTGTGGCCTGTCCTGGGACCACTGGGTCACGCTTTTCAGTTCGGAGATCGACGCGCAAGCCAGTCGATTGCCGGAAGAGCAACGCGCACAGGCGCTGCAGATCGCACAGGAATGGGGCTACGCCACACCGGCCGAAAGGCAGGAAACCCAGGACTGGAACGCCGAAAACGGCTACTGCTCGCACGGAATCGAACTGGGTTATTGCCCGTCCGGTTGCGATTCGGACTATTGAGGTCCGGCACACGTCATCGCCGCTTGCGCGGCTTTTCTCCACCCCTTGGGGCAGCACCTGCCTCAGGGGCGGTGCTGTTTCCGATTCACCGAGGACATCACCATGAGTCGGCACTACTTCGACACCGTTCACAAGGGCTTTCCCATCACCGTCGTACTGGGCTGGGACCGGCCGGCAAATTACTTCTTCCTATTCATCGAAAAGCCGGCCGAGCTGATCGACGATACCGCGAAGGTCGAGAGCGACGACTTCTTGTACAGCAACCTGCACGAGAGCGACCCGTTCAACCACTACCTGGACTACTACCGAGTGGTCCTGCGCCATTTCCACATCGACGTGCCCGAAAGCATGTTCACCGAAGTCCAACAGGACTGCGAGGGCAACGTTGGCAACCGTGTAGTCAAGCATCAGGCCGACGGCTCGTTCACCGAACAGACGTTCTGAACGCCCAAGCGGATCGAACACCTTATCCGCATTCCTTCATCCCTAACGGGGCATTCGCTGCCCCTGCGGGCGGTGCTGCCCCTCATTTCATCGAGGACACCACCATGCACGCACACACTTCATCCACCACGCTGTTCCACATCGACGAATGCCCGGACGTTATGGCCGACGCTTGCGTCGGCGATGACCAGGGCAACCTGATCTTCCTGTCCATCTGGGCGCGCGACACCGCCGTCCAGCAGTTCCTTGCACGCCTGACCCTCGGGCGCGACGAGCAGGGACTGGACCAGTTCCACGTCATCACCGACCAGGGCGGCAGCGTCCCGGTATTCATCGGCAACGTCGATCGCCTGGAAAAGCGCATCACGCGCGCCTACCGGCGAACGCTGTTCGGTTCGCTGTCCAACGTGTGGCTGTTCGACCGGCGCTGCGTCAAGCCCGACAAGGCCAACGCCAGCGCATTGGCACTGCTGCCACGTGACAGCGCCCACCGGCTTGACCGCCTGTGGATGCTGGTGCGGGACACCTGCCCGTTGCCGCTGCTCGACCACTGGCGCGAGACCGTGCTGGAACTGCTGCAAAGCCGCGAGATGCTGGCCCGCCTTCCGTCCGCCCTCGGGCCGCTGGAAGGCCATCGGCTCGCCATCGACGTGCCGGCGCTGAGCTTGGCGCTGGGCTCCCTGATCCGCAGTGACGCGCTCACCGCCTATCCCTATCCGGCCAAGATTTGGACGCCGGAAGCGGTGGCGGCTTGACCCACCCTCGGAGGCACGCCTTGGCGTGCTTCCGTCATTCATCCCCGCCAACCAGGAGACTTCCATGGCTCTCATGTTCCCGCGGCTCGCCCGCAATTTCGCCAAAAATGGGTACTACCCGACCGACGAACCCACGCTCGAAAGAGCCCTCAACGCACTGATGCCCAGCGACGGGCCGATGTGCATCCTCGATCCCTGCGCCGGTGAAGGCGTGGCAATCGCCGAAGCCTCTCATGCCCTCGGGCGCGAACAGGCCAAGGCGTTCGCCGTCGAATTCGACGCCGAGCGGGCGCGCCATGCCCGCGGCCTGGTCGATCACTGCCTGCACGCGGACCTGATGGACACGATGATCTCCAAGCAGTCCTTCGGACTACTGTGGCTGAATCCACCGTATGGCGACCTGTCCAAGGACGTCAACGGCAACATCGGCTATCAGGGCCAGGGCCGTGCCCGCCTCGAAAAGCTGTTCTATCAGCGTTCGCTGTCGCTGTTGCAATACAGCGGCGTGCTGGTCTTCATCGTCCCCGGCTACGTGCTCGACGCGGAGCTGGTCGGCTGGTTGACGCGCCACTACACCGATCTGCGTATCTACCGAGCGGTGGAAACGCAGTTCAAGCAGGTGGTGATCTTCGGCCGCCGGGTCCGTCAGCGGGAGCTGGCACCCGATGGCGTCAAGGCCGTGCGCAATCTGCTGCTGCAGGTTGGGCTTGGCGAAGTCGAAGCCGAGGAACTGCCGAGCGAATGGCCGTTCCTGCCGTACATCGTCCCCGCCAGTCCGGCCGAGCCGGAGCATTTCTTCCGCGTGACGATGGAGCCCGAACAGTTCGCCGACGAGGTTGGCCGGCTGCAAGGCCTTTGGCCGTCGCTGGACACGCACTTGGGGACCGCGCAGCAGTCGCTGCGTCCACCGGCGCGGGCCTTGTCCCACTGGCATCTCGCCCTGGCTCTGGCCGCGGGCGCGATCTCCGGCGTCGTGCGCTCCCAGACGGGGCGCGTGCTCGTCGTCAAAGGTGACACCCACAAGGACAAGACGCTCCAGCGGGAATTCACCGAACGCGAAGACGGCTCCATCGCCGAGACACGCATCCTCACCGACAAGTTTGTGCCCGTTATCCGCGCGTGGGACATGACGCCTGGCTCCCCGACAAGGGGCGAGGTGCTGACCATTCGCTGATCCACCGGACGCGCTGCCGTCCTGCTGTACCACATCGAAGGAGAAACACCATGTTCCCCAATCCGTTCAAGCGGCCTGCGCCGCGCAAGCAACCCTTGTTCGCACCGAGTACGTTGAAGTTGAGCGAGAAGGTGCATTGGCTGGCTCGGCGAGGCCTGATCGACCCCTTGGCCTATGTCCAGCGCCATGTGCGCGGGGACTGGGGCGAGATCGATGAGGCCACCCGCCAAGCCAACGACGTCGCAATCCAACAGGACAACCTGATGATCTCCCAGTACCGGATCACGCCGGAACTGGTGTTGCTCGTGAAGACCAGCGAAGACCACCAGACCACGGTGGTCCAGCTTCCCGAAGAGCGCGACCTGATCTGAAGGCGCCGCCTCGTCATCCCATCCACTTGACGGAGCCACTTCACTCCGCCAGGGGTGTCGTGGCTCAATAGCCTTTCAAGGAGGAGCCCATGGCATCGCATCGCATCGAAACCTACTGCCAGAGGCTGGCGTTCCCCATCGGGGCGCTCATCTTCAGCCGAGGCATTGATCGCCTTGTCCGCGCGGGTCGCCTGGACCCGATTCCGTACTTCAGGCGCCACACCCGTGGCGACTGGGGTGACGTCAACGTCTGCCAATGGCACGCCAACGGCGTTGCACTTCAATCGGGCGCGTCGCTGGAATCGCACTATGTGATCCACCCGGGACTCGCCATTCGCATCATCACCGATGCGGGGCGCAGCGTCACTGCCATCGTGCTGCCGTCCGAAGACTGAGCACGGTTCACCCGCAGGCCACTCAGGCCAGCATCTTCAACCACCTTCGGCCGCGCGCCGATTTCCTTCCCACCACGGGGCATGCCATTGCCCCGCTGGGGGTGGTGCATGCCCCATTTTTCATTGGAGCATCACAATGTCCTTCGATCTCGAAACCACTGCCGCTGACGCCGCGCCCGTACAGGGCGAACTGCTCGACGCGGAATCATCCCCTCTGACCCTGAGCCTTCAGGATTTCGTCGGCGAGTTCGGCGACGAACTGCTCGACGCCCTCAACAGCGCCAACCCGCCTGTCTATACCGGCCAACCGCAGGCGCACCGGCAGCTCATCGTCGCCAGCCTCAAACGCAAGCTGTTCCCGGCCCAGGCCGAAGTCGTCCACGCCGCCGCCGAGCTGCTGATCGACCGTGGCGAACGCGCCGCGATCGTCAATGGCGAGATGGGCTGTGGTAAGACGACCGTTGGCATCGCCGCGGCCGCCGTGCTCAACGCCGAAGGCTACCGCCGCACTCTGGTCCTGTCGCCACCGCACTTGGTTTACAAGTGGCGGCGGGAGATCCAGGAGACGGTGGCCGGCGCCAAGGTATGGGTGCTCAATGGGCCGGATACGCTCGTCAAGCTCCTCAAGCTGCGTGAGCAGTTGGGCGTGCAGCCCACGGGCCAGGAGTTCTTCGTCCTGGGGCGCGTCAGGATGCGGATGGGTTTCCACTGGAAGCCCGTCTTCACCCAGCGGCGCACCCGCCACGGCGACGTGGCGGCCTGCCCGGACTGCGGCACGGTCATCACCGACCTCGACGGCGAGCCGGTCAACCCGGTCGCGCTCGAAGCCGAGGAGTACCGCAGGAAGTGCAGCCATTGCGCTGCGCCCCTGTGGACGCTGATCCGCCCGCGCAGCCTGTCCGGCAGCGACCAGTCCTCGGCCGTCCTCAAAGCCCTGAAGCGCATCCCGACCATCGGGGAAGTCACTGCGCAGAAGCTGATGCAGAAGTTCGGTGACGGCTTCCTGGCCTCGATGCTGGGCGACAACATCCACGAGTTCATCAACCTCATGGATGGCAACGGCGAGCTGGTGTTTTCCGACCGTCAAGCCACGCGCATGGAACGTGCGATGGCCAACATGGAGTTCGGCTTTGGCGAGGGCGGTTATCAACCCTCGGAGTTCATCAAGAGGTACTTGCCGCAAGGTACGTTCGACCTGCTCATCGCTGATGAAGCGCATGAGTACAAGAACGGGGGCAGTGCCCAGGGCCAGGCCATGGGCGTGCTGGCGGCGAAGGCTCGCAAGACCTTGCTGCTGACTGGCACGCTGATGGGCGGCTACGGTGATGATCTTTTTCACCTGCTGTTCCGAGCCCTTCCGGGGCGGATGATCGAAGACGGCTACCGCCCGACCACGAGCGGCAGCATGACCTCGGCTGCGATGGCGTTCATGCGCGATCACGGGGTGTTGAAGGACATCTACTCCGAGAGCACCGGCACGGCGCACAAGACGGCCAAGGGCACCAAGGTATCGGTGCGCACGGTCAAGGCCCCGGGCTTCGGCCCCAAGGGCGTCTTGCGCTGCATCCTGCCATTCACGATCTTCCTCAAGCTCAAGGACATCGGCGGCAACGTCCTGCCGCCGTATGACGAGGAGTTCCGTGAAGTCGCGATGGACACGGCGCAAGCCGCGGCCTACCGCGATCTGGCGGGTCGGCTGACCGCCGAGCTGAAACAGGCTCTGGCGCGACGCGATACGACCTTGCTGGGTGTGGTCCTCAACGTGCTGCTGGCCTGGCCGGATTGCTGCTTCCGGTCGGAGACCGTGGTGCATCCGCGCACGCGCAACACCTTGGCGTTTGTCCCGGCTCAGTTCAACGAGTTCGAGATCAGCCCCAAGGAGCGTGAGCTGATCGACATCTGCAAAGCGGAGAAGGCGCAGGGCCGCAAGGTTCTGGCCTACACGGTCTATACCGGCACGCGGGACACCACGTCGCGCCTGAAGGTGCTGCTGGAGCAAGAAGGCTTCAAGGTGGCGGTGCTGCGCGCAAGCGTGGATGCCAGCCGCCGCGAAGACTGGATCGCTGAGCAACTGGATCGTGGCATCGACGTGCTCATCACCAATCCCGAGCTGGTCAAGACGGGATTGGACTTGCTGGAGTTTCCGACGATCGTGTTCATGCAGTCGGGCTACAACGTGTACTCGCTCCAGCAGGCGGCACGCCGCTCCTGGCGCATCGGGCAGAAGTTGCCGGTGCGCGTGATCTACCTCGGCTACGCCGGTTCTTCGCAGATGACCTGCCTGGAACTGATGGCCAAGAAGATCATGGTCTCGCAGTCCACCTCGGGCGACGTGCCCGAATCCGGGCTCGATGTCCTGAACCAGGACGGTGATTCCGTCGAGGTCGCACTGGCCCGGCAGCTTGTCGCCGCATGACACGTTCCACTTACGGCCCTTCGGGGCCGTTTTTTTTGCCGCTCCCGGTAAATCGGACGCTGCCTGGTTCGCATTGTTTGCTGCCGCTCGCGGCCTGAGCGGCGATGGTGAGGGCTGGATGTTTCAGGACGCCGAGCTATGTGCCCCTCTCCACCGTGGTTTCACTATCCCGAACGCCGCCTTCTGGCGGGATTTCTCGGCCTGCTGTGGTCGGTGCTGGCCGGTGGCTGCGCGACGACGACTGCGCCGGTCGCGCCCGACACCATCGCGGAAGTCTTGGCCGCGCCTGAACCCGAGGCTTCCGAGTACATCCCGGTCGTGCGCTACGCCCGCTACACACTGGTCGAACTGGCACCCATGGCGGCGCAGCGCGACCTGTTGTTGCAGACCATCGACGTGTCCATGCCCGAGGATGCCCGCGCCACGGTCGGGGATGGGCTTCGGCACGTGCTCAAACGCAGCGGCTATGGCCTGTGCCAGACCGCGCATGCCGTGATCGAGCTGTACGCGCTGCCGTTGCCGGCGGTACACCTGCACCTCGGCCCCATGACCTTGCGCGATGCGCTGCTCACGCTGGCTGGCCCGGCCTGGGAACTGCACGCGGATGACCGCGCACGGCAAATCTGCTTCGAGCGGCCCGGCGATCGCGCGGTCGCCGAGTCCCCATCCGAGCCACCCGCCACCGAGGCGGTGCAGACGTTCCCGCTGGCACCCATGGTTTCGGGAGGCCAGCCATGAACGCCCCGCAACCTGCCCAGCGATCGACCGCCGCCGTGGTGGTGCAGAGCCTGATGTGGCTCTGGTTGATCTTCCTCAGCGTCTTGGCGGCCCTGGGCTACCAGGCCCTCAGCGACCAGGCCGACCAGGAGCGGCTGGATTCCCGCCTGCAACGCCTGGAAGCGCAGGCAACTGGCTTGGCCGAGACGATCGAGGCCATCCAGCAGCGCCCGGCCGTCGCGACGGACGCTGACCTCAAAGACACCCGCCAGATTCTGGAAGCACGCGCGGCCCAGGTCGAGAAATCTCTCAGTGGCTACGCAGCGGCCGACGACCTCCAGGCGCTGCGCGCGGAGGTCGAGCAGATCAAGGCGCGCCAAGCCGCCGCGCGTGCCACCGCACCCGCCCAGCGGCGCGCATCGCGCACGTCCGCCGCCTCCAAGACCGAGCTGCCGCCGCTGCCATTCCGCGTCGTCGGCGCCGAACTGCGCGCCGGCCAGCGCAGCGTGTCCGTCGCGCCGAGCATCGGGGACTTCACGCCCGCCCAACTTCAGGTGCTGCTGCCCGGGGATGC
Organism: Achromobacter sp. LC458; assembly: GCF_001005835.2. Classification (NCBI taxonomy): domain Bacteria; kingdom Pseudomonadati; phylum Pseudomonadota; class Betaproteobacteria; order Burkholderiales; family Alcaligenaceae; genus Achromobacter; species Achromobacter sp. LC458. The sequence goes on from NZ_LBHW02000005.1 coordinate 147,929, forward strand.
GGTCGGCCCGTGGCGCCTGCAGGCGATCGAGGGCAACACCGCAGTGTTCCAGGCCGGCAACCAGACCCGCCGCGTGGCGATTCCCTGACCGGAGCACCCCATGAAGCCGTCGATCCTCCTTTTCGCGGTCCTGGTGGCGTCGTCGCAATGGCCCGCCTGGGCGCAGCAGCCCGCAACGACCTCGGCGCGCAACGCACAGAGCCAGGAGCGCCCGCTGGCCGCCCGCGTGCTGGACGACCGGGTGGCAACCGAATGGGGCTTGCAGCCACAAGAATGGGCACGCTACCGCGAGCTGATGGATGGGCCGCTGGGTATCTACTCGCCCAACCTGGACCCGCTGTCCGCCCTGGGCATCGAAGCTCGCACGGACGAAGAACGGCGCCGCTATGCGGAACTGCAGGTGCAGGTGGAAGCGCGCCGCGTCGAGAAGCTGCTCGCCTACCAGCGCGCCTACGACGAGGCCTGGCAGCGCCTGAATCCGGGGATGCAGCGCGTGAACCTGCCCGACGACAAGCCGGGCGCCGGCCCATCCAGCAGTCCCTTGCGCGGCAGCGGCCGCATGGCGGTGTTCGTCAAGGACGGCTGCGCAGCCTGCGGACAGCTCGTGCAGCGCCTGCAATCCTCGGGCGCGGAGTTCGACCTGTACATGGTGGGCAGCCGCCAGGATGACGCGCGCATCCGCGACTGGGCCAAGCGCGCGCAGATCGACCCGGCGCGCGTGCGCGCCGGCAGCATCACGCTCAACCACGACGGCGGCCGCTGGCTGTCACTGGGCCTGCCCGGCGATCTGCCCGCCGCCGTGCGCGAAGTGAACGGCCAATGGCAGCGCCAGCCGTAGCCATGCCCCTGCGCGCACTGGTGCTCACTGCCGGCCTGTATGCCGTTGCCGCCCTGGCCCAGGAGGTTCCGCCACCGGCTTACCAGCTTGCCGCCCAGCGCGCAGGCATCCCCTCGACCGTGCTCTACGCCGTGGCCTTGCAGGAGAGCGGCATCCGGCGCAACGGGCGCCTGGTGCCGTGGCCGTGGTCCCTCAACGTCGCCGGCCAGTCGCGCCGCTTCGCCACGCGCGCCGACGCCTGCGCTGGCCTGCAGCAGGCGATGCGCGCCACGCCGCACACGCGCATTGATGCGGGCCTGGGCCAGATCAACCTCGGCTACCACAAGCACCGCTTTACCGGCGCGTGCGACCTGCTGGATCCGTATCGCAACCTGGCCGTTGCCGCCGAGATCCTGAAGGAGCAGCACACCCCCGGCGAGGACTGGCTGCTGGCGATCGGCCGCTACCACCGCCCCGCAGGCGGCGAGCCCGCCGCCCGCTATCGGCGCAGCGTGTCGCGCCACCTTGCCCGCGTGCAGGGCACGCGACCAGCCGCCGCGGTCCTCGCGGCGCGCCAGGAGACCTCCCCATGACGAAACCCCATCCCGCCCATCTCGCGTTCACGGGCCTACTCATGCTGCTGTCAGGCCTGCCGCTGGCCTCGCGTGCCGGCGAGCCACTGATCGTTGTCGAGGACCGTGGCGGCACGTCGGCATTGCCGTACTACGAAGCCCTGAATCTCCAGCCGCGCGCCAACGCACCGGCGCGGCCGTCCATCCCGACGCCCCAGGTTCCTGCCACACGGGCGGACGAAGCCGCGATGCTGCCGGTGCGCAGCGCCAAGCTCACGCCCGGCACCGTCGCGCGACGGGTGATCGAAGCGCCCGGCCTGCGGCCGTTCGTGGTCATCGGCGACGACGAGGCTTCCCGGGCCTGGTTGCAGCGCCGCGCCGCCGCTTTGCGCGAACGTGGCGCGGTCGGCCTGGTCGTCAACGTCGAGACCGCGCAGGGCCTGGCGCGGCTGCGCGCCCTGGTGCCGGGCGTGCCGCTCGCGCCCGTGGCCGGCGACGACCTGGCCGATCGCCTGGGCCTGCGGCACTACCCGGCGCTGATCACGGCCACCGGCATCGAGCAATGAAGCCATGTCGGGCAAACAGCCGGTCGAGGTTCTGCTACGCCCAGCGGTGGAGCTATACACCGTCGCGGCGTGTGCAGGCGCCGCGTTTCTGTGCCTGGTGGCCCCATGGTCGCTCGCGCTGAGCCCGGCCATGGGCATCGGCAGCGCCTTGGCGTTCGGCGCCTACGGCGCGATCCGCTACCGCGATGCCCGCATCATCCTGCGCTACCGGCGCAACATCCGCCGTCTGCCGCGTTACGTGATGACCAGCAAGGACGTGCCGGTCAGCCAGCAGCGCCTATTCGTGGGGCGCGGCTTTCTCTGGGAGCAGAAGCACACGCATCGGCTGATGCAGACGTACCGGCCCGAGTTCCGCCGCTACGTCGAGCCGACGCCGGCCTACCGGCTGACCAGGCGCCTGGAGGAACGGCTGGAGTTCGCGCCATTGCCGCTCTCGCGCCTGCCGAAGCTCACCGGCTGGGACGCGCCTTTCAACCCCGTGCGCCCGTTGCCGCCTGTCGGCGGCCTGCCAAGGCTGCACGGCATCGAGCCCGACGAAGTGGACGTCAGCCTGCCGCTGGGCGAGCGCGTCGGGCACTCGCTGGTGCTGGGCACCACGCGGGTGGGCAAGACGCGCCTGGCCGAGTTGTTCGTCACGCAGGACATCCGCCGCAGGAATGCTGCCGGCGAGCATGAGGTCGTCATCGTCATCGACCCCAAGGGGGATGCCGATCTCTTGAAACGGATGTACGTCGAAGCCCAGCGCGCTGGCCGCGAAGGCGAGTTCTACATCTTCCACTTGGGCTGGCCGGAAATCAGCGCCCGCTACAACGCCGTGGGCCGCTTCGGTCGGATCTCGGAAGTGGCGACACGCATCGCGGGGCAGCTCTCCGGCGAAGGCAACAGCGCGGCGTTCCGCGAGTTCGCATGGCGCTTCGTGAACATCATCGCCCGCGCCCTGGTGGAACTGGGGCAGCGCCCGGACTACATGCTGATCCAGCGCCACGTCATCAACATCGACGCGCTGTTCATTGAGTACGCCCAGCACTACTTTGCCAAGACGGAGCCCAAGGCCTGGGAGGTGATCGTCCAGATCGAGGCCAAGCTCAACGAGAAGAACATCCCAAGGAACATGATCGGGCGCGAGAAGCGTGTGGTGGCGCTGGAGCAATACCTCTCCCAGGCGCGCAACTACGACCCTGTGCTCGATGGCCTGCGCTCGGCGGTGCGCTACGACAAGACCTACTTCGACAAGATCGTTGCATCGCTGCTGCCGCTGCTGGAAAAGCTCACGAGCGGCAAGATCGCCCAGCTCCTGGCGCCGAACTACTCCGACCTGGCCGACCCGCGCCCGATCTTCGACTGGATGCAGGTCATCCGAAAGCGGGCCATCGTCTATGTGGGTCTGGATGCGTTGTCTGACGCCGAGGTCGCCGCAGCGGTCGGCAATTCGATGTTCTCTGACCTGGTTTCGGTGGCCGGACACATCTACAAGCACGGAATCGACGATGGCCTGCCCGGCGCAGTGGCTGGCGCTCGCGTGCCGATCAACGTGCACGCGGACGAATTCAATGAACTGATGGGCGATGAATTCATCCCGCTCATCAACAAGGGCGGCGGTGCCGGCCTGCAAGTCACGGCGTACACGCAGACGCTCTCGGACATCGAGGCCCGCATCGGAAATCGCGCGAAGGCCGGCCAAGTGATCGGGAATTTCAACAATTTATTCATGTTGCGCGTGCGCGAGACGGCCACCGCGGAACTGCTGACGAGGCAGTTGCCGAAGGTCGAGGTCTATACAACCACCATCGTCTCGGGCGCGACGGACAGCTCAGACATCCGCGGCGCGACGGATTTCACGTCGAACACCCAGGACCGCATCAGCATGGCCAGCGTGCCGATGATCGAGCCGTCACACGTCGTCGGCCTGCCCAAGGGCCAGTGCTTCGCGCTGCTGCAGGGCGGCCAGCTCTGGAAGGTGCGTATGCCGCTGCCGGCGCCGGACCCGGATGAAGTGATGCCGGCGGACCTGCAGCAACTGGCCGGGTACATGCGCCAGAGCTACAGCGAGGCCACGCAGTGGTGGGAGTTCACCAGCTCGTCGGCCTTGCAGGATGCGGCCTTGCCCGACGACCTGCTGGACGATGCCGCTGCGGCCGAGCCCGGCGCGGTGGCCACCGGCGCCGACGATGGCGCGGGCAACGAGGCCGTGCCATGAAGGATGCCGCCTCGACCGCGCAGCGGGAGCAGAACCATCGCCAAGGCTTGATCGTCGGCACCATCACCTTACCGTTCCGGCTGCTCGGGGTGCTCATTGGCTCGCTGCTGTTCTCGATCGTGGTGGAGTGCGCCGGCATGCACCTGTTCTGGAAGGACCAGGGCTGGCGCCACTCCCAGCAGATGCTGCGGTACGAACTCGGGCACCTGTCCAACCACTTCACGCGCAGCGTGGTGGTACAGGAGCCCGGGCGCACGGCGCACGAGTTGGTGGATACCGGGTACGAGTGGGTGTTCGTGCGCTCGGGGTTGCTGGAGCGCATGAGCCAGACCGCCGAGCGCGTCCGCGCGCCCAGCCACGGGCAGAGCCGCAACTTCCGCTACTACATCAGCCAAGTCTATGTCTGGGCCGAAAGCTACCTGATCGCTGCGGCCTTCACGACGCTCACCTTCCTGGTGCGCCTGCTGGTCCTGGTGCTCACGCTGCCGCTGATCCTCACGGCGGCATTCGTCGGCCTGATTGACGGCCTGGTGCGACGGGATGTGCGCCGGTTCGGCGCGGGCCGCGAATCCGGCTTCATCTACCACCGCGCGAAGGCCAGCCTGATGCCGTTGGCCGTGCTGCCTTGGGTCACCTATCTCGCTCTGCCCATATCGGTGCATCCTCTGGTCATCCTGCTGCCCAGCGCGGCGTTGCTGGGGATGGCAGTCAGCCTGACCGCAGGCAGCTTCAAGAAGTACTTATGAGGTGACACGGGCGGCACGGCTCTGCAAAGCCGTGTGCCGTTCATCGGTTCTGCAGGGTATCAAGAGCAGCATCCAACGCCGTAACCGCCTCGACGACCGTTCTTACCGTCGCCCGATCAAACTCATGATCGCGCTGAGCGTCGTGCACACCGCTATTGAGGTAACCCCATTCAATACTCGTACCGCTGACATTGAGCAGCCGGACCAACGCCCCTACGGCATCCGGCGCACCCGCATGTTGCGCCGCGATACGCTCGACGGCCGACCGCAACTTGGTGCATTTATTGTTCAGCTCCCAAGGCGCGCGGGGCCCGCTCAGCTTGATGTCGATCCGGCCGTCCGCCCGCCGACCCAGCCACGTCCACAGGCGGTCCGTCAGACTCTCCAGCGCCGGCCGGGCCTGACGCAGTGCCTCGCGTTTCTCGTCAGCCGCCAACGCCTGCTGGGCCAGAAGAACATAGTTCTTCGCTGGCGGGTCGCTGTCGACCCGCAGTTCGTGCTCTCCCTGATGCGGGAGAAACTTGTAGCGCTTAATGGCCGCGGCGCGGCGCACGCCCAACTCCTGCTGGATGCGGTGCAGGAACTCCTCTGCGTGCGAGGTGAGGATAACCTGCTTGCCGTGGAGCAAACCGTCCTCGAAGAAGGTACGCCAGATGCCATCGCGATGGTCGTCGTCGATCGCGTTGACGACGTCATCGAATATGACCACGGGGCAGCCCTGCGCGAGGTTCTTGGCAAGCAGAATCGCCAGGCCCAGGCATTTGATGTGCCCTTCGCTGAAGACGATCAACGCGTCGTAGCGCGCGCCCGGCTCGCCGGCGAACTCCACCTCGATCTTGCCGTTCTCGGCCACGGGCAACCACAGCGCGTGCAGCAGATCGCCGGGCGGATCGGCCCGGTTGAATGCGTTGTAGAGATGGCGGGCTTGGTCTCCCAGCCCCTGTAGCAGAACCCCCGGCAGAGCGGTCAGGTATGCCTGAATCTCGGGCAGGAAGCCGTCGTAGGCGGCCTTGACCCGCTGATGGTGCACCACCACCGGCATTTCGTCCGTGGCCGCCTGGATCAGGCCGCGGTTCGCGTCGTCGAATTGGGCCACGGTTTGGCGGGCGGCCGCCAGCTCCTGATCCGCAGTCGTGCGCATGGTCCGCAGCCGTTCGATCTCCAGCTGATGCTGTTGCAGGCGGTCCCGCTCCTGGGCCATCGCGCCGCGCTGGGCATTCACGTCGCGCGCCTGCGCGTCGAAGCCTTCGATGATCTGTGCGATCCGTAAGAGGGCTTGCCAGGCGCGCTGGTCCCCATTCACCCCGCCGCCGAGCCAATTGCCCGCCGACGTGGGAGGCAGCAGTGGCAGGCCCGCGGCCTGCGATTCGGCAGGACAAGCGACCCCAGCCGCCGCCACCACGCGGCGCATTTCGTCACACAGCGCTCGGACCGCCTCGCTCAACTGCGTCCGATGCCCGGCCTCCTGCTGCTGCAGGACGGCCAGTTGCGCGAGCTGCTCCAGGCCCATTCGCGCCCTGGCGAACGGGTCCTGCGCCACGGCGGCCAGTTCGGTTCCACATGCCGGACACGCGGTCGCCCCGTCCGCCAACGCTTGCACGGCCTCGTAGAGCTTCGCGTACGACACCTCGCCGGCGCGGGCCGCGAGTTGCGCGGAAGACGCTTGCCACAGTCCCTGGACGCGGTAGGCCTCTGCCAGCAACGCTTGCAGGCGGGCCTGGGTCACCTCGTGAATGGCAGGCGGGTTGGCGTCCAGCTGAGCCTGGACATACGGTAGCCGTCCTTGCTGCTGCGGCGTACCCAGCAGCCAGTCCACGCAGGTTTGATAGGTCGCGCCAGGTGACATGCGCTGCGCCAAAGCTTGTTCCAGGCCCTCGACCGCTGCGATCTTCTGCGGGTAGGCGGCGATGGTCTGTTCGGAGTTCGCCAACTGCAGGCGACGCTGCGCCAGCTGCGCCGCCTGCACGCCGGCAAGCATCAGGTCCTGATCGAGCGAGGGGTTGAAGCCGCGCACGAACTCGCTGAACTGGTCCACGCCGAACAGGGTGGCGATGAGCTGGCGCTGATCGCTCGGGGTCCGCGCGGCGATTCGGGCGAAATCGTCGAGGCGGTTCTTCTCGATGAAGCAGAAGCGATACTCAGCTTCGTCGGGCTGGACGGCCTGCGCCTCGCCCGCCGCCGTAGACGACAGGACTGGCGCGATGTGGCGGCGCAGGCGAGCGTTGTTGCAGTACGTCCGCTGGTCGACCCGCTTGGCCTGCGCTTCGCTGATCGAACCGAGCATCGCCACTTCCAAGGCTTCGCAGAAGCTGCTCTTGCCGGTGCCGTTGGCACCGTAGACCAAGGTGATGTCATGGCTGAGGTCGAACGTCTCCTGCCGCATGAATCCTCGAAACGGCCCGACTTCGAGCTGGTGCAGTCGCCCGAGCGCCGGCCCGTTTTCGGGGCCGCGCGCGTCCCCGTCGTAGGCGACAGGCATCTGCGCCAGATGCGCGATGGCCAGCGGCGCCAAGCGCGTGGAGCGCCCCCGGCGTGCAGCACCGACCTCGGCCAGTGGCTGCAGGTGATCGAGCACCAGGTGCGCCAGCCGGCGCACGTCGTCGTGCACGTGCCGCTGCGTCAAGTGCGCCAGGAACCGGTGGTACTCCGAACGTATGCTTGCCACAGCGACCCCTCACTTGGTCAACCACTGACCGTAAGCCTCCACATCGATCATGGGGACCGTTCCACTGAACTGAAGCTGCGCGATCAGCTTGAAAAGAAACGCGGTCGCCGGCTTGTTTTCGTTGGTGTAGCTGTACGCGCCGCTGGCTTGGTCATAGAAAAAGTGCCCGTGGGCGGCAACGCATCCGATGTCCAGACGCCCCTCGGTGAGGTTTGCGTTCAGCGCCTTGTCCATGGATGGGCCCAATGCAGGACTCCATTCGCTCTCGAAGGTGAGCAAGCCACCCAGAATCGGAATCAACGGCTTCGCTGGGTAGGTCCCGCCAGCGTGCGGGATCGGCAGGCTCGTGCGGTGCAGCCTGCGCACACTGGCGACCTTCTCCTGGGCATAGGCCACAAGCCCCGCGTCAGCCGTCTGCTTGGCCTCGAACACGGCGTACACGCTTTCGGCTGGAATGATCGTCTCGTTCTCGTAGGTGAAGATAAAAGGCGAATATTGCCGATCAAACACCACCACATCGATCTGCTGGCTGAAGTTCCCCAGGCTGTCCACCACATGCGCCTTCGCCGCCTGGTACCGTTTGGGCAGATAGGTATCCAGCATGTCGATCCAGACGTTCTCGCTCGCATCCCCCTTCGTACCCGGGTGACCGAAGGTCTTGCGTACTACGGACAAGCGCTGCTGGATGTCTTCATGCAGGGACGACAGGAGCTGGGAAAGCGACCACTGGGACATGCTGTACCTCGATGGGACGTGTATGGAAGCCGATGGAATCAGGACAGTGGGAACTTGGGGCCAAACAGTGCGCGCCAGGCGCGAAGCGCTTCGATATTGCGACCACGACGCGCGTGGTCGATGGCGATGCTTGCGTCCTGGCTCGCCTGGAACAGCAGCTGCTGCGCGCGCTGCTTGCGCGCGGCATCCATATCGTTGCTGATCGCCGGGCCAAGTCCGGCGGGATCCGGCCACTCGTCATGAACACGATCGGCAAGCGTGGCAAAGAACGACTGGATCTCGCGATCGAACGATCCTCCCCAGCCGCCGTAAAGACACTCAAGGGCCATTACCTCGATCAGGAACGAGGGCTTCACCGGCTTCTGATCGCCGTGCTTGGGATTGTTGTTCCAGTACTTCACCATGCGCACGAGACCTTTCCACTCATTGCCATAGGCTTGGTGCGCTGCGGTCGCCTTGTCCTTATGGATCTCCGGGTCCGTCTTGATCCACTTTCCGGACGCCGTATCGGGGATCTCATACTGGTCGCCGGTGTCGAATGCGGGCACCGCATCCACGCTGACCACCCGGTAGTCCGTGTTGTCCTCCGCGTCGATGTGAACACCGAAATCCACGTTGATCGAGCGCGCCTGTTTGCGCACGGCCGCCGAACCGTATTTCTCCACCAATGCAGAGTGGAAATCATCCAGCACTACCGATGCGGCCTTGCCGTGGTAATGCTTCTCCGAGTCCTTCAGCACGAAGAAGATGTCGATATCCTTGAGCGGCTTCGTCTTCGTGTATCGAGCATAGGACCCGGTCAGGAAGCTGCGCGCAATGCCGAACTTGGTCTGCAGGTAGTCCCGCACTTCGTTCTGGCGTTGCGAGGCATTCTTCTGTTCGCGTTCGTTGAGTTCCAGACGCGACTTGAACTTGCGAAAAGCTTCATCGATCGACAGCATCAGCGTTGCCTCCAATATCCGGCCTGACCCGCCAGGCCGCTGTGTTCGACAGTCGAGCCTAGGCTCTGCTTGACCATTCCATCCGTCGAGCGATAACTTCCTTTGCTCCACCCCTCCACATCAGGCCGCCCTGGCTTTGTATCGAGCATTAACTTGTACTTGGCCTGCGATGGCAGCAGCCCAGCTTTCTTGATCGCGTACTTCAACTGCTCGGTATCTGTCCAGAAGCTGCCGTCGCCATCGGACCACCCATACACGATGTCGATATCCCATCGGGTCACGAGTTTGTCGGTTGCCGGGTTGTAGATCTCCAGAATCACCTTGCGCAGATCACCGGTCCCGAGCCACGTCTTGATGGCTCGGGTATTGCTCTCCCAGCGATCCGCGAAGTGCTCGGGGTCCAGCCCACTGAGCAGGATGATGTCTTTCAAGCTCTTGAGGATGTTGTCGGTCACATAGGTAACCGAGTGCGTGTACGAGTAGGTGGCGACGGTGCTCATGACTTGAGGAAACCTCCGAGGTCGAGCGACAGCGCTTGTCCAGCATCGGCCTGCGCCTGCGTGGCAATTCCTTGGCTCAAGTCCCGTGCAATGATGCGAGAACTGTGCTTTTTGAGCGCGGTTTGCACCCAGCCGAGCTGCTCCTTCGGACACGGCAGCGAGACTCCCCAGTCTCCCTTCAACGGCTCGAACCCCAAGACTTCTTCGTTGGCATCATCACCATCGATCGCGTCTTCGTCGAAGAGGCAGTAGATCCTGGTCCGTGGTCCATCGCATGTCGCAACGATGGGCGCGCTCTTGGGTGCCTGGTCGGCGATCAAGCTGGCGGCCACGCCCGCCACGGCCCTGAGTTCAGAGCGAGCCGTGCCGTCCTTGCCCTGAGTGAGCAGTTCGACAATGGCATCCCACGTCTGCAACGCATCGCGGTGCGGCGAGCTGCGAAACGTCCGGCTGACAACGGTGGTCATTTTTGCTTCCCTCCTTGAAGGCGCATTTGCGTTGCCTGTCGTATCGCACTGCGCAGGTGCTCTACGGAAAGCTTGTTCGGATCGATAGCCACTTGCGGGTCGGCCGCGAGGGCGTTGGCTACGACCTTGCGAATGGCCCGACCATCCAATCCGACGCACTCGCCAGCGCACGCGTCGAACTGGTGAGCCGAGGAAAGCTTGCCAATCCCCGGAAATGTCTTTGCCAGGCCATTCAGGCAGTCCACCAGGATCTGCTTGCAGGCATCCTTGCCGGGCAGTGGCACCTCCATCACCATGTCGCAACGAGATAGGAAGGCACTGTCGACGGCCTGTGGGAAGTTGCTGGTGGCCACGAACAGCAGATGCGGGTTGCGTTCGGCCAACATGTCCAACTGCACCAACACCGCGTCGGTGGCCCGGTGCACATCAACCGGGTTGGCTTCCAGGCTGAGCTTGGCTCGATCAGCCGCAAGCGTTTCGACCTCGTCCAGAAGGACGATCGTCGGGCCCGCCGCTGCGGATTCTGCGATCGATTGCGAGAACAGGTCTGCCACGGCGCGTTGAGTCTTTCCCATTGCAGAGCTCGTCAGCGTGTGAGGCTCTACTTCCAGCAATCGAAACTTCGCAGAAGAAAAAGATTCGGCCACACGATGCGCCAAGCCCCGTGCCAAGGAGGTCTTCCCAGTCCCCGGCGGGCCGACCAACAAGATCACGCCGTGCAGGGGGAGTACCGTGCGCTCCACCTTGGGGCGCACCGTGAAGTTGACGATCGCCTGTGACAGCAACTGCTTCTTGAGAGCTTCGTCCATGACGATGGAATCCCACAGGGCGCCCAGCGACGTGTCCGGCAGCTTCCAGCTTCGATGGATGCCTTTCGGCAAAGTGGCGTCTGATGAAGGATTCTTGGTCATCCGTGGCTCTCGGCGGGTCAGAGAATGGTGCGATAGGTCGCCAGCACCTTGGTCGTTTGCACAAGGCCCTGGCGCAGCAGGATTTCGAGATAGCGGTCCACCTCGATCGGCGGATGCTTGAGTTGGGCACGCTGGCGCTGCGCAGCCGACACCACGGCGGCCGCGTCCAGATCCAGTAGGTTGTCCACAAACTCATCGGGGTGCTGCGATTCGATGCCGTACGGAGCCAGCAGATCGTTCGGGAAATCCCGTTCGTTGAACGTCACAATCACGCTCGCACCGCAGCGAATCGCCGCAGCCAGGACGTGCCGGTCGTCCGGATCGGGCAATGTCAGGCCTGCCACGAGCGCTTCGTAGCCCTCCACCAAGCCGTCCGGAATTGCCCGGTCCATGAGATCCGACGTCCTGTCGACCTGAACCCGGGTGAGATCGGGGCGGTTGATCAACAGGTTGCGTTTCCACTCCTCATGAATGGCTTGGCTCCACCGCGCCCGGAAGCGGCCAGACAGGCCGAGCCACATCAGGAAATCCCGCAGTGGCGCGGGATATAGAACGCACGCGTCGTAGACGGCGGTGAATGGGGAATGCCTCATTCGTATCCCATTCCCAACTCTTGCGACTGCTGAGCGAGTTCGGCCATCGCCTGCTCACTGGCGCGCTCGCGCGCTTCCTTGTACTGCATCAGATCGGCGAACCTCACCCTGCGGTGCTTGCCGGTGCGATGAAATGCCAACACCCCATCTTCGAGCAGCTTGACGAAATGGGGACGGGACACGTTGAGCAAGTCCGCCGCCTCTTGGGTCGTCAGCTCTGCATGGACGGGCACCACCTTTACTGCATTGCCATCGGCCAACTCGGCCAGGATGTCGACCAGCAGGCGTAAAGCCGAGGTAGGCAGTTCCACCTGATGAGCCTGTTTGTGGTCATCAAAGATCTGGATGTGCTGCGTCTCGAACTGGGTTGCGAGGTAAGCCGCCAAGGCACGTTGACCCTGGACGGCTGCCTTCACCTCTCCCGCGGCGGGAAGGGTCATCTTGGATTGGGCAGTGGCGGTGGTCATGGGTAGCTCCTAAGCGAAAACGGTTGCAGAGCCGATCATATTCGAAATACTCGAAAAACGCAATAATCGAAGCGCGACCCGTGCTTTTGTAGGTTCGCTCGCAGCATGCCCAATCCGGTCGTCCGCCAGTTCCTATTGTTTGCGGCCTGAAACAGCCCTGATCTCCACGATCAACCCATTGCTGATCACACAGGAATGGCGCGATGGTGGCTTCGATCTGGCTGCGCGCCGCGCATCGCGGCGTGCCCACTTTTTTCGTGACGGCCCTCGTGCTGGGCCAGTCCCCGATGGCATTGGCCGAGTCCCCGGCGCAGCGCCAGGAGTTGGTCGCCGCGCTGCGCCAGCTCGACGCGCTGGAACGCACCGTCGCGGACAGCGCCGCGCATGCCCCCATCCAGCCGGGCGAGCGCTACCACTTCGATTACCCACGGCTGCTGGCTGACCTGGCGCGCGTGCGCGCCGGCATCCAGTTCCACCTGACGCCATCACGCGCTCAGCCGCGCGACCCCTCCGAACTGGCCGGCGACTACCGCACCGAGCGGGCCGCTTCGCCATCGCCGAAGACGACTGCGGAGGGCGAGCAATGAACGGCGCCCAGGTCTCGGCATTTCAAGCCAACAGCGGTATCGCGCCTTCCGCGATGGCGACCGTCCTGGTCGGCGTCGTGTTCGCGGTCCTGCTCGTGTGGGGCGTCTGGGCCATCCGAACGGCCTATGTGGGGTGGTCCGAGAGCCGCCTCAACCAGCGCCAGTTCCTCGGCGTCTGCATCCGCTTCGTCGCGATGTACCTCGTCCTGAGTTTCTTCCTCCTGTCCTGACATGAAAGGCCCGACCATGCACAACCGCAACCTCACTTCCCGTTTTGCCCAGCGCGCCGCCGTGGCCCTGGGCGCCGCCGCGCTGCCCGCACTGTCGTTCGCGCAAGGTCTGCCGCAGTTGGAGAACCCGACGCGCGGCACCGGCAACGGCATCATGGAGACCATCCGCAACTACGGCTACGACATCATCATGCTCGTGGCCCTGCTGGTGGTGGCGTCGATGTTCATCGGCGTCTGCTACCACGCCTACGGCACCTACGCGGAGATCCACACCGGCCGCAAGACGTGGGGCCAATTCGGCCTCACGGTCGCCATCGGCGCCGTGCTGCTCGTGATCGGCATCTGGCTGCTCACCGAAGCCACCGGCATCCTGTAAGCGAGGCCGGTATGTCCGAGCAGCAGCACGTCCGTGCGGACGGGACGGTCACGTTCCTTCCGCACCGGCTCAACCGCCATCCCGTGGTCGTGCGCGGCCTCACCGCCGACGAGCTGTGGATCTGCTGCGGCCTGTCCGGCGCGGCCGGCCTGCTGGTCGGCGCGCCGCTTTCGTGGGTGTTCCGCACGATCGCCATCGCACCGACGTTCGTTGTCCTGGGCGTGGCCTTGGGCGTGTTCATCGGCGGCGGCATCCTGCGCCGCCTCAAGCGTGGGCGCCCCGACACCTGGCTGTATCGACAGTTGCAGTGGCGCATCGCAACGCGCCATCCGCTGATGGCCGGCTGGGTGGGCGGCCACGTGCTGATCTCGCGCTCGGGCTTCTGGTCCACCCGCAGGAGCATGCGATGAGCCGCTTCAAGAACGAGATCGCCCACCTGCAGGCGCACATCAAGACCTTGCGCCTGGGCGCGGGCGCGCTGGTCATTGTCGCCCTGGTCATGGGCGGCGGCTGGTGGAGCGCGCCGCGCGACCTGACCATCCACGTCCCGCCCGACCTGCGCTCTGGCAGTACCCGCAAGTGGTGGGAAGTGCCGCCCGAATCGGTCTATGCGTTCACGTTCTACGTGTTCCAGACGCTGAACCGCTGGCCGACCAATGGCGAAGAAGACTACTCGCGCAACCTCCATACGCTCTCGCCGTACCTCACCCCGTCCTGCCAGGCCTTCCTGCGGGCGGACTATGACTACCGCCGCTCCACGGGCGAGCTGCGTCAGCGCGTGCGCGGCATCTACGAGATTCCCGGCCGCGGCTATGGCGACGACCCCACGGCGCGCGTGCGCACCGTATCCGATCGCGACTGGGTGGTGACGCTGGACATCACGGCGGACGAGTACTACGGCGCCGAGCAGGTCAAACGCGCCCTGGTGCGCTATCCGATCAAGGTCACGCGGGTGGACGTCGATCCCGCCCGCAACCCGTTCGGCCTGGCGCTGGACTGCTACGAAGGCGCGCCCCAGCGCATCAGTGCACCGGAGCCGGCGCGCCCGGCGCCGAGTGACCTGAATCCGCAAGCGCCTCAAGGAGGAAACACCCCATGAAGCATCCTGTACTCGCGCTGCTGGGGCTACTGGCCGTGGCCGCGGCACCCGTCGCCCAGGCGGTGGAGATCCTGCGTTGGGAACGCATGCCACTGGCAGTGCCGCTGAAGGTCGGTCAGGAACGCATCGTATTCATCGACCGGAACGTGCGCGTGGGCGTGCCCGCAGGCGTGGGCAAACGCCTGCGCGTGCAGAGTGCGGGCGGCGCGGTGTACCTGCGTGCCAGCGAGCCGATCGAGCCCACGCGGTTGCAACTGCAGGACGCCGACACGGGCGCGCTGATCCTGCTGGACATCGCAGCCGAACCGCCCAAGGACGGGGAAGCCGAGCTGGAGCCGGTGCGCATCGTCGAGGGTGACAGCGCACCGGGACGCTATGGCGAGCAGGCCGACAGTGCCGAGGCCCCGGCACGCGCCCAGGGCCAGGCAGGTGCGCGGACCGCGCGGCGCGAAACTCCGGTCCCTGTCGTGCTGACGCGCTTCGCCGCGCAGAACCTCTACGCACCGCTGCGCACCGTCGAGCCGCTTCCGGGCGTCATGCGGGTCAACCTTCCCCGCGACCTCGACCTGGACACACTGATGCCAACGCTGCCGGTGCGCGCGGCCGTGCTCGCGTCGTGGCGCCTGGAAGACCAATGGGTGACTGCCGTGCGCCTCACCAACACCGGCGCCGACTGGGTCGCGCTCGACCCGCGCGTGCTGCAAGGCGATTTCCTCACCGCCACCTTCCAGCACGAGGCGCTGGGCCCGCGCGGCACGACCGAGGACACGACCGTGCTGTACCTGGTCACGCGCGGCCGCGGCCTCGCGCAGTCGCTGCTGCCGGCGATTCACCGCTTCGACCCTGCCGTGCATCTGCCGCAGCCGGACGGCGACGAGAACGCCAAGGAGGCCCGCCATGCGCAGTAACGGCCTGCTCAAGTGGCTGATGATCCCTGTCGCCATCCTGGTGCTGTTCGCCGGTATCCGGCTGTTCTCGGGTGGAGGCGGCACGGCGCCACCCGCGGCGGACAACGGCGCCCAGCTCACGCCCGAGGAAATGAAGGCGCTGGGCATCGAAGGCGACACCCCGCGCGACACCGTGGCGACGCTCGTTGCCCAAGTGAAGCAGTTGCGCACCGAGCTTCAGACCGCGCTCTCGGACAACAAGTCGCAGCGTGAAGAGAACCAGCGGCTGCGCCAGCGCGAGAACTCCATCGACCAGCGCATCAACTCGGCGCTCGAATCCGAGCGGTCCAACCTGCGCCGCGACCAAGAGCAGGCGGCCAGCGCGCGCCAGCAGACCGAAGGGCTGCTCGCCGACCTGCAGCGGCGCCTGGACAGCATCGGCGGGCGCGGCGGCGGCCATGCGGACCTGCCCGTGGGCCTGGGGCTGCAGGGCGGCGACGAGGCCGGCATGGAGGGCGGCGTGCGGTGGGTCGAGCCGGACGACGCAAAGCCCGCCGAGGGGCGCAACGGGGGGCGTGGCGCGAGCGGCGGCATGAGCTTCCCCACGAGCTTCGGCCCGGCGCAGAGCACGCTCGAAACCACCGCTGAAACCGTGGCCAACGCGGGCGCCCGCGCCGCCGGGGTCAAGAATGCCAAGCCGGTCTATACCGTGCCGACCAACTCGACGCTAATGGGATCGGTGGCGATGACGGCCCTGATCGGCCGCGTGCCGATCGACGGCACGGTCAACGATCCCTATCCGTTCAAAGTTCTGGTCGGGCCGGACAACCTGACCGCCAATGGCATCGACATTCCCGACGTGGCCGGCGCCGTGTTCAGCGGCACCGCCTCGGGCGACTGGACGCTCTCGTGCGTGCGAGGTCAGGTGCGCAGCATCACGTTCGTCTTCAACGACGGCACGATTCGCACGATCCCCGAAGACCGCGAGGGCAACCAGCAGAACAACCAACAGCGCGACGGCTTGGGCTGGATCAGCGATCCCCACGGCATTCCTTGCGTCAGCGGCGAGCGGCGCAGCAACGCCCAGCAATACCTCGGCTCGCAGGCCCTGATCACCGCGGCCGGTGCCGGTGTGGCCTCGCTCATCGAGAGTGGCAGCGGCCGCATGTCCTATGTCGGCTCGGACGGCTCCATCGGCACCGTGGGCATCACCGGCCAAGAAGCGGTCGGCCAGATTCTCGCGGGCGGTGTCCGGGACATGTCGGCCTGGGTCAACAAGCTCTACGGCCAAGCCTTCGCCGCCGTCTATGTCCAACCCGGCGCCAAGGTTGCCGTCCACCTCGAAAAGCCGCTCGCCATCGACTTCGATCCCGAAGGCCGCAAGGTCGATCACCGCGCAGGAGAAAGCCATGCCCTTGAACTTGACTAACCTGGCCCGTGGCCTAGCACTGGCCCTCGCCGTCGCGGTGCTCGCCGGCTGCGCCACCAGCAAGGAAAAGCTGTTGACCCACGGTGACCGCACGATGATGGACATCTGGCAGCAGGAGGCCGGCGACGGCGGTGGCGCAGCCGGACGGAACGCCGGCCGCCAGTTGCTCGATGCGCGCCAGAGCCTGCGTCGGCCCCTGACCGACGCCGACGTGCAGGCCGCACCTGTCGAGCAGATGCGCTACACGCGCACCGCGCGCAATGAGGTTCACCGCCAGTTCCAGCGTCTGCCCAATCCCGATCTCGTGATGTACGTGTACCCGCACCTGGCCGGCACCGACCCCGTTCCCGTGCCGGGCTACACGACGGTTTTCCCCTTGTACCAGCGCGTGCAGTACGCGATGCCTGGCGAGAGGACGGAGGACTACTGATGCGGTGGAAACTTCCATGGCCGAAGCTGGCTGCCGTCAGCGCCGAAGACACCGCCGCCGACGAGCAGCCGGACGGCTGGCAGCGCCACGTCGAGGCCTTGCAGCAAGCCGGCATCCCCGAACCCGGCGCCGCGGTCCAGGGCCGCAAGCCGGCGACCGTGGCCGACGAGCAGGCGCTGTACGACGTCGCACCGTCCTTCGTGGAACTGCTGCCCTGGGTGGAGTTCTTGCCCGAGTCGAAATCGATGCTCCTGGAGGACGGCCAATCGGTGGCCGCCTTCTACGAGCTGGTGCCGCTGGGCACCGAAGGCCGGGAACCCGGCTGGCTCGCGCATGCCCGCGACGCCCTGGAAAACGCGCTTCAGGACAGCTTCGATGAACTGGACGAGAACCCGTGGGTGCTCCAGCTCTATGCCCAGGACGAACCGAGCTTCGACCAGTACATGCAGACCTTGCGCGATTACGTGCAGCCACGTGCGCGCGGCTCGGCGTTCACCGAGTTCTACCTGCGCTTCTTCGGCCACCACCTGCGCGCTGTGGCCAAGCCCGGCGGCCTGTTCGAGGACACGGTGGTCACGCGGCTGCGCTGGCGCGGCCAGACGCGGCGCGTGCGCATGGTGGTGTACCGCCGCGCGAGCGGACAGGGACAGGCAAACCGCCGCGGCCAGACACCCGAGCAGATGCTGGGCATCGTCTGCGACCGCCTGTGCGGCGGCCTGGCGAACGCCGGCATCCAGGCCCGGCGCATGGTCGCGGCCGACGTCCACGACTGGCTGCTGCGGTGGTTCAACCCGCGCCCCACGCTGCTCGGGCCTGGGGTGGAGGACCGGGAGCGCTTCTACGCGTTGGCGCGCTATCCGGACAGTACCGAGGAAAGCGAGGCCGGCGAGATCGAGCTGGCGAGCGGGCGGGATTTCAGCCAGCGGCTGTTCTTTGGGCAGCCGCGCTCGGACGTGGCGCAAGGGGCCTGGTACTTCGACGGCATGCCGCACCGCGTGCTGATCACCGACCGGCTGCGCATGCCGCCCGGCACCGGGCACCTGACCGGCGAGACCCGCAAGGGGGACGCGATCAACACGCTGTTCGACCAGATGCCCGAGGACACCTTGATGTGTCTCACCATGGTGGCCACGCCGCAGGACGTCCTCGAATCGGACCTCAACCATCTGGCGAAGAAAGCTGTGGGCGAGACGCTGGCGTCGGAGCAGACGCTCAAGGACGTGCATGAAGCCCGCTCCCTGATCGGCAGCGCGCACAAGCTCTACCGGGGCACTCTGGCGTTCTACCTACGCGGGCGCGACGAGGCGGAACTGGATCGGCGCGGCCTGGACCTCGCGAACGTGATGCTCAACGCCGGCCTGCAGCCGGTGCGCGAGGACGACGAGGTGGCGCCGCTCAACAGCTACCTGCGCTGGCTGCCGTGCTGCTACAACCCCGGCAAGGACCGGCGCCGGTGGTACACGCAACTGATGTTCGCCCAGCACGCGGCGAACCTGTCGCCAGTATGGGGCCGCGCCCAGGGCACGGGGCATCCCGGCATCACGATGTTCAATCGCGGCGGCGGCCCGATTACGTTCGACCCCTTGAACAGGTTGGATCGGCAGATGAATGCCCATCTGTTTCTATTTGGCCCCACCGGCTCGGGGAAGTCCGCCACGCTCAACAACCTGCTGAACCAGGTGACGGCCATCTACCGGCCGCGGCTTTTCATCGTGGAAGCCGGCAACAGCTTCGGCCTGTTCAGCGACTTCGCCAGGCGCCTGGGCCTGACCGTGAACCGGGTCAAGCTGGCCCCCGGATCGGGCATCAGCCTGGCGCCGTTCGCCGACGCACGCCGGCTGATCGAAACGCCCAGCGACGTACAGACGCTCGATGCCGACGCGCTGGACGAAGACCTGCCCCCCGATGCCTCGGCCATGGAAGCGGACGAGCAGCGCGACGTGCTGGGCGAACTGGAGATCACAGCGCGGCTGATGATCACGGGCGGCGAAGACAAGGAAGAAGCGCGGATGACGCGGGCCGACCGCTCGCTGATCCGCCAGTGCATCCTCGACGCCGCCGAACATTGCGTGGCCGAAAAGCGCACCGTGCTCACGCGCGACGTGCGCAACGCGCTGCGCGCCCGTGGCCAGGACCCGACGCTGCCCGAGATGCGGCGCGTGCGGCTGCTGGAGATGGCGGACGCGATGGACATGTTCTGCCAAGGCACGGACGGCGAGATGTTCGACCGTGACGGCACGCCGTGGCCCGAGGCCGACATCACGCTGGTCGATCTGGCGACCTATGCCCGCGAGGGCTACAACGCGCAGCTCTCCATCGCCTACATCAGCCTGATCAGCACGGTGAACAACATCGCCGAGCGCGACCAGTACCTGGGCCGGCCGATCGTCAACGTGACCGACGAAGGTCACATCATCACCAAGAACCCGCTGCTCGCGCCCTATGTCGTGAAAATTACAAAAATGTGGCGCAAGTTGGGCGCCTGGTTCTGGCTGGCGACGCAAAACATCGACGATCTGCCGCGCGCCGCAGAGCCCATGCTCAACATGATCGAGTGGTGGGTGTGCCTGTCGATGCCGCCGGACGAAGTGGAGAAGATCGCCAGGTTCCGCGAACTCTCGCCGGCGCAGAAGGCGCTGATGCTCTCCGCACGCAAGGAAGCGGGCAAGTTCACCGAGGGCGTCATCCTCTCCAAGAGCATGGAAGTGCTGTTCCGCGCCGTGCCGCCAAGTCTCTACCTCGCGCTCGCGCAAACCGAGCCCGAGGAGAAGGCAGAACGCTACCAGCTCATGCAGCAGCACGGCGTCAGCGAGCTGGATGCCGCCTTCAAGGTGGCTGAGAAGATCGACCGGGCACGTGGCATCGAGTCGCCGACCCTGGACCTGCCCTGAATCTGCCGTACACCGGAGAACGCCATGGAACAGAAACGCCCATCCATTCCGATGCAGGTACAGGCGTTCCGCCGTCGGCGCTGGAGGCTCAGCTGGCCCTGGGTGTTGGCCGCCGTGCTGGTAGCGCTGCTGCTGATCTGGCTCGTGTCCCGCTATTCTGGCAAGTCCACTCCCCAGACTTCAACGCCGGTCAGCGTGACGCAGGTGGCCGGGCCTCCGTGGCAGATGGGAAATCCGGAAGGGCGTTTCACGCTGACGCTCTACGCGGACCTCGAATGCCCGTTCTGCCGATCCTATTTCCCAGTGCTCAAGCGTTGGGTGGCCGGCAACGCGGACGTGGCCTTGCAATGGCACCACCTCCCGTTGGCCGCGCATGAGCCGGCCGCGTCTGCCGAAGCGAGCCTGGCGGAGTGCGCCGGCGAATCTGGCGGCCATGCCGCCTTCTGGCAGGCTGTCGAGTGGGTCTATGCCCACACGCGCAGCGACGGCCAGGGCTTGCCCGAGGACCTGCGGTACCCCGACCTTACGCCAGCCATCGAGCAGTGTCTGGCGAGCGAACGGCCCGAGGCGCCGATCCGCACCCAGACGGCGGAAGCCACGAGCAGCGGCGTGACCGCCACGCCGTCGCTGCGGCTGCACGATCGCGAAACCGGCAAGGCGATCCTACTGCAGGGTCCGATCGAGGGCGATGCCTTGCTGTCGGCCATGGACATGCTCGCGGCCGGCGATCCCGCCGCCACACCTACTACATCGGAAATGCCTGCCGACGTCGTCGGCGACATGCCCAGGTAGCCCCGGTCTTCAAGGCTACGGCGCAGTCCACTGCGCTGACCGAAACCCGTTCGCCTCGCATCCTGGCCGCGAACGATCACCGCTGCCGCGGTGATGGATGCACCTTGTTCGTTCCCCAGGAGGGCTTGCCCTCCCAGGGCGCGCGCCCTCCGATCTCACCGTCTGGAGGTTCGCCATGTCTTTCGTCGTCAATGACTCCTGCCTGGAGTCGCTTTCCGCCATCGCTGCCCAACACGAGGACTGGATCATCCAGCAAGCCATTGCACTGCTGGAGAAGCGGGTTTTCAAAGCGGGTGCGAAACTCCTCGACCCCACGGCCGTGCGCGACTACCTGCGCGTGAAGCTGGTCGCCGAGCCCAATGAGATATTCGCCGCGGTGTTCCTGGACAGCATGCACCAGGTGCTGGCCTACGAGCCGTTGTTCAGGGGCACGATCAACTCGACTTCGGTCTATCCGCGTGTCGTCGTGCAGCGTGTGCTGGAGTTGAAGGCCGCCGCGGTGGTCTTCGCGCACCAGCACCCCTCGGGCATTTCCGAGCCGTCGAGCGCGGATCGCATGCTGACCCAGCAACTGCAGGCCGCGCTGGCGCTCATCGATGTGCGGGTACTGGACCACATCATCGTCGGCCAGGGTGCCCCGTTCTCCTTTGCGGAGTCCGGCCTGCTGTAAGGGTTGCACTGCTTCGTTGATCAGCGCGGAGGCTTCGGCCTCCGCTTTTTTCTTTGCGGCGACGCAAGCAGGTATGCGGGGTGGCCGCGATGCGCATTGTTTGTTGGGGCCGCCTGGGGTTCGGCGTTTGACTATGGCCCTGATCAACTTCCGGGGCACATGACATGCCAGCAGCTTTTACCCGGTTCGCACCAGGCTGGCGAACCCTTGGCCTGGCCGTGGCGCTGCCGACGTCTCTGGCGGTGTTCAGCCCGGCCACCTTCGCCGCCGACGTGGTGGTCGTCACCGACAGCCGCCACCCGGTCAAGACCATGGGCGGCGAGCGACTGATCGAGTTGGGCGAAACGCCCCGGATCGAGGCCGAGCTTTCCGCGAATCTTCCAGCCGACCCTGAGCGGGCAGCAGCCATCGTCCGGCAACGCCTGAAGCAAGGCGGCACCGATCTTCAGCGCCGCATCGGCACCGCCTACCAGGGCGTCACCGACGCATGGAGTTTGGGTGTCACGACCATCCCGGCCGTCGTGGTGGATCAACGCTTTGTGGTCTATGGCGAGCCGGACGTGGCCCGGGCCGTCGCGCGCATCGAGCAACACCGGAGGACGCAGCCGTGACCCATCGCCCATTCGACCTGCTGCGCCGCCTGCGCGTCGCCGTGGCCTCGCTGCTGCTGATCAGCGCCACGGGCAGCTACGCCTTGAACACCGCCACCATCGTGTCCTCCGTCATGTCGCCGGACTGCCTGGAGTACCGGGTGGTGGGCATCTGCTACTGGCTCTACTGCACCTGGACGGGCTGCACGGTGCGCACATCCACCAAGGTCCGGCACTACGTGCCCGATGCGGTCGTCTCCAGCTACAGCAACACCGGAGAGAACCCCTGGGTCGAGGTGCAGGCGATGAGCACGCCCAACCCATCCGCACAGGCAGGTGGGGATGGGACCACGAACGAAGACCACGAAAACAACCTCGCCAAATTCAAGAACAGCGATGTTATCGGCCATCCCGGCGGCGAGGTGTTCAACCAGTTCGCCTCGTCCTCCGGCTACTTCTGCCAAGGCGCGGGCACGGCCTTCATGCCGTATCTGCTCAGCACCCTGGACACGCTGGCCTGGCGCTACAACGTGCCCGAGATGGCCTACCCGGAGGCGTTGATTCCGGGCATGCGTGAGGTCGGTGCGCGCACCACGATGAACCTCTGGGGCAATGTCTATCCACGCGGTGGCTTCCTGCACCAGACCGACGACCACAAATCCGGGGCGGTGGTGGCCCAGCGCGCGGGCGATGTCGTCACGCGCCGCGGGCAGTTGCACGTGTACCAGCCACTGCTCGCCAACGCCCGTGACGGCTACTGGCCGGCCGGGGCGCTGGTCGAAGGCGATACCTCCACCGGGAAGTGGCAGGAGCTGACCCCTCGTCTGTCGAACACCTGCGTGGTCTTCCCCCACAGCGGCACGCTGACCCAGGCCCAGCAAGGCGACTACGCCTGGGCGCTGTGGCGGCCGTATGCCTGCTGCGAACGCCGCGGGCAGGTGTTCCTGGGCAGCGTCGATTTCCTCTGAGGTGCCACGATGAAGCGTCCTGAACCGATGAACCTTTCCGCCAAGGCGTGCTACTTGCTGCGCCCGACGGCGCTGGCCGGCACGCTCGCTCTGGTCTGCGGCCTGGCGTGGGCGCAGGTCGGATACCAGAACAGCGGCCCCGTCATTGGCGATGACGTCATGTACTCGATCGGAGGCGGCAGCGCGGTGTCCATGGGCCGCGCGGCTGGCATGCGCTCCATCGGGGTCGGCTTGGGGTGGAACAGCAACCTGATCTGCGGCGACATGAGCATCCAGACCACGCTGCGCAACCAGCTCAACGGCATCACGAACGGCTTCCAGCAGATCATGAGCAACGTGATCCAGAGCGCCACCAGCGCGGTGGCGTCCCTGCCGGCGCTGATCATTCAGCGCGCCGATCCCGGCCTGTACAACCTGCTGACCAACGGCGTGCTGCAGGCGCGGCTGGACTTCGACCGCTCCAAGCTGACGTGCCGCGCGATGGCCGAGAAGATGGCCGAGACGGCGGGCGGCCAGCTTGGCTGGAGCCAGATGGCCGAAGGCATGGCCCTGCGTGACGCGGTTGGCAGCAACGATGCCGTTTCGGCCGTCGAGCAGGCTGAGACGCGCCGCGGCAACGACGGCGTTCCCTGGGTGGGCGGCAGCAATGCCGGTGGCGCAGGCCAGTCCGCCATTCGGGTGGTCGGCGACGTCACCCGCGCGGGCTACAACCTGGTCAACGGGCGCGGCGTGACGGACACATCCTCCATCGCGCCCGCCAGTTGCGCGAGCCTGTCCTGCCAGACCTGGACGTCGCCGCAGCAGGCGACCGAATGGGCCACCCGGGTCCTCGGGGAACAGGTGCAGCGCACGTGCGATTCCTGCACCAAGACCGAGACGGTGCCCGGCGTGGGGCTGACGCCGCTGATCCAGGAGGAGTACGAAGCCAAACTGGAAGTCTTGCAGGAACTGGTTTCCGGCGTGCGCAACACCACCTTCGAGAACTTGCGCGAGGCCGGCAGCACGTCGCTGCCGATCACGCGCGGCGTCATCGAGGCGCTGCGCGACGAGCCGGACCAGGACCTGCTGGCGCGGCGCCTTGCGTCCGAGGTGGCGCTGTCGTCGGTGCTGGAGAAGGCCTTGTTGCTCCAGCGCACGCTGCTCACGGGAAAGAAGGAGCCCAACGTGGCGGCCAACGAGTTGGCGGTCGAGGCTGTGAACCACGAGAGCGACACGCTCGACCGGGAGATCCGCAACCTGAAAACGGAGCTGGAGCTGCGCCGCGAGCTGGCGAACAACTCGCCGATGGCGATCATCCAGCGCCATGGTACGCGCGCGGCCGGCTCGCGCGGCATCTACGAGGGCGATCCGGTGCCCGACCGCCTCGACCAGTTGCAGAAGGGCAATCCGGGAGTCCGGCCATGAGCGCAATGCGCATGACCTGGCGCCCCTTGCGCTGGCTGTTCAGCCGGCGCGCGGCGAAAGCACTGCTGTGGGCGGTGGTGATCGTCGCCGCTGCGGTGGGGGCCAACGTCGCCGGCATCTACCTGGTCGGGAGCGTGGCCGGCTGGGAGCGGTGGCTCGCGGCCGCATCGGGCTACTTCTTCGTGTGGCGGTTGTGCCTGTACGGGGCGACGGCCTATGGCTGGGTCTGGATGCGGCGCCGGCTGCTGGTACGTGAGGACGACGCCCAGGCGCGGCGCCGCCTGGTGCGCACCGAGGTCGCGGGCGTCGTCGCCATCGTGGCGCTGGAAGCCAGCCTGCTGATGCAGGCCGGTTGAGGGGAGATGGCGCGATGACGCTTTTCACGACCGACTACCTGGAGTACTACCTGACGCTGGTGTCCTGGATCGTCAACAACGGCATCTGGGCGGTGCTGGTATCCAGCGGGGTATTCGCGCTGCCTTTCGTCGCCATCATCGTGCAGGAGTGGTTGAAGGCCCGTGCGGAAGGTGCCGACGAGGGCAATAAAGGCGTGCTGAGCGCCGCCCGCATCGAGAACCGGGTCTTCGTCGCCATCGTGGTGGTGATGTTCGCCGGCATTCCGTTCATCGACGTGGACCTGAACACCATCCAGTACGACAGCTCGCGCTCGGCCCAGTGCCAGGTCAGCGTGCCGCAGCCCACGGATACCGGCTGGTCGCAGTCCTTCAGCACCATCAACAACCAGTCGGCGAAGGTGCCCGTCTGGTGGGCGTTCATGCATGCACTCTCGCGCGCCGTCACGAGCGCCTCGGTGGCGGCGATCCCGTGTGGCACGGACCTGCGGCAGATGCGCATGGAGATCGACGCCACGCGCATCGATGACCCGGTGCTGGCTCAGGAAGTAGCGGATTTCTCGCGGGATTGCTATGGGCCTGCACGGGCCAAATTGTTCATGCAGCGCCCTCAGCTCGATGAGCAGCAGATGCACGACGTGACCTGGATCGGATCGCGGTTCTTCACCGACACGAACGGCTACTACGACACGTACCGTTCCAGCACGCCGCGCGATGACTGGCCCTATGACAGCAACCGCGACGCCGGGCTGGCTCAGGTATCCAGTGGCGGTGGCTACCCGACCTGCAGGCAATGGTGGGCCGATGGCGGTAATGGCCTGCGGGCACGCTTGCTGGGACAGGTGGACCCGAGCCTGCTCAATCGCCTGGCGGGCTGGGCCGGGTTCCTGAGCCGAGCCGAGGTGGACGACTCGGTAATCCGCACGATCGCGTCACCGCGGCAGCAGAAATTGAACCAGGGCAGCGTCTATACCGACTACGGCGGCCAGATCGACAAGACCCTGCCGAACATTGTGACGCGGGCCACGGGCGATGTTGGGATGGCAGTCGGCGCGATTGCCGCGTTTCCAGCCATGGACGTCGCGAGGCAGGCCCTGCCCATGGTGCTTGCATTGCTCAAGATGGCACTGGTTATCTGCATCCCGCTCGTGCTGGTCGTGGGCACCTATGACCTGAAGACGGTGGTCACGGTCAGCGTCGTGCAGTTCGCGCTGTTCTTCACGGACTTCTGGTTTCAGCTTGCACGCTGGATTGACAGCACCATCCTCGACGCGCTCTATGGCTGGGGGTTCGGCTGGAACCGGCCGCACACCAATTTCGACCCGTTGGTAGGACTGAACAACGCCTTCGGTGACATGCTCCTAATGTTCGTCACGGGCACGATGTTTCTGGTCCTGCCGACGTTTTGGGTCGCTGCCTTGGGGTGGGTCGGAGTTAAGGCTGGGGTGATTGCTCAGAACCTTGCTGTCGGCTCCAAGGAAGCGCGTGATAGCGCCGGGTCAGGTGTAAACAAGGTAGCCGGCAAGGTTCTGTGACGGACAGTCCAAACCTCAGTCATCGAACGGATCGTTCGGGTCGTGAGGGTCGAGCCGCTGGCCATTGGAAGAATACAGGCCAAAGCCCGCCTCGCCATTGCGCAGTTCATCCTGTTGCGCCCAGCGGTCATCATCCCTAGCCGAATTGCCAGCCAACCATGCCGCCGCAACGCCCAGCAGTAGCAACACCGCCAGCCAGAAGGTGGTGTACAGCAGCACCCCGAGCGCAACCAGCTTGACCACCCACACGAACGCGGTGGCACCGGCCGCCGGCATCCCCTTGGACACCAACCAACTCGATGCCCGGCGTTCGCCGCGCACGTAGGCACGCCATCCGCGACCCAAGGTGCGGCCGAGGCGTTCTGCGGTGCTGATGCGTGTCGTGGTGTTCATGGTCGTCTCCTGCTACTGAGGGATGCCTATTCCAGTTTGCTCCAATCCTGCTTGCTTGCCTGTATCAGCGCGTGCCAGTCGTCTGGTGGGTTCCCGCGTCCGAGCATCTTCTCGAACACGACATACGGGTCCGATTTGCTACCCGAAGACCGCAGGGTCTGTTCATCGTTGACCCAGGCGTACACAATGACCTTCGCCTTCGAGTCGTACCGGAAGAACAGCCGGAACCGCCGTCCGATCTTGGCCCTTCGCCAGTGGCGGTGGGCAGGTCCCAAGGTGTTGCCCTGGCGGTACTCGTCGCGTGCCGGATCGCCTGGCACCACATCCAACATCAACTGGCTCAGGGCCCGGAAGAGCTTGACGTTGGCATTGGACTCGAAGCCCGCCGGGTCATTCTCCTGCGCGCGCCTCGCGGCCGCATGCAGTTTCTGCAACTGCTCGATCACGCAGTCGTGGAAGAGCAGCGTCCAGCCATGCCGTTGCATCAGAGTTCCACTTTCCCGTCGATCTCCTCGTCCAGGTTCACACCGTGGCCAGCATGCTCCAGCATGGCGCGCGCCAGATCCTCGGGCAGGCCCCGGACGTTCCGGCCAGCTTCGATGTCGCGGGCCAGCAGGCTCAGAAACGCGCCAATGGCGGGGTCCTCGTGCTCGGCATCAACACGGGTGACGACGACTTCGCTGCCCCGCAGATCGAACGCGAGCTTGCCGCCGGCATCGACGCCGAGCGCCTGCCGGATGGGCTTGGGCAGCGTGATCTGGCCTTTAGAGGTCAGCGTGGCGACTTCGTGGATGGCAGGCATGGCGACTCTCCTGATTGCGATACCTGCATGGTAAGGAAATTTCCTTACTTTGTCAATCTGAGGCCTCACAGCGTTCTCCCGAGTCCAAGAATCGGCCCATCGTAGGGCGTGAACAGCCAGCCTTCCTGTATCAATACGGCCCTTCCGCAACCCGCATTGGCGGTGGACGGTCAGCACCCGTCGCCCTATACCCAAAGGCTGTAAAGGGTCGAAATGGCGAGGGAATGGGTTGCAAGGGGAATGGCCCTACCTCGAAAAGGCAAAAAGGCACCCCGCTCGGCCCGCGACAGGACATCCGCATGCTCTCTCTGTTCCAGCGAAAACGGCCCGCGGTCGCTACCGCTCCGACGCCACCTCCCGCATCCGACCTCCCGAAAGGGTTGATGCGGCCCGAGTCGGCCGCATCGCTGCTGGCCACCCCGCGCCGGCAGAAACTGCTGGAGCACATCTGGCAGCGCACGTCGCTCTCACGTAAGCAGTTCGCCACCTTGTACCGGGCGCCACTGGAACGCTACGCCGAGCTGGTCCAGGCTTTCCCGGCTTCCGAGGCGCATCACCACGCTTACCCCGGCGGCATGCTGGATCACGGGTTGGAGATCGTCGCCTATGCGCTCAAGCTGCGGCAGTCCCATCTGCTGCCCATTGGCGCCAGTCCCGAAGACCAGGCGGCGCAGTCTGAAGCCTGGACTGCCGCAGTCGCTTATGCCGCGCTGCTGCACGACATCGGCAAGATCGCCGTCGATCTGCACGTCGAACTGTCCGACGGCTCGCTGTGGCACCCCTGGCACGGCCCGCTGCACCAGCCATACCGCTTCCGCTACCGCGACGATCGAGAATATCGGCTCCACAGCGCTGCGACAGGTTTGCTCTACCGCCAACTCCTCGACCGTGATGCCCTGGACTGGCTCAGTGGCTATCCCGACCTGTGGGGACCGCTGCTCTACGTCCTGGCCGGCCAGTACGAGCACGCCGGCGTGCTGGGCGAACTTGTCGTACAGGCCGACCGCGCTTCCGTGGCCCAAGAGTTGGGAGGCGATCCCGCGCGCGCTATGGCCGCCCCCAAGCACGCGCTGCAACGCAAGCTGCTGGACGGGTTGCGCTACCTGCTCAAGGAAGAGTTGAAGCTGAACCAGCCCGAAGCCTCCGATGGCTGGCTCACCGAGGACGCCTTGTGGCTGGTGAGCAAGACGGTTTCGGACAAGCTACGTGCGCACCTGCTGTCAGAGGGCATCGATGGCATCCCTACGAACAACACTGCGGTGTTCAACGTGCTTCAGGACCACGGCATATTGCAGCCGACGTCGGACGGGAAGGCGGTCTGGCGCGCGACCGTGACCAGTGCGACCGGCTGGTCCCACTCATTTACCCTGCTGCGTCTCGCTCCCGCGCTGATTTGGGAGTCTGGAGAGCGGCCAGCGCCCTTCGCAGGGGCAGTGGCAATCGACGGGACACCGGCAGACAACAATGCCGATGCCTTGGTGCCCTCGCCGGCAATGACGGCAAAGCCAGCCACCGACGATCAAAAGTCTCTTCCATGGGAGGGCGTCGACGCCGCAACTCCGGTTCACCCGCCTGCCGCACACGCCGCACCCGATGTCATGGAGGACCTGCTGGCGATGGTAGGAATCGGCGATTTGCTTGTTCCCCAACAGGACGCGGAAGCCGTCTCGGGCGACGCACCCGCCGCTGGCTTTCAAACGCCACCGTCAACCTCGATGGCGCCCGTGCCGTCATCAGCGCCGGTGCCCACGTCCTCGCCGGCGCAGCCATCGGGCGAGCACTTCATGGCGTGGCTGAAACAGGGTATCGCTACCCGCCGGCTGGTCATCAACGACGCGAAGGCGCTCGTGCATACGGTGGGCGACACGGCCTACCTGGTCAGCCCCGGGGTATTCCAACGCTACGCACAAGAACACCCCCAGGTCGGGACTCTGGCCAAGCAGGAGAACCAGCAGGATTGGCAATGGGTACAAAAGCGCTTCGAGCGCCTGCAACTGCATCGCAAAAAGCCCAGGGGCCTGAACATCTGGACGTGCGATGTCACAGGCCCCAGGAAGTCCCGCCGCCTGTATGGCTATCTATTGCACGATGTTCGGCTCCTGTTCGCAGAGCCACCACCGAACAATCCTTACTTGTCACTTCTCGCGTAACCGGCGGCTCAAGAGCCGTCCAAAAATGCGACGCGGCGGACCAATCCGCAACGGCGCGAATCAGAACGTCGATATCGCTTGACCTCAAGTTTTGAGGCTTTGTAATGCCGCCGAGGTCGGTTTGCGCGCGCGTTCTGCGACGAGACGAGAAGCCGACAACCAACGGGATTCGATCTCTGCCGCATCTGTCGTTCATGGTCTTGCGCTGCCAAGAAAGCAGCGTCAGGGGACAGCGTGCAGCGCGATCGCGCTCGCTTTATTCGCTTTACGACCTGACCACGGAACCTGCTCAGATGACGACTTCCAGCTCCGATCCTCGCGGCGTGCGCCTGCTTTGGATACTGATCTCCCTCAGCGCGATGGCGCTCGCAGGTTGTAAAGAGAACGCCGGAGCTGGCGCCGGAGGCCATCCACCGCCGCCGCAAGTCAGCGTCGCGCAGGTCGAGATCAAGCCCATCACGTAATGGGACGAATACAACGGACGCATCGAAGCCATCGAGAGCGTCGAGCTGCGCCCACGGGTGTCTGGCTACGTCGAGCGGGTCGCCTATCGCGAAGGAGACGAGGTCAAGAAGGGCGATGTGCTCTTCATGATCGATGCCCGAAGCTACCGCGCGGAACTGGCCCGGGCCCAGGCGCAATTGACCCGGGCGCGCAGCGAAGCCGGCCGCAGCAGAAGCGAGGCGCAACGTGCCAAGGTGCTGGTCGAGCAGCAGGCTGTCTCCACCGAGGCCTGGGAGCAGCGCCGCGCCGCTGACGAGTCCGCGCAGGCTGAGGTGCAGGCCGCGCAGGCTGCGGTGGAGACGGCGCAGTTGAACCTGGAGAGGACCCAAGTGCGCTCGCCCATCAACGGGCGCGCCAGCCGTGCCCGCTTTACCGCAGGCAACCTGGTGGCCGCCAGCGATGCAGCCAGTGTGCTAACCACCATCGTGTTCCAGGACAGGGTCTATACCTACTTTGAGGCCGATGAGAAGGCGTTCCTGCGCTACTCGCGCATGGCGCGCAAGGGAGAGCGCCCCAGCGAGCGAGGCGGCCAGCTGCCGGTCCAGATCGCCCTGGCGGACAAGGCGGACTTCTCTCACACCGGCACGGTGGACTTCCTCGACAACCAGGTGGACCGGGGCAGCGGCACGATCGCCGTGCGCGCGGTGCTGGACAACAAGGATCGCGTTTTCACGCCGGGCCTCTATACCCGCGTGCGACTGGTCGGCAGCGGCGAATTCTCGGCCGTGTTGATCGACGACAAGGCGGTGCTGACCGACCACGACCGTAACTACGTCTACATCGTAGACAAGGATGGACTGGCGCAGCGACGTGATGTGAAACTGGGTGGCAGTTCCCATTGGCTGCGCATCGTGCGAGGGGGGCTGGCGGCGGGCGACCGCGTGATCGTCAACGGCGCGCAGAAGGTGTTCTTGCCGGGCATGCCTGTGCAGGCCACGGCGGTGCCCATGGTGGCTGCTGCGGCGCCCGCGTCCGCCACCAAATGAAGCACCACGCCGGAGCGCGCCACCGATCGGACGTATCACACAACGAGCGGCGCGGCGCGCTTCCCCCTGGACTCCTTTCAAGGTATTAGCCCATGGACCTCTCCAAGTTCTTCATGGACAGGCCGATCTTCGCGGCTGTGCTGTCGATCGTCATCTTCGTCTCGGGCCTGCTCGCGATCCCGGCGCTGCCGATCAGCGAATATCCCAAGGTCGTGGTGCGCGCCGTGTATCCGGGCGCCAACCCCAAGGTGATTGCCGAGACCGTGGCGACACCCCTGGAGGAGCAGATCAACGGCGTCGAAGGCATGATGTACATCAAGTCTGTCGCCGGCTCCGACGGCGTGCTGGTGACCACGGTCACCTTCCGTTCTGGCATCAACGCCGATGACGCGACGGTGCGGGTACAAAACCGCGTCGCCCAGGCTCAGGCCCGGCTGCCCGCGATGTGGTGCGCCAGGGCATCACCGTCCAAAAGCAGTCCCCCGCCTTCCTGATGGTGGTGCACCTGACATCGCCCGATAAGCAGTACGACACGCTGTACCTTCGCAACTACGCCCGGCTGCACGTCAAGGACAGTTGCACATCGAGCCGCGCAAGACCGACAACGAGTAGTCCTGTCCCAAGCAGTCGGGCGTCCCGGCGTGCCGCCGTCGCGCTGTCGTGCTGCGCATTGAGCCTCGCTGCGCGAGTCTCGCCCCTGTCGGGCTTCCATCGCTGGCGCCTCCGGCCCGGCTCGCTGATCCGTGCCTGCGCGCTCCGCTTGCCGAAAACCGGCGTGCGTGGGTGGCGTGAGGGGGCGGTCTTGCTGTGTCCCTTCGCCGACGACCACGCCGCGCAGGAAGCCACGTTCTATGGTGCGCCGGAATGGCAGCGCAGCCCGTCCAAGCTGCGCGAGCGCCTGACCGAGCGCGAAATCGACGCCACGCACGCACTGGTGCGCTTCGTCGGGCTGGACACCTACCGGCAGGCAGGCGGCGGCATCCGGCGTGACCTGTTCGCGGAAGACGATGCCGGAACCTACCTCACCGATACCGCAGTGCTGGAAACGCTCGTGCGCGACAAGCTGCAACGCTGGCCTAGGACGTGCGCGCCGAGGGCTGGGCATGGGTGGAGGCCGTGCCGCATCTGGCCTACGAGGAACGGCAGGCGTTCCAGAACGCCCCGCACCACCGCCGCGAGCCGACCAGCCGCGAGGCCCGCCGCATCGCCTCCCTGGAAACCGCCTCGAAAAGATCGACGCCGAACTGGAAGAAGCCTGCGACGCCGAGGACGAGGCCAAGGCCGAGAAGCTGGAACAGCGGCGCGATCAGGTGGTCGGAGAACTGCAAGACGCGGAGAATGCCTTGCAAGGCTACGCCCCCGAAGTGCGCGAGGTGGCCGGTGCCATCGTCACCATCGACCGCAACGGCGAGGCTGTTATTCATCGCGGCCTGCTGCGCGAAGCCGAGGCCAAGGCGCTGCGCACGCTGGAAAAGCTGCGGCGCGGCTTCGGCAGCACCGAAGGCGAAGCCGCCAACGAGGAGCACGAGGACGCCGACGACCCGCCCAAGGCCGCGAGCCTGTCCGACCAGCTGGCGCAGCGGTTGAGCGCCCACCGCACGGCGGCGCTGCAAATCGAAGTGGCCCGGCATCCGCACGTCGCGCTGGCCGCGCTGGTGCATGGCATGGTGCAGAAGGTTTTGCAGGACAGCTACCACGGCCACGACCTGCCGCTGGGCGTGAGCCTGAAAGTGCAAGACCGGCTGGAAGGCATGGCCCCGGACTGGCCGGAGTCGCCCGCCGCTGTGGCGCTGCGCGAACTGCAACAGGTAGCCGGGGAAGCCTTGCCGGAGGACAGCGCCGAACTGTTCGCCGCGCTGCTGGCGAAGTCGCAAGACGAACTGGTGCGGCTGCTGGCCGTGTGCGTGGCTTCCACGGTGGACGTGGTGACGCCCCGTGCCACGCCGCACCAGCCCGGCGCAGAACTGGCGCAGGCCGTGGGCCTCGACATGGCCGCATGGTGGAAGCCGACCGCAGAAGGCTACTTCAAGCACGTTTCCAAGGCCGTGATTCTGGATGCCGTGGGCGCGTTTGCACCGGAATTCGTCACCCGGCTGGCGAAGCTCAAGAAGGCCGACATTGCCAGCGAGGCCGAGCGGCTGGCCGATGGCACCGGCTGGATGCCCGCCATCTTCAAGGCCGAAGGCCCGCAGGAGGCCGCGCAGGAAGAAGGCCCGGAGCAGGACGCCCCGGAGGATACCGAGGCAATGGCGGATGAACCCGCCGAGGCACTGGCCGCTTGACTCGCGCCGAAGGCAAGCGCCCCGGCCTCGACCGGGGCGCTTCGCTTTGTGTGGTGGCGCATCGAGACGAAGGAATAACCGCGATCAGCACCGCGCCCAGGCCGTTCCGCCCTGGGCGCGGTGGACGCGAAATCCGGGTGCGACAGTGGCCGCGCCCGGTGTTCAAGGCCAATAGCCGAATTAAAACGCCGCCGCCTTCGCGCTGGCTCAGGCGGCGGCGTTGAAGGCATCGCTGTAGTGCGCGATGCCTTCCGGCACTGTCCCATGCAGGGCCAGCGCCATGAAATAGCCGGGCGGCACGCCCGGCAGTTGCAAGCCCGCATGGGCCTGGAAGCCAAAGCGCGTGTAGTACGTTGGATCTCCCAGCAGCACGCAGCCTGCGGCCTGCATAGCCCGCAGTTCAGACAGCGCCTGTTCCATCAGGCGCGAACCGATGCCTCGCCCCTGCCTTGGCGGCAGGACGGAGATCGGCCCCAACCCATACCAGCCCTCGGTCTTTCGCCTGTGCTCATGGGTGATCGTTACTGGCGACAGCGCGACGTGACCGACGACGCGCCCATGTTCTTCGGCCACGATGGAAAGCGTCAGTTCGTTGGCGGCACGCAAGGCGCGCACGATGAATTGCTCGGTGTGGCTGGTGTGTGGTGCATCAGCGAAGGCGGCGGTCGTGACCGCTTCGATGGCGGCAATGTCGTCGGCGGTTTCGTGTCGGAGCTGGATGGTCAGGGTGTGCCACATGAGATTCAGACGCCCATCGCCATGACCCAGCCCACCAGCCCGGCTAACAGCACCACGAGCGCCGGCGGCACGCGCCCCACCGTCAGCAGTCCGAACGAGAGCAGCGCCAGCCCAAAATCCGCCTTGCTGTGGATGGCACTCGTCCATACCGGGTCATAGAGGGCGGACACCAGAATACCGACCACGCCGGCGTTGATGCCGGCCATGGCCGTCTGGATGCCCGCGCGGTGGCGCAGCCCTTCCCAGAACGGCAGTGCACCGACCAGCATGAAAAAAGCGGGGAGGAAGATCGTGCCCAGGAGTGCCAGCCCGCCGATCCAGCCATGCAGCGGTCCGTGGGCGACCGCGCCGAGGTAGGCCGAGAAAGTGAACAGCGGCCCCGGCACGGCCTGCGCCGCACCGTAGCCGGCCAGGAAGTCGGCATTGCTCACGACGCCGCTGGGCACCACCGAGGCCTGCAGCAGCGGCAGCACAACGTGTCCACCGCCGAAGACCAGTGCACCGGAGCGGTACACCCCTTCCAGCAGGGCTATCGTGGACGAGTCCGTGGCTGCCGCCCACAGGGGCAGCCCGACGAGCGGTGCGGCAAACAGCAGCAGCGCCACGATGCCCAGCTTGCGCGAGACGGGGTAGCTGTGGGCGTGGCCGCCGCCGGGTTGCGCGATCTTCAATGTCCACCAGCCCAGCAGCCCTGCCACCGCGATGGCGGCAAGCTGTCCCGCGGCCGAGGGCAGGACCATGGTCAGCAGCGCCGCCAGAATGGCCAGCGCGGCGCGCGGCCGGTCCGGGCACAACGACTTGGCCATCCCCCAGACCGCTTGCGCCACGATGGCCACGGCGACGACCTTGAGCCCGTGCACCCAGCCGGACTGGGCCAGCCCCTGGTACTCGGCGATGCCAAAGGCGAACAGGATCAGCGCAATCGCCGATGGCAAGGTGAATCCGGCCCAGGCCGCCAGCAGCCCCAGCCAGCCCGCGCGGCCCAACCCCAGCGCCATACCGACCTGGCTGCTGGCCGGCCCCGGCAGGAACTGGCACAGGGCGACCAGATCGGAGTAGCTGCGGTCATCCAGCCAGCGGCGACGCTCGACGAACTCCGAGCGGAAATAGCCCAGATGCGCGATCGGCCCGCCGAAGGAGGTCAGCCCCAGCTTGAGGAAGGCGCCGAAGACTTCGACGGGTGAGCCGCGCGCGGCAGCGGCCTCATGCTGCAAGGTGTTGGTGGAATCTGTCATTTGTGCATCGCCTCCCCGGTGAACTCCCGGATGCGGTCCTTGGCCAGCGCCAAGCCTTCCTTGCCCTTGGGCGTGATCGTGTAGAGCTTGCGCACGGTGCGCCCTTCACGCTCCTGGCGGGAGACGAGGTAGCCGTCGCGCTCCATCTTGTGCAGCATCGGGTACAGCGTTCCGGGGGAGAGGCGGTAGCCGTGGTGGGCCAGCTCGTCGATCATCCATTGCCCGTAGATCTCCTGCTCGGCTGCGTGGTGCAGCACATGCAGGCGGATCAGCCCCGACAGCAGGTCGTGGTGCTCCATGGCACGTGGAGTAGGTTTCTCTTTCATATCGAATATCGATAACGAAATTCGATAATACCAGCCTCACTTCAGATTGCCTGCCGCTTGTGCGGGAGGTCTCAGACCCTGCGACCCTCCGCATCCACCACGGCTTCGCCGTCTTCCTTGCGGAACGCGCCGCGCTGCGGCTGCGGCAGGATGTCCAGCACGGCCTCTGAGGGCCGGCACAGGCGCGTGCCCAGCGGGGTCACCACGATGGGCCGGTTGATGAGGATGGGGTGCTGGAGCATGAAGCCAATCAACTGCTCGTCACCCCACTTCGGGTCATCGAGGCCCAATTCCGCATAGGGCGTACCCTTCTCACGCAGCACGGCGCGCATTGGCGCGCCCATGTCCGTGATCAGGCGTTGCAGCGTTTCGCGGTCAGGCGGTGTCTTCAGGTATTCGATAACGTTCGGCTCTTCGCCGCTGTTGCGGATCAGAGCCAGCACGTTGCGCGACGTGCCGCAGGTGGGGTTGTGGTAAATGGTGATGTTGCTCATGAGTCGTGTCTTGGTTATCCGCGGGCAGGGTTCGGGCCGCACTCATACCAGCCCTTGCTTTGGTTGACGATCCGAACGACCAGTAGCATGACTGGCACCTCGATCAGCACGCCGACCACGGTGGCCAGCGCGGCGCCGGACTGGAAGCCGAACAGGCTGATGGCGGCGGCTACGGCAAGCTCGAAGAAGTTGCTGGCGCCGATCAGCGCCGAAGGACAAGCGATGCTGTGCTGCTCGCCCGCCTTGCGGTTGAGCCAGTAGGCCAGGCCGGAGTTGAAGAACACCTGGATCAGGATCGGAACGGCCAGCATGGCGATGACCAGTGGCTGGCGGATGATGGCCTCGCCCTGGAAGGCGAACAGCAGCACCAGCGTGAGCAGCAGCGCCGCGATGGACAGCGGCCCGATGCGCTCCAGCGCCCGGTCGAAGGCGGCTTGGCCCTTGCTCAGCAGGGCGCGGCGCCAGAACTGGGCCAGGATGACGGGAATCACGATGTACAGGCCGACCGATACCAGCAGCGTGGCCCACGGCACCGTGATGGACGATAGGCCCAGCAGCAGGCCGACGATGGGCGCGAAGGCGAACACCATGATGGTGTCGTTCAGCGCGACCTGCGACAGCGTGAACACAGGATCGCCCCCGGTCAGCCGGCTCCAGACGAACACCATGGCTGTGCAAGGTGCGGCGGCCAGCAAGATCAGGCCCGCGACATAGCTGTCGAGCTGGTCGGCGGGGAGCCACTGCGCGAAGACCTGGCGGATGAAGATCCACGCCAGCAACGCCATCGAGAATGGTTTGACGGCCCAGTTGATGAACAGCGTCACGCCGATGCCGCGCCAGTGCTGCTTGACCTGGCCGAGAGCGCCGAAGTCCACCTTGAGCAGCATGGGAATGATCATCACCCAGATCAGCAGGCCCACGGGCAGGTTGACCTGAGCCACTTCCGTGCGGCCGATGGCCTGGAACACGCCCGGCGCGAACTGGCCGAGCGCGATACCGGCGACGATGCACAGCAGCACCCACACGCTCAGGTAGCGCTCGAAGACGCTCATGGTGGGGGCGGCCGGCACGCGGCCGGCCGTTTGGGTTCCAACACTCATCGCGCCAACCTCACTTCGTACCAATGCTGCGCAGCTCGTGCTGCAGCGACATGGCATCCAGGCGCTGAATCGGCAGCGACAGGAACAATTCGATGCGTCGGCGCAGCGTCAGCGCCGCATCCGTGAACGCCTTGCGCTTCTGCTCGTCGGTGCCTTCAACGGCTGCAGGATCAGGCACACCCCAATGCGCCGACATCGGGCGCCCCGGCCACACGGGGCAGACCTCGCCGGCGGCGTTGTCGCAGACCGTGAAGATGAAATCCAGCTCCGGCGCACCGGGCGCCGCGAACTCGTCCCAGTTCTTGCTGCGGTAGCCGGCGGTCGGCATGTGCAGCCGCTCCAGCGTGGCGAGCGCCAGTGGGTGGACTTCGCCCTTGGGGTGGCTGCCCGCCGAGTAGGCGCGAAAGCGCCCCTGGCCCAATTCATTGAGGATGCCTTCGGCCAGGATGGAGCGGGCCGAGTTACCCGTGCAGATGAACAGGGCGTTGTAGGTCTTGTCGGTGGTCATGGGTATCTCACATCAGCAGCAGGAGGAAGCCGGCTTCACCGCAACGCCCACCGGCTTGCCGCGCACCGGGGTACAGCACGCTGCGGCGGAAGTCGCTGCAGGCGCCGCTTCGTTAAAGACCGGAATGTTGCCCAGCGTGTGGAAGTGCTCCCAGGCCACGCCCTGCGGATCGGTGATCCAGTGCTTCTCGCTGCGCGCGTAGCAGCAGGTCGTGGTGCCCTCGTCCAGCAGCGTCATGTCGGCCGCCTCGGCGCGGGCCTTCAGCACCGCCAATTCCTCGGCATCGTCGGTCTGGATACCCAGGTGGTCGATGCCCGGCTTGTTGCCACGTGTGGAGATGGCGAAGTTGACCGGCGGGTCTTCGAGCATCCATTTGGCGTAGTCGCCTTCGACGCGCGCGGGCTGCGCGGCGAACAGTTGGGAATAGAAGCCGATGCTGCGGTTCAGGTCATCGACGTGCAGGTGGACGTGAAAGCGCTTCATGGGGGTGATCCTTTCAGCAGGAAGTACAGGCAGAGGAGGATTCGGTGACCTCGCACGCGCCGCCCTGGCAGCAGTGCTCGGTCAGATAGCCGAGCAGCCCATTCATCTGGGTGAAGTCGGCGCGGTAGATCAGGTTGCGGCCCTGCTGCTCGATGGTGACCAGGCCGGCATGGGCCAGTTCTTTCAGGTGGAAGGACAGGGAGTTGCGGGCCACGTCGAGCTGGTCGGCGAGGACGCTGGGTGTCAGCCCTTCGGGGCCGGCGACCACCAGGGCGCGGAACACGCGCAGCCGCTGGGTATGGGCCAGGGCGCCGAGGGCGGAAATGGCTTGGGTCTCGTTCATGATTCGATAATACAACATTTATTGAATCATTGGCAAAACGCTTCAATTGAATGGAGCCTGCGCGCTTGCGAGGCTTGACTTTCAAGACAGTTGCTCACGCCTTCGCGCCTGCGGCGCTGCGCGCTTCGCTTGCCTCCAGGGGAAAGCCCTGCGGGCTATCCCCGCCGCGCGATGCTTGGCGCCCCTCGATGCCGCCGAACCGGCTGCGCCGGATCGGCCCGGCCAGCGCCCCGCCGCGATGGACGGGACGCTGGCGAACACGCTGGCGCTTGCTGCGGCAGGTTGTGCAGGTGCGTGCCGTCCTCAACGCGGTTCAGGGACAACCCGCCCGGCATCGCTATGGAGCTTCCACGCCACGCCTCAAGACCGGCGCTGCAAGGCATGGCGGGGCGTTCTCGCCTGTCGTTGTGGGGTTGACCTGGCCCGCGTCAGCGGGCGAGTCGGAGAAGCCTTCGGGCGGGGTGCAGTGGTCAAGTTTTAGTGGACACCTGCATAGGTAGTTTTGGCGGTTGGCTGCGTTCATATGCAGCCGGCGCCTGATAGCAGTACCTTGATCTTGATCAATAAGACTCTCTGTACCCAGCTACGGGTACATATACCCGCGCAACGAACCAGCAGACCAACTTCCAACTCACCTCAGGGGCTCAGCGCACACAGCCAGGTCTGCGCGCGATCGAGGCGCCGAGCAGGCAGACGTTCGGCACTGACCGCTGAGGCTATCGACGATCGGTGACCGGATCACGACCGAGCAAAGGCCCCCGCGCGCGGTGTGGACGTAGCGATGGGATACACAAGCGCATGATGTCGGCGCCTGCCGCTAGGACTGGGCACGTGGCAGTCACGGAGAAAAAATGTCCCGCTCGCGTAGCAACGTGGCCGGCCGGGTAGATCCCAGAATCAGGCAAAGAGATACGCCAGTTGGCTGGACGGACCGCAGCGCCCTCGGACTACTGCCGCAGATGGGGCAATACCAAGTCAAACCTGGTGACAAGCTCACTGGAGGTCACGGCAACGGAGCCACCATGTGCCTCCGCAATCGATTTCACGATGGCAAGGCCAAGACCGGCGCCCGCCGTATTTCGTTGCCGTGCCGGATCAACTCGGTAGAAGCGGTTGAAGAGCTTTGGTAGATCGCGCTCAGGAATTCTCTCACCGGGATTGACCACACTGATCGTTGTCCACTGCTCGTCCTGCGAAAGCAAGACCGTGATGCTCTTGCCGCGAGGCGTGTGTCGAATTGCATTCGAGAGAAGATTGTTCAGCGCCCGGGTGAGCATTTCCCGATCCGCCGCTATGCTGCCGATCGCCCCTTTAACGCCAAGCGTAATGCCGCTATCTTCTGCCAGCGCCTCGAAATAGTCGAACAGACTCCGCACCAATTCGGACAGATCAATTGTAGACAAGCGCAAGTTGCGGGGATCATTTTCCGTTTGGGCAAGAAACAGCATGTCTCCAATCATGCGTCCCATCCGATCAAACTCTTCCAAATTTGAATAGAGGATTTCTCTGTATTCCTCGTTGCTGCGCGGCTGGCCAAGCGCTACGTGAGTCTGCGTGACCAGGTTGGTGACGGGCGTGCGCAACTCGTGCGCTATGTCTGCGGAAAAGTGTGATAGCCGGGTGAAGCCTTCCTCGATTCTCGCCAACATATCGTTGAAGGCAAATACCAGTTCCGCCAGTTCGATCGGCACATCCCGAGGATCCAACCTCACATCCAGCTTTGAAGAGCGAATCGCCCGAATCTCTTCATTGACCTTGCGAATCGGCAGATGGCCCCACTGCACCGCCAGCCAAGCCACACCGAGCGCCAGACACATGACCAAGCCGGTTGCCCACCAAAGCATGCGCTTGAACTCCGCCAGGAAGTCGAGATGAAAGCCGATGTCCATGGCAGCGACGATGCGGTAGCCAGGTGCCGCCGAATCGTCGGCAGGCAGTTGTAGCGCCACACCTCGATAAGACCTCTGATTCTCTTGCCACACCGTCAAATCGTCGGCGGTGATGCGGTTGACCAACTTTTTGCTGCTGGCAAGTTTCGACAGGTCAGGACCGGGCGTGGCATAGATGCTATTGCCAGACCCATCGTAGACGCCGTACGTCATCCCATGATGTCCTGCGACTGCGTTGGCCAAGTGTTGCTTCAGTTCGTCGCTTGCGATGTCACTTGCAAGCTGGTGC
Source organism: Achromobacter sp. LC458 (assembly GCF_001005835.2). NCBI lineage: Bacteria > Pseudomonadati > Pseudomonadota > Betaproteobacteria > Burkholderiales > Alcaligenaceae > Achromobacter > Achromobacter sp. LC458. The sequence goes on from NZ_LBHW02000005.1 coordinate 188,869, forward strand.
AAGGGCTGAGCCAAAGCGGCTGTCACTGCCTCCAGTTCGTGGGCATCCTGTTGAGCAAAGTGGTGCTCCAACGACCGGAGAATGACCCAGTTGAACACAAGAAACACCAAGGTCGTGGCGATACCAACCAGGGCCGTGACCCTCAATGCAAGCGACGCTGGACGGCTTTGCCGCGGCTTATGGCGCAGGGGCATCATCGGGCGCATCGAGCGTGTATCCCATTCCACGCACGGTGTGGATGAGCTTCGGATTGAACGCATCGTCTATCTTCGCGCGTAGGCGGCGGATGGCTACATCGATGACGTTGCTGTCGCTGTCGAAATTCATGTCCCATACCTGCGACGCGATCAGAGAACGTGGAAGGACTTCCCCCTGGCGACGGGCCAGGAGCTCAAGCAACGCGAACTCCTTGCTGGTGAGATTGATGCGTTGGCCAGCGCGCGTTGCACGTCGGCGCGCCAAGTCCAGTACCAAATCGGCAACCTGGATGCGATCAGGCTGGCTCGGAGCGCTTCCGCGTCGCAGCAGCGTCCGCACCCGCGCCAGCAACTCAGAGAAGGCGAATGGCTTGACGAGGTAGTCGTCCGCTCCCAGTTCCAATCCCTTGACACGGTCGTCCACACCGCCACGCGCCGTCAGAAAGAGTACAGGGACCTGTTTACCGGCATCTCGAAGGGCACGCACGATGCGCCAGCCATCGACATCCGGCAGCATGACATCCAAGACCACCAGATCGTATGTCTCGCCCATGGCCAGGTGGTGTCCGTCCAATCCGTTGCGCGCCAGATCCACTACGAATCCCGCCTCCATGAGACCTTGGCGGACGTAATCCGCCGTCTTGTTCTCGTCTTCAACGACCAGCAGTTTCATCGCATGTCCCATGAAATCGCTGCGGCGCAGAAAAATAGCCGCTCACGATGTACGCATTCATCCACTTCAATCAGCAATTTACTGGTTGCCAGCTTCCACGAACATGACACGAACATTACATGAATGTAATTCAAGGGTCATTCGGTGGAAAGTGCCCAACCCATAGCATGACCTGCATTGCGTCGAACTGTGCCGCTCAGGATGGGGTGGCGTTTAGAACGACTTCCGAGTCATCTATGGAGGATTTCAGGCCATGCCGCCTCGTTCACCCTTTTTTATCGTGCCCCCACAGGGCCTTTCTCGTCGGCGTTTCGTCCAAGGGTTAGCCGCCGGCGGCGTTCTCGCTGGGCTGTCCACGCCGGCGTTCAAGGCATTTGCCCAGCAAGGCTCCGCGACGCGCGGTGCCGCCCCTGTGCTAAAAGGCACCGAGTTCGACTTGGTGATCGCCGAATCGCCCGTGAACTTCACGGGCAAGCCAGGCGTGGCTACGACCATCAACGGCTCGCTGCCGGCACCGACATTGCGTTGGCGCGAGGGTGACACCGTCACAATCCGTGTGACCAACAAGCTGCGTGAAGCCACATCCATCCACTGGCACGGGATCATCCTGCCGTATCAGATGGATGGCGTGCCGGGCATTAGCTTCAAAGGCATCGCTCCCGGCGAGACCTTCACGTACCGCTTCAAGGTTCAGCAAAGCGGCTCCTACTGGTACCACTCGCACTCCGGCTTCCAGGAACTCACGGGCATGTACGGGGCGATCATCATCGACCCCGCTGGCGCCGAGACCATCCGCGCCGACCGTGACCACGTGCTGCTGTTCTCGGATTGGACCGACGAAGACCCGATGCGGGTGTTCACCAAGCTCAAGTCCCAAAGCGACTACTACAACTACAACCAACCTACCGTCTTCGACTTCTTCCGGGACGCCTCGCGCGACGGCATGGCCGCTGCGATCGACAAGCGCAAGATGTGGAACGAGATGCGGATGAATCCGACGGATCTCGCCGATCTGTCCGCCGCCACGCTGACCTATCTGGCCAACGGCGTCACCCCCGCCGGCAATTGGACGGCGTTGTTCCGACCGGGGGAGCGCGTGCGGCTGCGCATGGTCAACGGTGCGGGCAACACCTTCTACGACGTACGCATTCCCGGACTGAAACTCACGGTGGTGCACGTCGATGGTGTTGACGTGGAGCCGGTGACGGTCGATGAGTTCCGATTCGGTCCGGGCGAAACCGTCGATGTGATCGTCCAGCCACGGGATGACGCTTACACGATCTTCGCCCAGGCGATGGACCGGACAGGCTACGCGCGTGCCACGCTGGCCGTGCGTGAAGGTCTTCAAGCTCCCGTGCCTGCCCTCGATCCGGTCGAATGGCTGACCATGAACGACATGATGGGCGGCATGATGGGGGGCATGGACCATGGCGGGTCCGGCCAGGCCATGGAGATGACCGGGATGACGGGCATGACGGGCATGACCGGGATGACCGGGATGACCGGGATGGGCTCGGGTTCGATGTCCGGGATGGATCATGGGGCGATGGCTGGCATGAACCACGGTGGCATGGCGATGGATCACAGCCAACACGCCGCGGCTGCGGGGGGACTGGCCGTGCCCAGCACTACTGCCCGCCACGCTCGCACCGAGTATGGTGCCAGCACGGACATGCGCGTTGACATGGCGCGCACCAACCTCGATGACCCCGGCATTGGACTGCGCAACAACGGTCGGCGCGTGTTGACCCTCGCGGATCTGCATACCCCGTCGGGGCCGCTGGACAAGAGAGGCCCTGGCCGGGAGGTCGAATTGCACCTCACGGGCAACATGGAACGCTACGCATGGTCCCTGGACGGGCTGGAGTTCGGAAAGTCCACGCCGGTGCACTTCAAACACGGCGAGCGGCTGCGGGTCATTCTGCACAACGACACCATGATGACCCATCCCATGCACCTGCACGGCATGTGGAGCGAGCTGGAAAGCCCCGACGGTCGCTTCCTTGCGCGCCGCCACACCCTGCCGGTGCAGCCGGCACAACGCATCAGCTTCCTGGTGACAGCCGACGCGCTCGGCCGCTGGGCGTGGCACTGCCACCTGATGTTCCACATGGATGCCGGCATGTTCCGCGAAGTCGTGGTGTCTTGAACCCAGCGCACAAGGAAGACCAAGAATGTCCAAAGCACTCCCCACTCGCGCACTGGCCACGACGCTACTGGCCCTGGTAAGCGTCGCCGCACAGGCACAAGCACAGAACGACCATGCTGCGCACGGCCAGGCCGACTCTCAAACGGCCGCGCCATCCACTCAGACCGTGGCTCCTGCCGCCGACCCGCACGCGGGTCACGCGGCGTCGGCGAGCGGCTCGACCGCGGCCCCGGCCATGGATCACGGCAACATGCAGATGCAGGGCGGGTCGGCGCCTCCTGACGCCCGCGATCCGCATGGCTACTCCAATGGCCTGACATTGGGATCGGGCGACTACGCCGTACCCGGTGTGCCGCGGCTGATGCTGGCCGACGAACACAGGTTCTTCTCGTTGCGCGGCGAAACCCTGGAACGCCGCTTCACGCGCAAAGGGGACGATTCCACGGCCTACGACCTCCAGGCTTGGTATGGGACGACCTACAACAAGGCCGTCGTGAAGGCCGAAGGCGATATCGCCAAAGGAAAGCTCGAAGAATCGCGTACCGAGCTTCTCTGGGGGCACGCCGTCGCACCGTACTGGGACACCCAGCTCGGCATTCGGGTGGATAACGGCGAAGGCCCGAGCCGTCAATGGTTGGCTTTCGGCATCCAGGGCCTCGCCCCCTACTGGTTCGAGCTGGAGGCGACGGGCTACGTGGGAAGTGGCGGACGTACGGCGCTGCGTGTCGAAGGCAGCTACGAGCTGCTGCTGACCCAGCGACTGATTCTGGAGCCTCGCGCCGAGTTGCAGTTCTATGGCAAGGACGACCCGGAACGCGGTATCGGCAAGGGCTTGGCCGAAGCGTCTGCTGGCTTGCGCCTGCGCTATGAATTCAGTCGCCAGTTCGCCCCCTATATCGGCGTGGAACGGGCGGGCAGCTTCGGACGCACCGCGGACTATGTGCGTGCCGAAGGCGGCCGCGCGCAGCAGACGCGCTGGGTGGCTGGCGTGCGATTCTGGTTCTAGAACCTAGCGGGTTTGATCATCTGATGAGAGGCAATCTATGAACATGCACTACGACAGAAGCCAGGGCAAAGTGCCGAGACGCCAGGCATTGATCGCTGGCTTGTTGGTGATGGCACTCGCAGGACCGAGCCTGGCGCAGAGCCGACCGATTGCCAAGGTCTGGAAGGACCCGAGCTGCGGATGCTGCAAGGACTGGGTCTCACACCTGCAAGGCGCAGGCTTCGATGTGCAGGTTCTCGACACCGGGAACACGGCAGCGCGCACGCGGCTGGGCATCCCGCAGAAGTACGGTTCGTGCCACACGGCGCAGATCGGCAGCTATGCCATCGAGGGTCATGTGCCTGCCTCGGACATTCAACGCTTGCTGCGCGAAGCCCCGCAGGCCATCGGCCTTGCGGCGCCCGGCATGCCGGTCGGTTCGCCCGGCATGGATGGTCCGGCCTATGGTGGACGCAAGGACGCCTACGACGTGCTGCTGATCGGGAAAAACGGTAGTAGCACGGTCTATCAGTCGCATCTCTGACCATCCATCAACTCTTTTCCGTGGAGATATGCCATGCAGCATCAGCACACACAGACCCCCAGCGATCGTCCCCGGTTCTGGCGATCGCGCTACGGCGTGGCGTTCCTCATCATCGCCGCTGTCGCCGCGTATTTCCTGCTCAAGGAGCACACGGCACATGTTGCCGGCTATCTCCCCTTCCTGCTGCTGGCGGCTTGTCCGCTGATGCACCTGTTCATGCACCGTGGTCACGGCCACGGCGGACACGATCATGCCGCGCGTCAGGGTGAGGAAGGTGCCGCACCCGCCAAGGAGCAGAAGCAATGAGTCGCGTGCTCGCACAGTGCGAGCACGCGACGCCGCGCTTGTCTCCTTGCGCGCCTGCGGCCTGCTGCGATCACCAGACACCAACGGTTAACGGCGGAGGGCACTTGTCACTATGAATTCACCCAGCAAGTCTTCAGGACATGAGCACGCAGGCATGGCGGCGGGTGCCACAACGTCCGGCCCGCATAAGCACCACCATCACGCCAGCCATGCCGGCAGTGACGACGCGGGCGGGTCCTCAAGCCACTCGCAGCCCGATGCCGCGACGCGCGATCCGGTGTGTGGCATGGCGGTCACGGCGGCGTCGGAGCACCGCTCCACGCACTTGGGGAACACGTACTTGTTTTGCAGCACCGGATGCAAGGCCAAATTCGACACCGATCCGGCGCGATATGCCAGCGGTGGCGCGGGCATAGGCACAGGCAGCGGCCATGCGCCGCATCACCATGCCAGCACCGCAGTTTCACCGGCCCCGGCGGCATCGCCAACCGCACCCGGAACGATCTACACCTGCCCGATGCACCCGGAGATCCGCCAGGATCATCCGGGAACCTGCCCCAAGTGCGGGATGACGCTGGAGCCCCTGCTGCCCGACCTCGACGACGACAACCCGGAGTTGCGTGACTTCTCGCGTCGCTTCTGGTGGACCTTGCCGTTGACGCTCGTGGTCCTGGCGCTGGCGATGCTGGGCGAGCGGCTGCACCTGATGGACATGGCTACGCAGAGCTGGGTCGAGTTGGTGCTGTCGTTGCCGATCGTGCTGTGGGCCGGCTGGCCCTTCTTCTCCCGCGGCTGGCTGTCCGTGGTCAACCGCAGCCCGAACATGTGGACACTGATCGGCCTGGGAACGGGTGCGGCATTCATCTACAGCGTCGTGGCAACCGTTGCGCCGGAAGTGTTTCCAGCCTCCTTCATGTCCATGGGACGGGTCGGCGTGTATTTCGAGGCCGCCGCCGTCATCATCTCGCTGACACTGCTCGGCCAGGTGCTGGAACTCAAGGCCCGCTCCCAGACTTCGGCGGCTATCAAGTCGCTGCTGGGGCTGGCGCCCAAGACCGCGCGGCGCATCAATGCGGACGGCAGCGAGGAAGACGTGCCGCTCAGCCATGTGCACGTCGGCGATCTGCTGCGCATCCGACCCGGCGAGAAGGTGCCGGTGGATGGCATCGTGCACGAGGGCAGCAGCTCGATTGACGAATCCATGCTGACCGGCGAACCGCTGCCCGTAAGCAAGCGCGCGGGCGACAAGGTCATCGGGGCCACACTCAACACCAGCGGCGCGCTGGTCATGCGTTCGGAGCGGATCGGCTCGGACACCGTTCTGTCGCAGATCGTCCAGATGGTCGCCCAGGCGCAGCGTTCCAAGGCGCCGATGCAACGCATGGCCGATGTCGTTGCCGGCTACTTCGTGATGGCCGTCGTTGCCATTGCGGTCACGACGCTCTTTGTATGGGGATTCTTCGGGCCGCAGCCCACCTGGGTCTATGGACTCATCAATGCGGTGGCCGTCCTGATCATCGCCTGCCCGTGCGCGCTGGGTCTGGCCACGCCGATGTCGATCATGGTCGCAACGGGCCGTGGCGCCACGCAGGGCGTGCTATTCCGCGATGCCGCGGCGATCGAGAATCTTCGCAAGGTCGATACCCTCGTCATCGACAAGACAGGAACCCTGACCGAAGGCCGACCTGCTTTCGATCAGGTCGTCGCAGCACCCGGCTTTACGAACGATGAGGTGCTGCGTCTTGCGGCCAGCCTGGACCAGGGCAGTGAACACCCCCTGGCCGACGCCATCGTGCAGGCCGCGCGTGCCCAGGGCCTCCAACTCGTGAAGCCTCAGAGCTTTGAATCGGGAACCGGCATCGGCGTGCGCGGAAAGGTTGAGCACCGGCAACTCGCGTTGGGCAACACAGTGCTGATGGAACAGTCTGGCGTATCGGTGGAACCGCTCGTACCCCAGGCCGAAGCTCTGCGCGGCGAAGGGGCAAGCGTCATGTACCTGGCGGTGGACGGGCAGCTCGCGGGCTTGCTCGCCGTGTCCGATCCGGTCAAGGGCAGCACCCCCGAGGCCCTGGCCGCGTTGAAGGCTGCGGGCCTGCGGGTCATCATGGCCACCGGGGACGGGCAGACCACCGCCAAAGCCGTCGGTGCACGCCTAGGCATCGACGAGGTGCATGGTGAGGTCAAGCCGGCGGACAAGCTCATGTTGATCGAGCGACTGCAGAAAGAAGGACGCATCGTCGCCATGGCCGGAGACGGCATCAACGACGCGCCGGCCTTGGCGAAGGCAGACGTGGGCATCGCCATGGGAACGGGAACCGACGTGGCGATGAACAGCGCCCAGGTCACGCTGGTCAAGGGTGACCTGCGTGGCATCGCTGTCGCTCGCACGCTCTCGGTGAGTACCGTGCGCAACATGAAGCAGAACCTCATGTTCGCCTTCCTCTACAACGCGCTGGGCATCCCCATCGCCGCCGGGGTTCTCTATCCCCTCACGGGCTGGCTGCTGTCGCCGCTGATCGCAGCATTGGCGATGAGCCTGAGTTCGGCGTCGGTCGTTGGCAACGCCTTGCGCCTGAGAGCGAGCCGACTGTGACCGGATTTTCTTTCTGAAACTACAGGAGCCTGCTATCGCCCAGCAAACCGTTTCTTTCGTTCCACGCCGTTGCAAAGGTGCAAGCCTTATCTCGGCATTTCGTTCTTAAACCACACCTCACACATCCAGGTAGAAACTTCTATGACCCGTTCACATTTCATCGCCAAGCTCGTCGCGCCGATCGCTGCTGGTCTGTTCGCCACCGCCGCATTCGCGCATCCTTCGCTGGTGTCTTCAACGCCGGCCGACAAGTCGCAGGTTTCTGCGCCAGCCACCATCGAACTGAAGTTCTCCGAGACGCTGGTGCCGCAGTTCTCCGCCGCGAGCCTTGTCATGACTGGCATGCCGGGAATGGCGAGCCATGGCCCGATGAAGATCAACGCCAGCGTCGCGGGTGCCGGCGACGGCAAGACCATGGTCATCACGCCAGCACAGGCGCTCCAGCCCGGCGACTATCGCGTCGAATGGCGTGCCGTCTCCTCGGACACGCATCCGATCACGGGTAACGTCACCTTCAAGGTGAAGTAAGCCCATGGCCGGGGATTGGTTGACCATCGTCCTGCGCCTGGCGCTTTATCTGGACCTGGCGGCGGCGTTTGGCGTCGCCATGTTCGGACTCTATGCTTTGGGCAACGACGAGCGATCCTCGACGATCTCGCGCCGCTATCGCGTCCTCATTGGCGCATCCGCTGCCATCGGCATTGCCCTGTCGATGTGGGGCATGACGGTCATGGCCAAGGCCATGTCCGGCGCCCAAAGCTACGCGGAGCTGTCAACGCACGTTTTCGACATGCTCATTACGGGCACGCACATGGGCATCGCCTGGTGCATTCGCATCCTCGCGCTGTTGGTGTGTGTGCTCGTCGCAATGTTGAAATTGAACGCTACCTTGCGATTTGCAGTGATGGCGCTCTCCACCGGCGTGGCGCTGGCGACCCTTGCGTGGGCAGGCCACGGCGCCATGGACGACGGCGTTCGCGGCTACATCCATCTTGCGTCGGATATCACCCACCTCTGGGCAGCGGGCGCTTGGGTGGGCGCATTGTTGGCGTTCTTGATGCTGGCATCCCACAAGCGGGATGTCGCGCAAGACCCGGTAGCGGTCCTCAGTCGGACGTCGAATGGCTTTGCTCGCATAGGTACAGCGATCGTGGCTGCACTCGTCGTGAGTGGAACTCTCAATTACCTGTTGATCGCCGGACCATCGTTTGATCCGCTCATCTCGACGCTGTATGGCCGGCTGCTGATGGTAAAGCTCCTGCTTTTCGCAGGCATGCTGGCGTTGGCTGCTGCCAATCGGTATCGGTTGAGCCCGAGCCTGGAGGCAGCTTTGAAGGCAGGCAATCGCGCACAGGCAGTCATCAAGCTTAGGCAGAGTCTGTTCACGGAGGCAACCTTGGCCGTTTTGGTTCTGGCGAGCGTTGCATGGCTTGGCATCTTGTCTCCCACTGGAACCTAATCCTTCATGGGCGGCAGATGACAGCGCATGAATTGAATGTAATGCACGGGTAAGCCCTCTGTAGACCGCCTGCTTCTACATTTAACGACGCGGCGCAAGTTGTCGTCGTTTTTACAAAGGAGTCGATCATGAAATCGCAAATTGTCATTGCCGCCCTGTTGAGCGCTCTCTCCGTGCCAGCCTTCGCCGGTCATGCAGCAGCCCAAGCAGCCAAGGAGATGGTTCCCTTGGCTGACGGGGGAACGCTGTACATCTTCAAGGACGGAAAGATGGCACAGGAAAGCCGCTTCGGGCGCGCCGTCTATCTCAATGTCGGGGCTTCGGTGTCGACGAAGGATGGGCGCAACATCGCGATCACCAGCAATGAAGTCGCTCGCCTCGGCTCGCTGCTACAAAAAGAGCACGGCGGATGACGCCGCGGGTGTGCGGTGCTTTTCAAAGCTTCTGCACAGTGTGACAGAGACGCGCGCCCCGATTGGGCGCGCGCGATTGGGACGCGTCACGAGCAACCACGAGCGCTCAAGATGCCAGTTTTTGCGATGTCAAGCGCATCAACTTCCCTGGAATGGATCCAGCCTCCACATCCACCGTGATTCGTCCACGGGACATCTTGCGCGAATGAGAACCTGCGAGGAGCCCGATTTATGGAGTTGCGTCATCTACGATGCTTTGTCGTCTTGGCAGAGGAGTTGCATTTCACGCGGGCGGCCGAGAGGCTGCATATAGAGCAACCCCCCTTGTCTCGCGCGATCAAGGAATTGGAAGATGAGCTTGGGGTCACGCTGTTTGACCGCGACCGCAGGGGTACACGGCTGACCGTGGCGGGGGCGGCATTCTTGCAGGACACCCGCCGACTCTTCACTGTCCTGGAGCAAGCGCGTGAGAATGCCAGAGCCATTGCCGCGGGCCTGAGGGGCAGCCTGCGCATTGCAATTTCCGATGGTGCGATGGACCCACGACTATCGGCGTTCCTAGCTCGTTGCCGCGCGGAAGAGCCCGAGGTCGAGATACGTCTCTCCGAGGTACCGCTGACCGAGCAGATACGGGGCCTACGGTCTGGCGACTTCACGATCGGATTTGCACACGCGGCGGATGTTGGCGAAGGCATCGTGGCTGAACCGATCTGGCGAGACCCGATTGTGATCGCCGTGCCAGCGCGGCACTCGCTTCTTGCGCACAAGCAAGTTCCGCTCAACGAACTTCAGGGTCACCCACTGGTTCTGTGCGACAAACTGGCCTGCGAAGGCTACTGCCGAGAACTAAATCGGCTGCTACAGGTTCTGGAACACAGGCTCAACGTTGTCGAAGAAGTGTCGTCGCTGGACATGATGCTAACGCTGGTCGGCGCAGGCTATGGGATTGGTTTCATGACAGCGACCAAGATTCCCATCAGCCAGAGGCCGGACGTGGTGATTCGCCCTCTGGCGCAGGACACGGCGGTAATCACAACCTATCTGCTTCGGCCAGAAAGCAGCAACTCATCGGTTTCGCTGGATCGCTTCATGGAACGTCTGCGAGGACCTCCGGATGACTAAAGCGTCAATGCCCATCTGAATCGTGCGCCGCAGCACGAAGATTGCGTTCGGCTGCGCTGACGAGTTCCGCAGCACTAAGCTTGAGTCCGGCGGCGATTCTTAAGATCAGAGCGAGAGTGGGCATGTGCTCCCCACGCTCTATTTTGCCCATGTGCGATCGCTCGATCCCTGCTTTCGCAGCCAGTTCTTCCTGAGCAATACCTTGCGTCAGGCGGGCGACACGAACGGCCGCTCCGAATGCCAACGCTGGCTCGGCGTCGAAAGTGGTAGTGCCTGGGGGACGGCCTCGTCGGACAGTTCGCTTCTCCATCCTTGGAAGCGTCGAACAGTCCCGACAATTTAACCACGTTAAGTTTAACTCAAACTAGCTATCATGAAGACTTTCCATCCTTGTCTTATCGCTTCTTGGGGCCTCTCATGCACGACGCCACCAGCCCACGCCCACAGCTCAGGCTCGCCATAGCGCCTGGTGTGGCCTCTTCGAACCTAGCTGCATTGCTTGCCCTGCAGCGCGCGGAGGAGCCCGAAGTTTTTATGGAATTTAATGAGGTTACGACGAGCGATCTCATTACAGGCCTCTACAAACGGCGCTTCGACGTCGGCCTTTCTCTGAAGCAGGTGAGCGATTCTTCGCTGAAGAGTCTTTCTCTTTGGTTTGAGGCGACAGCTCTTGCCACGCCGCTGGGATACCCACTGCTCCGGCAGCAGTCAATCAGAATAGACGAACTTAAGGAGCACTCCGTGTTTCGATGGAAGGCCGAATATTCTCCTTCGCTGGACCAGTACCTGTCCTCCATGTCATCAACGGAAAGGCCGAATGTCCAGCATGTCAGTTCTTTTGAGATGTTGTTGCTCTGGGTCGCAGCTGGATATGGCGTAGGGATTTCTTCGCGATCACGCATCGAAACCGCTAGCCAGTGCGGAATCTGCACGCGTCCAATAGCCGATGGCCCCTACGAGGTCATTACGCACCTGCAGCGACTCTCGGGACAGACGAATCTTGTAGCTGATCGATTTGAGCTTAGAGCCTTGCGAGTTGCCGAGGCGCGTAAAGCATGACAGCCACGTGCGGTGCCCGCCCTTGCCGGTGGATTTGCAGTGGATGCCGGTTCGGGCCAAGGCGCCGTCCAGACGCATCAATTCATCCTGGAAACTGACCTTGATCAATTCAACTCCCCACAACTTCCAATAGTATGTCCACATGATCGGCTTAAGGCGCCTTGAACCGCCCCGGGTTTCCCGGAGACTCCTTGGGTTGAGTCACGCCGACATGACGGACTCGTTGGGTTGCGAATAGTAGTTGGCTTCGGCTTCGGCCGGCGGGATATTACCGATCGGTTCAAGCAATCGGCGGTTGTTGAACCAGTCGACCCAATGGAGCGTGGCCCACTCGACTTCGTCGCGCGTGCGCCAGGATGACTTCCGATGGATCACCTCGGCCTTGTAGAGGCCGTTGATGGTCTCGGCCAGTGCGTTGTCGAACGAGTCGCCCACGCTGCCCACAGAGGGCTCCAGGCCCGCCTCGGCCAGCCGCTCGGTGTATCGGATCGACACGTACTGGACGCCTCGGTCGCTGTGGTGGATCAGGCGATCCGGGCCGACCGGCTTCCTCGCGTACAACGCCTGCTCGAGCGCGTCGAGCACGAAGTCCGTCTGCATCGAGCAGGAGGCCTTCCAGCCCACGATGCGACGGGCGAACACGTCGATGACGAAAGCGACGTAGACCCATCCTTGCCAAGTCGAGACGTACGTGAAGTCGCTGACCCACAGCGCGTTCGGCCGATCGGCCTTGAATTGCCGCTTCACGTGATCGAGCGGGCACGGCGCCTTCGGATCGCTCACCGTCGTGCGCACGGCCTTGCCTCGAACAACGCCCCTCAGCCCAAGCCGCTTCATCAGCCGCTGCACGGTACAGCGCGCAACGTCGACTCGCTCGCGCCGCAGCTGCCGCCAGACCTTGCGTACCCCGTAGACCTGGTAGTTGTCGTCCCACACGCGCTGCACCTCGGGTATCAGTATCTCGTCGGTCTTCACCCGCTGCGATCGCAGCTCCGGATCGGCCTGCCTGGCCGCATGCGCGTAGTACGTCGACGGGGCGATCTGCAGCACCTTGCAGATCGGCTCGACCCCGTGAACGTCTCGCTGCTCATCGACGAATCGCTTCATCGTTTGAAGGGGCGGTCGAGCTCCGCCTGGGCAAAATACGCCGACGCCTTGCGTAGGATCTCGTTGGCCTGGCGCAGCTCGCGCACCTCGCGTTCGAGCGCCCTGATGCGCTCCTTCTCGGCCGTCGTTACGCCGTCACGCTTGCCCGTGTCGCGCTCGTGCTGGCGAAGCCAGCCTCGCAGCGTCTCGGCCGTGCAGCCAACCTTGGCCGCCACCGACACGATCGCCGCCCACTGCGACTCGTACTCGTCTTGGTGCTCCAGCACCATCTTCACCGACCGTTCCCGGACTTCCGGGGAGAACTTGCTTGCTCTGCTCATAGCTCCATCTTCTCAAGGAATGGAGCCTCCAGATTTTCCGGGGCGGTTCAGTGGTGATGATCGAGAACGCCCACAAGAAGCTGGAGGCTTGGCAGCACGCGCACCCGGATCAACGACTGCAGGGCAAGGAACGGTGGGACGTGATCACACAGGCCGCAGAGGAAGTCGGTCCTGCGCTCTTCTTCTCGCTGCTCATCATCACGCTCTCGTTCATCCCGGTCTTCACCCTAGAAGCGCAGGAAGGCCGGCTGTTCGGCCCGCTGGCGTTCACCAAGACCTACGCGATGGCCGCGGCCGCAGGGCTGTCAGTGACGCTGATTCCCGTACTCATGGGCTACTGGATTCGCGGGCGTATCCCGGATGAGCAGAAGAACCCCATCACCCGCATCCTGATTGCAGCCTACCGGCCAGCACTGGAGTGGGTACTGCGCCGGCCTAAGGCGACGCTGCTGATCGCCGTGCTGGCCTTGGCGACCACGGCCTGGCCCTTGGCGCGGCTCGGCGGTGAGTTTCTGCCGAGGTTGGACGAAGGGGACCTGCTCTACATGCCCTCGGCCCTGCCGGGACTCTCGGCGCAGCGCGCCACGGAGTTGCTGCAGCTGAGCAACCGCATGATCAAGACCGTACCTGAAGTGGACAAGGTGTTCGGCAAGGCAGGACGGGCCGAAACTGCGACCGATCCGGCGCCCCTTGAGATGTTCGAGACCACGGTGAAGCTCAAGCCCAGGGAACAATGGCGTCCAGGCATGACGCCCGAGAAGCTCGTGGAAGAGCTGGATCGTGCCGTGAAGATCCCGGGCCTGTCCAATATCTGGATTCCCCCTATCCGCAATCGCATCGACATGCTGGCTACCGGCATCAAGAGCCCGATCGGGGTGAAGGTGACCGGCAACGACCTGGGCGTGATCGATCGCATCGCTGCAGAGGTCGAGCAGGTCGCCAAGGGCATTCCCGGCGTGACGTCATCCCTCGCGGAGCGCTTGACGGGCGGGCGCTACGTGGATGTTCAGATCGACCGCGTAGCCGCCGGTCGCTACGGCCTGAACATCGCCGATGTCCAGGCCGTCATCGCCGGCGCGGTGGGTGGCGAAAACGTCTCGGAAACGGTCGAGGGGCTTGCCCGCTTTCCGATCAATCTGCGCTACGCGCGAGAATGGCGTGATTCACCACAACGGCTGGCAGAACTACCCATCTTCACGCCGATGGGTCAGCAGATCACGTTGGGGACCGTGGCACGCATCGCGATCACCGATGGGCCGCCCATGCTCAAGAGCGAGAACGCACGGCCCTCCGGTTGGGTCTATGTCGATGTGCGCGGCCGTGATCTAGCCTCGGTGGCCAACGAACTGCGCGATGCCATCGGGCAGCAGGTCAAGCTGGAGCCGGGTGTGAGCATCACCTACTCCGGGCAGTTCGAATACATGGAGCGGGCCAATGCACGCCTGAAGGTTGTGGTGCCTGCCACCCTGTTGATCATCTTCGTTCTGTTGTACCTGACCTTCGCGCGTGTGGACGAAGCGGGCTTGATCATGGCGACCTTGCCCTTCGCGCTCACGGGGGGCATCTGGTTCCTGTACCTGCTGAACTACAACCTGTCCATCGCCACCGGCGTGGGATTCATCGCGCTGGCAGGTGTGGCGGCGGAGTTCGGCGTGGTGATGCTCATCTATCTGAAGCAGGCCTTGGCGGAACGTTGCCCCGATGGACGCGACCCGACGCGAGAAGAACTGCTCGATGCGATCCGGGAGGGTGCCGTGCTGCGCGTGCGGCCCAAGGCGATGACCGTCGCCGTCATCCTGGCGGGCCTGGTACCCATTGTCTGGAGCAGCGGTACGGGCTCGGAGGTCATGAGCCGCATCGCAGCCCCGATGCTTGGAGGGATGGTGACCGCTCCGTTGCTGTCGCTCTTCGTGATTCCGGCTGCCTACATGCTGATGCGTAAGCCGCGCTAACGTTGCAACGCGGCAGGGTCTCATAACCAAGGCCCTGCCGTTTCCGGTGCGGCCTATCGGCACCCGAGCGAATAGCCATTCGACACATGCGCTTTAGCCGGCGTAAGAACTGGCCGAAGGCGCGGAGGCACGACTAACCGCTTGGCAGTGACGAGCCATATCAGGGAACAAAACCTGACCCCGGCCGTTCAGACAGAATCGTCAGCATTTCTATGACAGCCCGAACCTTGGGCTGCAGGTAACGCGATTGCGGCCACACTGCATGGATAGGCATCTCACCACCTGCCCAGTCCGGCAGCAAGGGGATCAAGCGCCCCTGCCGTATATCTTCGGCCACCAGCCATGTCGGCATCTGCATGATGCCGCAGCCGGCCAGACCCGCCGCCAACATTGCTTCACCATCACTGAATTCATGGCGCGGATAGATTTCCTGCCGACGTACGCGCTGGTCCGATACGCGGAGCAACCAAGTGGGTCTCTGCCGTCCCCGAGGACCAGTGATGCAGTCCCGATGCCTTACCCCATTACTTCTCGGTAATTACTGCGGCGCGCTCACTAATACGACCACTACATTCTGGGACGACGTAGGGGCTGACTCAGTCCGGTTGTAGGCGCTCAGAAGGCTATGGCCTTCAGGATGGCCGCACGCCTCATCGCGCCGCGCCGTATGCGCTGCGGACTGCAAAGGCCCGCATCCTGTAGCTCACTTCCGACGGCCAAAGCATCCATCTTTGGCCGTCGGCCAGCGTCAGGCACTTTCGAGCATTGCCGCATCATTTAGCAACCGTTGAATGCGCTGGCGAATCTCCTCTGGAATACCTTGCGCAGACGAATCAGGTCCGGGCCTGTTTGGCTGCTGCTGGGTGCCCGCGATGACCCGCACGACCATGCCCAAATTTCCGGGTGTCACGATGTCGATGGCCGCGCGATCACCCAGATCCGGGTGTACGCGGGTCAGCATCCGGTACAAGTCCCACGAATCCGCGTGCGGACACTGGTTCATGAGCACCTGGGCCAGTTTGTGCTTGAGCGGCACCAGTTGCCAGTCGGGCACACGTTGCCCGCGATTGCCCAAGCTGATGGACAGCAGTTTGCCCGCCTTCAGCTCGCGGTTTATCTGGTCCTTGGACTTTCCGGCCAGCTTGCCGAACAGCGGAACCGGCAAACTGCTCGGCGATTCGTAGATGGCGAGCATTTCCTCGCGCTCGCGCTGGATGGCGGATACTTCCGGCGCCGGCGCCGGCGCACGCGTCGGGGGCGGTGGCACCTGCGACAGCCGCTGGAAGGTGATTCCCGCGTCGTTTGGCGTCACGACAATGGGGGTGACCACCACGGGCGGAGCCGAAGCCGCAGAAGTGCCTGCAACGATGGCGTCGGGGTTGTCCTCCCCTGCGATGGCTGGCACGCCCTCGATATGGATGGTGAGGTGGGCGCTGGCCGCTTCGACCTGGCCCTGTTCGAGTAAGTCGAGGCGATCCGCCCAGTCCTGCATCATCCGACGGCGCGGCTCAACATACTTGGCGTGGTTGTAGGCCGAACTCACCTTGTTCGGGTCCGAGTGCGAAAGCTGCGCGTCCACCCAAATCTTGGGATAGCCGATCTCGTTGAGCGCCGTCGAGATGGTTCCGCGGATGCCGTGCCCGGTCAGTTGATCCTCGTAGCCCATTCGTTTCAAGGCCGCGTTGAGGGTGTTCTCGCTGATGCGCTTCTTGAGTTCGCTGCGGTGCGTGAGCAGATGGACCTGGGCCGGCTTCATCACACCCAACAGGTAGCGCACGATCTCGATGGCCTGCACGGACAACGGCACGATGTAGGGCGGAACGTCCTGCGGGCGCTTGCCGGCCTTGCGCATCTCGTCCTGGAGTTGTTTGACAATCTGCGGCGGGATGATCCACAGGCCACGGTCGAGATCGAACTGGTCCGGGGTCGCCAGCCGCAGCTCGCCGGTACGCACGCCGGTCAGGAACAGCAGCCGGATGCCGAGTTGGGTCTGCCAACCACGAGGGTTGTAGAGCCTGAGCTTGTGCAGGAACTCGGGAAGCTCCCGAAGATGCAGGTAGGGGTTGTGGTTCACCGGGGGCTTGGGCTCGGCCACCACGTCCAGGTCGGAGGCCGGATTGGCTTCCAGCCCCTCCACGATGACGAGGGCATAGCGGAACAACTGCCCCAGCCAGGTGCGGACCTTCTCGGCAGTGGTGAACGCCTTGCGCTCCTCGATCCTCGCCAGGACGCCCAGGAGTTGGGGCCGGCGAATGTCGTAGATCGACATCTGCTTGAGGCTGGGCAGCACGTCCTTGTTGAAGATCCGCAGGATCTGCGACAGCGTGCTGTTCCTGCCCTCCTTGATTTCCTTGCGGCGATGCTCGACCCACGCATCGAAGACGGCCTTGAAGGTGTAGTCGGCCGCAAGCTTGACCGCGTGTCGCTTCTGTTTCCGATCGGTATGGGGGTTGATGCCCTTTGCCAGAAGCGCCCGGGCTTCGTCGCGCAAGGTGCGCGCTTCGCGCAAACCGATCTCGGGGTAGTTCCCCAGGGAGATGCGCTTTTGCTTGCCGAGCCAGTAATAGCGCAAATGCCACGACTTGCCGCCGGTGGGGGCGACCACCAGGCCGAGGCCATCGGTGTCGGGGATGCTGTACGTTTTCTCGGCGGCCTTGGCTTGCCGCACGGTCAGATCAGAGAGTGTCATCATCAAGCTCCTAAGTCTTGGACTTAGGCCCGATGCTGCTTGTCATCCCGATCCAACCCCAGCAACAACCCGGAACCGGCACCACCCGCATTCTTTGGCCTTGTTTTTGGCCTCAAAAACGCTGGCTGTCAGTGGATTTCCGTGGCTTTCGCTGGAATGAAAAAAGGAGCCGAAGCTCCTCTTTTCAACGACTTACAGACGTCAGTGGAAGTCCGTAGATCATAACTTGGAGCGGGAAACGAGTCTCGAACTCGCGACCTCAACCTTGGCAAGGTTGCGCTCTACCAACTGAGCTACTCCCGCAATGTACTGCTACGGCTTTACTGCTGCGATTTACCGCTATCGCCATGCATTGCCATCCGCGTCTTGATGTCGTTTTCTGGCAAGCGAGGCGGAAGTATACCTAATTTTTTGAAAAATGCACGCTGGCCGTGGATCCTGATGCCGCGGTGCGCACTCGCGCCGGTTTAAAGGACGCCGGCGCGGCCTGCTTGCGCGGCGCGCGGCGCCAGGCCATGCGCGACAAGGTGTCGTCGCGGGCGATGAAGTGGTGGGCAAGCGCCGCCACAATGTGCAGCCCCAGCAGGCCGTACAGCCCCCACGTCAGCATGTCGTGCATCCACACCGTGGTAACCACCAGCGCCGGATCGGCGGCGACCAAGCGCGGAAACTCCAGGTTGGTAAAGGGCACCGGCACGGCCAGGCCCTTGGCGTTGACCACGACCCAGCCCACCATGCACGACGCAAAAATGAACGCATAGATGAACAGGTGCACCGCGTGGGCGCAGGCATCCTGCATGCTGAAGTCAGCGCCGGCGGCGCGGCGGCGCGAGATACGCACGACCGTGCGCACCATCGTGACGGCAAGCAGCGCCATGCCACAGCCGATGTGCACGATCATTACCGAGCGCATCGACACGCCCGTCTGCGCGGTCAGCACGTGGCGTAATTCGCCGGCAAGAATCAGGATGCCCATCAGGCTGACACTCAGCCAATGCAAGGCGATTTGCGAGGTGGAGTAGGCCTGTGTGGCCAGGGCGGCGGGGGGGGAATGCATGGTCTTCCTTCTAGCGGTGTCGGCCGGCTCCGCGTGCGGCGGGGCTTGGCCAAGAGGCGAGATTGAAGCGCCGCCACCCCCTGCCGCGCCATCTTCCTCAACACTTCCTGAAGGCCAAAAGCCCCTCCGCCCGGCCCCTTTAGGCTCTCTTTAGAAACGTTGTTGGCCCATCGCCCGCATGGAAATATGCCGGCCTGCGTAGAGATTTTTCCGCCTTTGATGCGCCCGGCCACACCGGCGCTCGGATCGGCATCGTTGCTCACGATGCCCGCCTCTGCCCCCCCTCGCACTTCACTCCAGATTGCCGCCGCGCGGTAATCGCTCATTCAGAAAAAGTGGACTCATGAAGACTCTTACCTTCCGACGCCGTCTTGGCCTGCAACAAGGTTTCACCTTGCTGGAATTGCTGGTCGTGCTGCTGATCATTGCGTTGCTGGCCGGATACGTCGGCCCCAAGTTGTTCTCCCAGGTCGACCGCGCCAAGGTGCGCGCCACGCAGGCGCAGATGAAGACGCTGGGCGATGCCTTGACCCAATACCGCCTGGACGTGGGCAGCTATCCCACTACCGAGCAAGGCCTGGAATCGCTGGTCAAGGCCCCGCAGGGCGCACCCAACTGGCACGGCCCGTACCTGGCCAAGGATGTGCCGGCCGATGCGTGGGGCCGTCCCTACGTGCTGAACGTGCCCGGGCGCAGCTCGGACGCAGAAGTGGTTTCTTTCGGCGAGGAAGGCCGGGCGGGAGGCAGCGGTGAACTGGTCTACGGCCTCTAAGTGGGTGGCGGCCGGGCTCGTCGGGATGACGTTCTCGGCGGCCGCCGCCGCCAGCTGCTGGCAGGAATCGGGCGACCGCCACGGCGTGGACCCCTTGCTGCTGTTTGCGATTGCGAAGGTGGAGTCGTCACTGAACCCTCGCGCCATCAACAACAACACCAACGGTACCCAGGACGTCGGCCTGATGCAGATCAACAGCATCCATCTGCCGGCCCTGGCCAAGCGGGGCATCACGCGCCAGCGTTTGCTGGACGAGCCCTGTCTGTCAATTGATGCCGGCGCCGAAATCCTGGCCGGCTTCATCAAGCGCTATGGCTACACCTGGCGCGCGGTCGGTGCCTACAACGCCGGCGGCGCCGCCAACCGCGAAGCGGCGCGCAAGCGCTACGTGAATCGCGTGTGGCAACACTATCTGCAACTGACCCAGGCGCGCGACGCCCGTTATCGCCAGTCCCAACACGCGGAGCGTTGATATGAATGAGTTCAGGATCCGCTTGCTCAAGCAGGGCACGTTGCGCGTGCACACCGTGCGCGCCTCCAGCGAAGGCGAGGCCCGCGCGCAGTTGAGCGATGCCGACGGCATGGTTCTGGACATTCAACGTTCGGCCGTGCGTCGCGGCATCAAGGCGCGCGGCAAGAAGACATTTTCGCTGGGCCTGTTGCTGCAAGAGCTGTCCACGTTGCTGGACGCCGGGCTGGCGTTGATCGAAGCGCTGGAGGCGTTAAGCGACAAGGCAGGCAAGGGCAATAAGGCGCTGCAATCGTCGCTGAGCCAGTTGTTGCGCTTGTTGTACCAGGGCCAGCCGCTATCGAAGGCGATGCAGGCGCAACCCCTGGTGTATCCGGCGCTGCTGGTGGCCACGGTGGCATCCGCCGAAGGCAGTGGCCAATTGCCGGTGGTGCTGCGGCGCTACCAGTACTACGAAACGCGGATCGAGAACATCCGCAAGAAGGTGGTGGGCGCGCTGGTGTATCCGCTGGTCGTGATCGCAGTGGGCTTTGGCATCTTGCTGTTCATGCTGTTTTTCGTGGTGCCGCGCTTTGCCATCGTGTTTGAAAGCATGCGGACCTTGCCGGCAACGGCCGAGGCCATGTTGTGGTGGGCGCGCCTGGTCAAGTCCGACGGCCAATGGCTGGGCGCGGGCATAGGCGGCAGCCTGCTCTTTGCTGCCTTGGCGCTGCGCACGCAGCGGGTCAAGGCGGCGTTGATGAACCTGTTCTGGCGCCTGCCCAAGCTGCGCGATGTGGGCAACCTGTTCGTGCTGGCGCGCTTTTATCGCACCGTTGGCCTGTTGATCGAAGGCGGCACGCCCGCATTGCAGGCATTCGAGCTGGCTGAACGCATCCTGCCGCCCGCCTACGGCGAACGGCTGGACCTGGCGTTGCAGGAGCTGCGCGCCGGCCGCAGCGTGTCGGAGACGCTGGCGCGCCACGGCTTGACCACGGCAGTGGCCGAACGGCTGCTGCGCGTAGGCGAACAAAGCGGCGATCTGGGCGGCATGTGCGAACGCATCGCCCAATTTCATGACGGCACGCTGGACCACGCCATCGAAGTCTTTGGAAAGGTGTTCGAGCCGCTGCTGATGCTGGTGGTCGGAGGGCTGGTCGGCACCATCGTCATCTTGCTGTACATGCCCATCTTCGAGATGGCCGGGAGTTTGGGATGAACGCAATGAACCAAGTTGAAATCAGTCAGGAGAAGGTCGCAATGGAAACCAAACCCGTCGCCGACGAGGCATGGTGGTTGTGGCGCGAGCGCGCCGCGGAACTGAGCCTGTCCCTGGCCGATTACCTGGACGAGGAACTGGCGCGGCGCCCGCAGCTGCTGCCCGTGCTGGCGCAAGCGCTGGGCATGGAGCCGCTAAGCGCGCAGCAATGCCGCCAGGCCACTCCGCGCTTTGACGTGCTGCCGCTGGCCGACGCCATGGCCTGCCGCGTGGCGCCTTTGCAGGTTGATGGCGAATTGCTGCTGGCGATGGCCGCGCCTTTCTCTCGCGATGCGCGCCTGAAGTTGCAGGCGATGCTGTCCGACCGCGCATTGCGCTTTGCCGTGTGCCCCACCGGCGCGGTGGACGCGTGGCTCAAGCAGGCCGAAGCCACGGAACGCGTGCTGGACGGCGTTGCCGTCGACATGGCGGACGACTCGTTGGCCAAGGCGGTCGAATCGATTTCGCTGGCCTCGCTGGCCAAGGACGAAAGCCCGGTAATCCGCCTGGTCAACATGACGCTGTATGACGGCTTGCAAAGCCGTGCCAGCGACATCCATCTGGAGTCGGACGAGGACGGGCTGTTGATCCGCTATCGCATCGACGGCGTGATGCTGCGCATCCGCCAGGTGCCGGGGCAGGTGACCGCCAACCAGGTGATGTCGCGCCTGAAGGTGCTGTCCAGCCTGGACATCGCGGAAAAGCGCGTGCCGCAGGATGGCCGCTTCAAAGTGGTGCTGCAAGGGCGCGAGGTGGATTTCCGCGTGTCGATCATGCCGGGCAATCACGGCGAGAACGCCGTGCTGCGTCTATTGGACCGATCGCAGCGGGGCGACAAGCTGAGCCTGGACACCTTGGGCTTTCCGGCCGAAACGGCCCGCCGCATTCGTGTGCTGGCGCAGCTGCCCTATGGGCTGACGCTGATTACCGGCCCCACGGGTAGCGGCAAGTCCACCACCTTGTATGGCGCACTGTCCGAGCTGAACAGCGGCGACGAAAAGCTGATCACCATCGAAGATCCGGTGGAATACGAAATGGCCGGCATCTTGCAGATTCCGGTGAACGAGAAAAAGGGCCTGACCTTCGCGCGCGGCCTGCGGTCCATCCTGCGCCACGATCCGGACACGATCCTGGTCGGTGAAATCCGCGACGCTGAGACCGCCGCCATCGCCGTGCAGTCCGCGCTGACCGGCCACCGCGTGTTGTCGTCCGTGCACGCCAACGACGCGTTCAGCGTGATCGACCGCTTTTTGTACATGGACGTCGAACCCGCCACGTTCCTCGAATCGCTGAACGGCGTGGTCTCGCAGCGTCTGGTGCGGCGCCTGTGTCCGCATTGCGCGCCCGCGGGCGAAGCGCGCGCGGGCCCTGGCTGTGAGGCCTGCCGTCACACGGGTTTTCTGGGCCGCATCGCGTTGGCTGAAGTCCTGCGCCTGGATAGCCGCATGAAGACCGCGCTGCTGGACCGCTCGCCCGAGCGCCGCCAGGAAGCCCTGGCGCAATGCCCCGACTATCAATCGATGCGCGACGCCGCCCATGAAGCGGTGGCCCATGGTCTGACCACGTATCAGGAGGTTTGCCGTGCCGTCGCTATGGAATGATCACGCCGTTCTGATCGATGCCGAACACGTCAGCCTGTTGTCCACGACAACGGCCGTGCACGAGCGGCTGAAGATCGTCCATGACGGCCAGCCCGCCGAAGCCGTGTCCGCCTTGCTGGCAAGCCGCCCCTCAGTGCGCCCGCGCTGGCGCAACCGCGTGCGCATCTGGCTGGGTTATCCCTGGGTGCACACGGTGTTGCTGCCCTGGCAACCGGGCTTGCCCGGTGGCGATACGCACTGGTGCGGCTATGCCCAGGCGCTGCTGCGCGAGCGCGGCATCGCGATACCGACCCGCGTGCGCCTGGGGCCGGCCAGCCATGGGCAGGCTCGCCTGGCCGTCGCGGCCGACGCCGTGATGCTGGACGCCCTGGAAGCCCAGCTGCGCGAACAGAAGTGGACGGTGGCGGCCTGCCACGATCTGCTGTCGTCGGCCCTGCATCGCTTTCAACGCGCCGTGCGGACGGACGGCGCCTGCCTGGTCCTGGCGGAAGCCGGCGCGGTGACGTGCCTGTGGCCGTCGGCGCAGGGGTGGGAAGACATGATCACCTTGCAGTTGTCGCCGGGTCAATCCCACGCGTCCGCCGTTGCCTCGGCGCAGGCGCTGTGCGACCGGCCGGTCATGCCGCAATGCGCGTGGACGTCCACCTTGGTATCCCCGGACGTCGCGCTGCCCGAAGACGCGCGCTGGCTGGGCTTTCCCCATGCCATGTTGGGAGGACGGACATGCCCGGGTTGAAGATGAACAAGCTCAATTTCACCAAGCGCGGGGCGACGCAACCGTTTGCCGCCATCGTGGTGCTGCTGTTGCTGTGCGTCGGCCTCTTGAGCGCCTGGCGTCAATGGGACCTGTGGGCGCTGCGGGTCGAGGTCACGCGCTTTGAAAGCCAGCTGGTCGAACGCCGCATGCAACAGGAACGCGAGCAGCGACGGGCGCTTGCGCAGTCGCCGGAAGAAAAGAAGGTGGACGCGCTGGTGTCCGCGCAAAGTGCCGAGGACCGGTTGCGGCCCGTGCTGCTGCGCGCCATCGAACAGGCCTGGAGCCCCCGCGTGGCCGTCATGAACCTGAAGATCGAAGGCGCCGGCAAGACCGTGCAACTGGAACTGATGGCCGTGGACCTGACCGAGGTGTTCGCCTTCGCCGGGCGCGTGAACGCCGGGGAAGGCATCCGGGCAACCGTGATGCGCCACGGCATCAAGTCGGGTGACCCCAACCTGGCCACGATGGCCACCGTGCGGGTGGAGCTGCGATGAAGTCCTTTGCTGAAATTCGTCGCCGCCTGGCCGCGCTGCGCCAGGGCAACGGCGGTTCCCCGCTGCGTTGGCATGCTCAATGTTGGGCCGAACGCTTCGGGCGCGGCGGGCTGTTGGCCCTGGCCGCCTTGCTGGTCTTGATCGTGCATTGCGTCGTGGTGCTGTGGCCGGAAAAGGGCACGCTGCAAATGCGGGCGCTGGAACTGAACGCCGAGCTGCATGCCTGCCAACCCCACGTTGCGCCACCCGGCAATGACATGGACGAACTGCGCGTGCAACTGCGCCTGGACCCCGACCAGCGCAAGCTGGCCGTGATGGAACAGTTGGTGCGTTCGGGCCTGCTGCTGGTCGACATCCAGTATCAGGGCGAAGACACCATCCAGGGCCGCTTGCGCCGCACGTCGGTGGATGTGACGGCGGTGGGTTCGTACCAGGACCTGAGCGCGGGTCTGCGCAAGTTGACCGAAGAGCCGCTGTTGCGCCTGGAGTCCTTGTCCTTGGACAGGCAGAAACCGGAAAACATGCTGGTGAACGTAAAGATGCGCTTGAGCATGCTGGGGGTGGTGTGATGAAGCGATGGATGACCGCGGTAATCACCGCCCTGGTGCCGGCCGCCACGTGGGCCGAGACCACGCAAGAGGTGGATCTGTTCCCCTCGCAAAGCTGGACGTCGCTGCTGGATCGCGGCAGCGAACCTGCCCAGGACGCCGCCGCCCAGGCCAACGCCGCGCCGACCGACACGCCGGCCCTGGACGACACCATGCCCACCGCGCCCGAAGGCGTTGGCGCGACCGCGGCACCGGCCTTTACGGCCATCGGTGAATGGTCCGACACCGGGCGCCGCATCGTGGTGCTGGCGCATCAAGGGGAAACCTATCTGATCTGCCAGCGCTGCGATATGGACGGCGCGGTGCGGCCGGGCGGCAACCTGACGCCGCAGTACCGCTTGAAGGCGTTGGAAGCGAAACGCGCCGTGCTGTTGGACCCGCAGGGCAAGGAACTGCATGTGGACCTGGCGCCGCTGGCGCAATGAGCATGGCGCTCATCGAAACGAAAAAATTCTTTTGGGAATGGCAAGACATCATGATTGCAAAACCTGTCGTAATGGCCGCATTCTTCACCCTGTTGCTGGGCGGATGCGCGGCCCCGGAATCACTGAAACGCGCACTGGGCGGCGACGCGCCGACCACTGCTGAACGCCTGGCCGCCGGGCGCGCGAAGCTGGACAAGAACCCCAACGATATCGAAGCGGGCAAGGACGTGGCGCGCGATGGCGTGACGTTGACCCGCGAGATCCTGCAACGTGTGCGCGTCAAGATGGACGCGGGTGATGACGAGGCCGCGCTGCAGGACGTGCTGGAGCTGCTGACGATCAACCCTGGCAATATGCGCGCCCAGCAGCTCAAGACGCAGCTGGAACAACGTGTGCACCTGAACGCCGAGCTGGCCGAAGCGGTGAGGCTGCAATTCGACCACCCGCGCGAGGCCCTGTACAAGGTCAATCGCATCTTGCAGGAGCAGCCTGGCTTTCCGTCAGCCGAAGCGCTGCGCGCCCAGCTGCAACGCCGCGACGTCGGCCGCCAATCGGTCAAGCCCCGGCTGGCCGACGCGCTGCGCAAGCCCGTGACGCTGAACTTCAAGGCGCAACCCATCGTGCAGATCCTGGACACGATTTCGTTGGCGGCCGGCGTGGACTTCGTGCTGGACCCGGACGTGCAGACGACCATGCCGGCCAGCATCATGGCCCGGCAGACCACCGCCGAAGACGCGATCAACCTGTTGCTGCGCACCAATCAGTTGGAAAAGAAGGTGCTGGATGCGCACACCCTGCTGATCTATCCGTCGCGCCCGGACAAGGACAAGGAGTATCGCGAGCTAATGGTGCGCGTGTTCTACCTGAACCATGCCGATGCCACGCACGTGCTGGCGGCGTTGCGGCAGATCAGCGCGCCCAAGAACGTGCACCTGGACGAACGCGCAAATGCCGTGCTGGTGCGCGACACGCCTGAAGTGATGGCGGTGGTGGAACGCGTGGTGGCGGCGCTGGACATCGCGCAGTCGGAAGTGACGATGGATGTGCAGGTGCTGGAGGTGAACGCCAGCGACGAACTTGAAGTGGGCGTGGACTACCCCAGCGACCTGCGGTTTTCCGTGCTGCCCCAAGGCGAAAACGGCCGCATCACGGTGGGCGACCTGCTGGGCCTGAACCAGGGCAAGATCGGGGTGACCAGCCGCAATGATCTGTCGGCGGCGCTGAACCTGCTGCAAAAGCGCGGCAAGACCAAGGTGCTGGCGAATCCCAAGATCCGTGTTCGCAACATGGAAAAGGCCAGCATCAAGATCGGTGAAAAGGTGCCGGTCGTGACCACCACCAACGCCAATGGCGTGGTGACGGAATCCGTCAACTATCAGGACGTGGGCCTGATCCTGCAAGTGGAACCCCGTATCAGCCTGAGCAATGAAGTCAGCGTGCGCGTCAGCATGGAAGTCAGCAACCTGAAGGGCGAGGTCAAGACGGCTGGCGGCGGCGTCGTCTACCCGATGAGCACGCGCAATGCGGAAACCGTGATGACGGCGCGTGATGGCGAAACGCAGGTGCTGGCCGGCCTGGTCAACCAACAGCAGACGCGCAGCAGCAGCGGTGTGCCCGGACTGAGCGTGATGGGTTGGCTGGGCAGCTTGTTCGGCGGTCAGAAGAAGACGGACCAGAACACGGAAATCGTGTTGCTGTTGACGCCGCATATCGAACGTTCGATGGCCTTGCCGTCGGCTGCCGACAGCTACTTCCCGTCGGGCACCGAGTCGCGCGTCACCGTCATGCCGATGACGACCCAGGCGCCCGCCGCCCCGGAAGCCGCGGCGACGGGCGGCGACGCCCCGGCGCTGGACGCGGTGCTGGCCAAGCCGCCGTTCTAAGGACGCGACATGCGCAAGCAATCGGGTTTCACGCTGATCGAAATGATGGCGGCCATGACCTTGCTGGCCCTGCTGCTGAGCGTTGCGCTGCCGTTCTCGGCGCTGGTCAAGCAACGCGCACAGGAGCGCGAGCTACGGCAAAGCCTGCACACGCTGCGCAACGCCATCGACGCGTATTACCAGGCCAGCCGCGAGGGCAAGGTGGACAAGCCGCTGGACCGCAGCGGTTATCCGCCGGACCTGGAAGCCCTGGTCAAGGGCGTGCAGAACAAGACGGACCCCAACGGCGGCATGTTGTATTTCCTGCGCCGCCTGCCCAAGGACCCGATGTGTGAAAACTGTGAGAACCGCTCGGCGGCCGACACCTGGGATACCCGAAGCTATGACAGTTCGGTCGATGCGTTTTCATCGGGACGTGACGTGTTCGATGTGCGTTCAAAAAGTCAAAGAAGGGGCCTCAATGGCGTTCCGTACAAAGAATGGTAGGCGCGGCTGTGCCGGCTTTACGCTGATTGAGCTGATGGCGGTCATGGCTATCATCGGCGCGTTGATGTCGCTGGTGGCGCCGTCGTTTTTCAAAAGCAACGACCGTGCGCGCGAAACGGTGTTGCGTCACAACCTGCAATCGATCCGTCACGCTATCGACGATTACCGCGCCGACCATGGCAACAATCCCGATTCGCTGGATGTGCTTGTGGCCGACAAATACCTGCGCGAGCTTCCCATGGACCCGGTGACGGGTAAACGCGACAGCTGGTTGCCGCAGAACGGGGATGCGCCTGGCGTGAACGATGTAATCAGCGGCGCGACCGGCAGGGGGCTGGATGGGTTGGACTATGCGCGGTGGTGATCGCGGTGCGTTGTCGCGCCGTCAGGCGGGCTTCGGCTATCTGACGGTGCTGATGCTGGTTATGGCGGTGGCCACGGGGCTGACGGCGGTGGTGCAGCCATGGTCGATGCAAAAGCTGCGCGACCAGGAGGCCGAACTGCTTTTCGTCGGCCAGCAATATCAACGAGCGCTGGCCTCGTATTACCTGTCCGGCACCGCGCCGGCCTATCCCAAAACCATGGAGGCCTTGCTCAAGGACGACCGCGTGTCGTTTACGCGCAGGCACCTGCGCCGGCTGTACGCTGACCCGATAACAGGCAGCACGGAATGGGGCATCGTCAAATCTCCCGACGGCGGCATCATGGGGGTATATAGCCTGTCGGAAAAAAAGCCCATCAAGCAGGATGGTTTTGATGCCGAGGTGGGCGATATGTCAGGAAAATCCAGTTATCAGGATTGGAAGTTTGTATTTATGGGCGTTAATCAACACATCACGCATTAAAAAGATAAATACGTCCAGGAATTTTCTTGGTAATCCGCGGTCTTTCCGGTGGAGAGCCCGAGAAAATATCCGCATATTCGGCCCTGGTTGTCATATCTTGACATTTGGCTTTCCCACTTTGGCTTTGAGAAATTTCTTATTGTTGTGACTATCCCTGCATGAAATCATTCTGTCGGGGTATCAATTGTGATTGCCGTAATAATAAAAATCTTCGGGAATTGCGCTTACATAAGAGTTGACTCAATGATCGTCGCCATTCTTGAAGATTCGCCCACTCAGGTCGAGTGGGTCACCAAACTGCTGCAAAGCCACGGCCACCAGGCCTTCTCGCGCCGCGATGGCGACGGCTTCATCGCGCTACTGCAACAACAACGCGTGGATGTCGTTCTGCTTGACTGGGAAGTGCCCGGCGCATCGGGTCTTGCGGTACTGAAGTGGGCGCGATGCAACCTGGCGCCCAACATGCCCATCCTGATGCTGACGCAGCGCGATGACGAGGAAAGCATCGTGCAGGCGCTGAACATGGGCGCCGACGACTACCTGCAAAAGCCGGTGCGCGAACGTGAGTTGCTGGCCCGCATGGGCGCACAGCTGCGCAAATCCCAGCGCGGCGAAGCCACCGCGTCGCAGTTCCAGGTGGGCCATTTTGCGTTCAACCTGGAAGCCAAGACGTTGACCGTGGACGGGCGCCCCGTCAGTTTGCCCACGCGGGAATTCGATCTGGCCACGATGCTGTTCCGCAGCCCCGGCCGCATCATCACCAAAGACGCGTTGTGTCAGCACATCTGGGGCACCGTCGACCGCAAGTACGACGCCAGCCTGGCGACCTATGTCAGCAACCTGCGTTCGTCATTGGGCCTGCGCTCGCGCAACGGCTATGTGATCGCTACCGTGTACAACTACGGCTACCGCCTCGAACGCATGTATTGAGCCGGCAGGCATTCGCCCCGGCCAGTGCGCCGCGCTGCTTCGGCAGTACACGCAACTTCCCCCCTTCCAATCGCAGTCCGCGCCTGACGTGCGCTGCCGGTCCGACCGCGTGCCTGACGCATCGCGACCCACCTTTCGAGCGTGACGATGAAATTCCTGATTTGGCCTTATACGCGCCTGGGCGCCAGAAAAAACGATGCGCTGCTGTTCTGCAACCTGGGCATCATCCTGCTCTGCTTTGCCATGCCCAGCGATGGGCAGCCCCTGACGGCGGCCGCGCCCGGCGTGCTCGCGGACTTCGGCATTCTGGCGGGCCTGGCGTTGTTCAGCGTGATCGCGGGCCAATCGAAAATGCGCTTGCGGGCATTGGGTTGGCTGATCGGGTTTTGGCTGCTGGCCGCTTTTGTCGTGATCACGGCACGCCGCTGGACGCCGATGGTGGCGCCCGTGGTGGGCGTGGCGCTGGCGTACATCAGCGTAGTCCGCTGGCGCATGGCCACGCGGGGCGCGCGCCGTGAACGTGTCTTGGCCCGCACGGCCGCGCCGGTGGATGCGCCTGCCGTAACCCACGCCAAGCCGAACTGCGCTCGCGACAACGAAGTGATGCTGCAAATGATGCATGACCTGCGCAGCCCGCTGTCGACGATCCTGGTGATGGTGGAAAAGCAAAGCGCCGAAAGCGATTGCCCCAAGCAGGAAGCCTTTGCGCAGTCCGTGCGTGACCTGGCGCAGTACAGCCTGACCGTGGCGCAGGACTTCATGCATCTTTCCCGCGCGGAGCGCCTGGATAAGGCGAATTTCCTGCCCGTTTCGATGCTCGACGTGGGCCAGGAAGCCGCCGACCAAACCCTGTTGCTGGCCGAGCGCAAGGGCATCGACGTGCATATCCGCGAATGCGGGGAAAAGCTGTGGGTGTCGGGCGACTACTGCATGCTGCAACGCGCCGTCATCAACCTGCTGGACAACGCGATCAAGTATTCCAACCCGTCCACACGCATCACGTTGTGCCTGAAGCGCCAGGGCGATATGGCCCGCATCAGTGTGATCGACGAGGGTATCGGCATTGCGGATTCGGTCATGCCGCAGCTGTGCGAGGCGTTTTTTCAGGTGCAGCCCGGCAGCCGTGACGGCGTGGGAATGGGCTTGGCGCTGGTGGCCACGGTGGTGGATGCGCACGGCGGAAAATTGTCGGTCAGTTCGCGTCCTGGGAAGGGAAGCGAGTTTTCGCTCACATTTCCATTGATGCCGATGCCGTGCGCGGAAGGTAATCGCCAGGAAGCGCGGTCCGGTTATCGAACGGGCCTTAATCCCGCCTCATGAACAAGCGCCCTCGTGGCGCTTTTTTTCGGCCATCTGGACGTTCTGTATTGCGTGATTTATCGCGTTTTACCGCGTCATCAATGCGATGCGGCAAGGATGCAACACCTGCTTTTAATAGTGTATTGAGAAAGGTTTTGCCGTTTTCCAGCGCCGGGAATAATGGCTTCGCTTTCACGAGATCCGTGTGATTTCCGGTTCATGAGAATGCGAAAAACAATCCACTAAACATAGGATATTTGATGACTAAAACCACATTGCGCGGTGCAGCCGCCAAGCTTGGCTTGCCGGTCGCGGCGCTGACGCAGGCTGTGCTCATGGCCATGGCGCCGACGACCGCTTCGGCTCACGGTTCCATGATCGATCCCCCGAGCCGGGAATATGCTTGCCACAAGTTTGATACTCCTTGGAATAATCCCAAGTTCTCCGGTTGCGGCAAAGCGAACGACCTTATTGGAAACTGGCAGTCCAACTTGATCGGCGGCGTGTTCAACAACCACAAGGATCTTATCCCTGACGGCCTGCTGTGCGCGGGCGGAAAGGACAGTTGGAAGGCGCTGGATGGCGATCACCAGTGGCCCACCACGGTAGTTACGCCTGACGCCAACGGCAATGCGCAATTCAAGTACCTGCAAACGGCACCGCACATCACCACGTACTTCAAGACCTACATCAGCAAAGACAGCTACGACCCCAAGCGCGGCCTGCGCTGGGAAGATCTGGAACTGATCGGCGATACCGGCTTTCTGCCGCGCCCGGAAGTCGTGAACGCCGTTACGCCCCTGGATGTCAAGATTCCCGCCCACTTTACCGGCAAGCGCGTGATTTACAGCGTGTGGCAACGTGACCCGAGCGACGCCAAGGAAGGTTTCTACTCTTGCTCGAACGTGGAAGTGATGCCTGCCAACGTGCAATGGCAAGCCAGCGGTGCGCTGCAAGGCGGCCAAGTCAACGTCGGCTCGAAGATGACCCTGCGCGTGTTCGATCTGAGCCGTGCCGGCGATCTGGAAAGCCATTCGATCATCGTCAAGGCCGGTGAAGAAAAGGCCGCCCAGTGGATGTACGCCCTGGCCAAGGAAGTCAACAACAAGTCGTCCGTCATCAAGGTCGGCAAGATGCAGTCCAATGGCCAAGTCTTGCCGCAGCAAAGCGACACCGAAAACCAGGTCTATGGCCTGAACAAGAAGGTTGGCTTCGCGATTGACCAGAAGGCTGCCGAGCCGGTGGATCCGCCGCCCGTCGTCATCAATGCGCCTACGGCTCAACTGACTGGCCCGGCAACGGCCAATGCTGGCGAGCGCGTTTCGCTGTCGGCCAAGGGTTCGAACAACGGTGGCGGTACGCTGAAGTTCCAGTGGACGGCTCCGGCTGGCATCACCGCTTCGGCGCTGAACCAGGCTGACCTGAGCTTCACGGCTCCGACGCTGACGCAAGACAAGTCCTACTCGTTCACCGTCAAGGTCACGAACGAAAAGGGTTCGTCGAGCAAGACGCATTCGGTCCTGGTCAAGAAGCAAGCCCAAACCGGCGGCGGCACTGACGGTGGCAACACCGGCGGTAACGAAGGCGGCAACACCGGCGGCAACGACGGTCAGACCGGCCAGTACCCGGCCTACAAGGAAGGCACCACGTACGCAGCTGGCGACAAGGTCACCAACGGCGGCAACGTCTACGAGTGCAAGATCTGGCCCGTGACCGCATGGTGCAGCGCTTCGCCGTTGCACTACGCTCCCGGCAAGGGCCTGGCTTGGCAGCAAGCTTGGGACCTGGTGAAGTAATTCCCTTCACTGTTCTCAGTCTGAGCTGAAACTGCTTGAAAATCCGCAGTGAATAACGCGGAAAAATGAAGTTCCTGGTCCCTCGTGCGAAAGCGCGGGGGATTTTTTTTGCCGCAGGTTATTTTTTTAATGAGTGTGGGGAAATTGCTTTAAGGAATCGTTTATCAACTTTGATTATCAAAGGGCTTCCGGCCGAGAATGAATTCACCTTGTCCTGCGTGCTGCATG
Source organism: Achromobacter sp. LC458 (assembly GCF_001005835.2). NCBI lineage: Bacteria > Pseudomonadati > Pseudomonadota > Betaproteobacteria > Burkholderiales > Alcaligenaceae > Achromobacter > Achromobacter sp. LC458. Next base: position 221,324 of record NZ_LBHW02000005.1, read on the forward strand.
GAAGGTGATTTATTCAACCTCACTCTGAAGTGTTTATAAAAAAATGGCGAAATTCAAATTAACTCTGGTGGGCGGCCTGGTACTGGCGGCCGTATCCGGTTCGGTTTTGGCTCACGGCACCATGTCGCATCCGAAGGCGCGCATCCTGCATTGCCACGCGGGCAGTCAGAGCGAAGGTTGCGCCGCATTCAAGGCGCAGGGCGGCAGCGTGTACGACTGGCGTGAAGTCTGGCAGAAGCCGGGCGGCGAAAAAACCGTTGCCACCACGCCGGGCGACCGCCTGTGCGACGGTGGCACCAAGCCGTCCCATCGCGGCCTGAACGCGCTGGCCCAATGGCCCATCACCACGCTCAAGCCGGACGCCAATGGCAACGTCACGCTGAAGTGGAACCACACCGTGGCCCACCGCACCAAGTCGCTGCAATTCTTCATCACGAAGATGCCGTATGACTCGACCAAGCCGCTGCAATTCTCCGACTTTGAAAAGTTCTGCGAACAGCGCGACTTCACGCCGGCCGCGGCGGGCGAAGGTCGTGAGCAGGAATACAGCTGCACGCTGCCCGCCGGCAAGACCGGCCGCCATCTGATCATGAGCGTCTGGAACACCAACCACGTGGGCGACGGCGTGACCTCGGGCGAGTCCTATCGCGCTTGCGGCGACGTGAACATCGAGGGCGTGTCCAACGTCATCAAGCCGTCGGATATCGGCGCGCTGTACTCCATCGGTGAAACCAAGGTGGGCGATTCGCTGGTGTGGCGTTTGGCTGACCCCAAGCGCAACGGCGAATACCTGGAACAGCTGCGCGTGCCGCTGGACGAGAACGCCGTGCAGGGCGAGCGTTGGACGCAAGTGCTGGGCAATGCCGTCAACGGCACGTCCAAGCGCGTGCGCATCGGCCAGTTGGGCGCTGACGGCAAGACCGTGACGCCGATCGTGGGAGTGGACAAGTCGCACGTCTATTCGATGGACGGCAGCAAGTACCACTTTGTGGTGACCAAGGAAGCGGCCGAGATCAAGCCGGACCCCGTGGTGATCCCGCCGCTGTCCAGCATCACCGGCCCGGTGAATGTGCAAGCGGGTCAGAAGGTGCAGCTGTCGGGCTCGGCCTCGACCGGTACCGACCTGAAGTTCTCGTGGACCGTGCCGGCCGGCATCACCGTCGCGGTGAAGGACCAGCCCACGCTGAGCTTCGTGGCGCCGACGCAAACGAAGGACCAGCAGTACTCGTTCACGCTGAACACGCGTAACGACAAGGGCGCATCGGATGCGACCCACGTTGTGACGGTCAAGGGCAAGCCGGAAGTCATCGTTGACGAAGGCGGTAATGGTGGTAATGGCGGTAATGGCGGCACCGGCGGTAACGGTGGCAATGGTGGCACCGGCGATACGCCGCCCGCCTACAAGGCCGGCACTGCCTACAAGGCGCTTGAGCGCGTGACGAACCTGGGCAAGGTCTACGAGTGCAAGCCGTGGCCCTACACGAACTGGTGCGGCCAGTCGCCGTTCCATTACGAGCCCGGTAAGGGCGGCTACTGGACCCAGGCCTGGGATCTGGTGAAGTAAGCCGTCGTTGTCAAGGCGGGCCGAGGTCAACACGCCTTGGCCCGCGTTGGACGCCAGCCCCCTCTCAGCGATGGGAGGTGGGCTTTCTTTTTGCGTTGTTGGATTCGCCGTCAAGGCGAATCACTGAATAGCCATGAAAAACAAAATACCGTTTTCGATGCTCGTGCTGGCACTAGGCACGGCGTTTTCCGCTCCGGGGCATGCGGCGTCAGCCGACGAACCCCGGCCTATTTACGTTCGGCTGAAGGCCGAAGCTCCCAACCCGGCCCAGCGCACGGCGCCCACGCCCGAAGTGGCCGGCGCCATGGATGCGCTGACGCGCCTGACGCCCGGCATGGAGCCGTTGATCCCGATGTCGCCGATGATGCGCAACTACGAGGATATCGCGGCACTGGAACGCCATAACCTTACGCGCTACTACAAGATTTCGGCCGAGATGATGCGCGGCCGCGACGCGGAATTGCTGGTCAAGCAGCTGCTTGAAAACCCGTTGGTGGAAAGCGCGCAGATCGAGCCCGTGCCGATGTCGATTGGTGACGGCCTGCAAGCCGATCCCGCCATGGCGATCACGCGCGCGGCGCCCGGCACGCCGGACTACACCAAGTGCGACGGCGCAATGGCGCCGACGTGCCAGAACTATATGCAGTCGCCCAAGCCCGGCTATTGGCCGTTGGGCGGCGTCAACGCCTTCGAGGCGCAGCGCTTGACCGGGCACTATGGCGCGAATGTGCGTCTGATTTCGAACGAGATCAACCATTGGGATTTCGACCACGTTGATCTGCCCAAGCCTTTCCTGCATCACGGGCAGTATGTGGAAAAGCCCGATTCGCACGACACGATGTCGGCCGGCATCATGTTCGGGCAGGACAACGGCTATGGCGTGACGGGCATCGTGCCGCAAGCGCAGGCCGGCTATACCAAGTACAGCCCCAGCGGCATGGTCGATCTGCGCAACGTGCTGCAGGCCGGCGACGTGGTGCAGATCGGCGTGCACTACAAGTTCAGCAACGGCTGCGGCCCGACCACGGCATGCTGGTTGCCCGTGGAACACGTGGATGTGGTCTATGACGCCATTTCGTATCTGACCAAGGAAAAGGGCGTGCATGTGGTGCTGGCGGCGGCCAACGGCGCGGCCAACCTGGACGACCCGTGGTTCCGTGGACGCTATGACCGTACCAAGCGCGATTCGGGCGCCATCTACGTCGGCGCGGCCGACCCGGTGCAGGGCCAGGTCGCGTGGTTCTCGGAAACGGGCAGCCGCGTCGATATGTTCTCTTGGGGTGGGCGCGTCACCACCACCGACTGGAAGGAAGGTCAGCACAACCTGTACACCACGGCGTACAGCGGCACGTCGTCCGCCAACCCCATCATTGCGGGTAGCGTGGCGTGGCTGCAAAGCCTGGCGCGCGAGCGCGGCCTGGGCAATATCCCGCCCAAGGTCATGCGGCAGATCCTGGTGGACAGCGGCAACCCCGTGCCCATCGTCAATCCGGCTCGTCCTATCGGCGTGCAGCCCGATCTGGTGCGTGCGGCGGAGCTGCTGGGCGGCGACAGCGTCGGCGGGCAGGCGCCTCAAGCGCATGTCGTCGGCTCGTCGCAAGCGAATGCGGGCGACAAGGTGGTGTTGTCGGCCGCGGATTCGACTGGCAAGGGTTTGAACTATGCGTGGAGCAGCCAGCCCGCGCTGACGTTCATTGAGCAGGGCGTCAAGGGCAGCTTTGTTGCACCGGAAAGCGCAAAGGACGTCGCCTACCGCATCACGCTGAAAGTGACCGACTCGCAAGGGCGCAGCGCGTCCACGCACCATGGTGTGCTGGTCAAGGCGAAGGCGGCGGGCGTGTGCGCCAACGCGCCCGCGTGGGATGCCCGCAAGGTGTACAACGTGCCGAACGAAGCGGTGTCGTACAACGGCAAGGTCTACCACCAGAACTACTGGAACGTGGACGCCGCGCCGGACAAGAACTCGGCGCAGTACGGCAAGCCGTGGAAGATGCCCGAGTCCTGCGACCTGGAGCCCACGCCGATTCCGCTGCCCGTTGCTCGCATCAGCGGTCCCGCTGAAGTCGCGGCGTTGCAGCCGGCCACCTTGTCGGCCAGCGGTTCCACGGGCCAAGGCCTGAAGTACGTGTGGACGAGCCTGGACGAGATCGGACTACAGGCCAACGGCGCGACCGTTACGTTTTATGGTCCCCCGCTGGCGCAGGATCGCAACCTGACGTTCAAGCTGGCCGTGACGGACGAGCGCGGTCGTACCGCAACCGCCACTCACGTGGTGAAAGCCAAGGCCAAGGTCGTGGTGCCTGAAGTCATTGCGCCGCAAGCCAAGTTGAGCGGCCCCGCCACGGTCAAGGGCGGCGAGCGCGTCGTCTTGTCGGGCAAGGCATCCACCGGAACGGACCTGCGCTACCGCTGGACCGTGCCCGCGGGTATTTCCGCCGGTGCGTTGGACCAGGCGGACATCAGCTTTGTCGCGCCGACCAGCACGAAGGACACGCCTTACCGCTTTACGCTGACGGTGAGCAACTCGCGCGGCGAAGTCCAGGCCAGCCACACCGTGACGGTGCAGGCGCAGGCAGCCGTGGGTGGGCACCCGCAGTACAAGGCGGGCACCATCTATAAGGCGGGTGACAAGGTCATGAACGTGGGGAAGACGTTTGAATGCAAGATCTTCCCGTACAGCGGCTGGTGCAGCCAGTCGCCGTCGCACTATGCGCCCGGCACGGGTTCGCATTGGCGCGATGCGTGGATGCAGCGTTAAGCATTAAGCATTAAGCATCAAGCATTAAGCACTAAGCGTTAAGCGTCGCGCGATGGTTGCGTGATGCGCTGCCCCCGCCGGTTTTCCGGTGGGGGCTTTTTTTTGGCGAGCCGCTCTCATGGGCTTCAGGCCTGCATGTCCGCCACCACGCGATAGGTGCGTGCTTGCCCCTGCTTGTCGACCTGGCACAGCATGACGCCGTGCTGCGGACCCGCCAGCGTGGCGACGCTGGCCAGCTCGGCCGGCAGGCCGCTCAGGTCAAAGCCGATGGCCGCGTCGGGGCCAGCTGCGCGGCGGATGCCGGCCAGTAGATGGTGCAGGTGGGCGTGATGCTGCTGCATGTCTTGCACGTCTGGTAACGGATGGCCTTGCAGGTGCACCCCGGCGGCGGCGCATGGCGCTTCAAGCGCGGCCAGCTCGTCGGCGTGCCGATACAGGGCATGGAATGTGCGTGGCTGGAAGGAACCGCGAGCGGCGCAGAAAGAAGACAGCGCGCGGCCGCCCGATGCCAGCCCGATCAATTGTGAGGGAGGGGCGGGTGCGGCGCTTAGCCGATACCGAGGCCGCCGCTTCAGGTGGTGCACCGCCATCGCCGACGAGGCGATCGTCAAGGATAAACCCGCCAGCAACGGAACCAGCCAGATCAACAGGCTGGGGTGGTCCGTGAACGGATGCTGATACTTTTCAACGGTGGTGGGGTAGAAGTAGCGCAGCAAAGGCTTGAACATCAGCCCTTCATTGAGCGCATCGGTTACCCAGCTGATCAGCACGATGGAGCTGATGGTGTAGCAGGCGGTTTTCAAGCGGTGCAGCAACACCGCGCGAGTCAATGTCATGGCCAAGCCTCCGGAGCGCAGCGAACGCGGCGACGCGGCGTCCGCGATACAACCCAAGAGCAAAGCATCCGGATTCGCAAGAAGCAATCAGAGGAGTCTGGTAATGGCAGGGGTCTGGTTTTGGCGGGCGCAGCTAATGGCGGGCACAGCTAATGGCGGCGGAAATGAAAAAAGGGCCGGACAACAAGTGTCGAGCCCTTCTTAGGTGACTGCAGAGATCAAGAACACGGGGTTGCTTGACCGCTGCACATCTGAATTTGGAGCGGGAGACGAGTCTCGAACTCGCGACCTCAACCTTGGCAAGGTTGCGCTCTACCAACTGAGCTACTCCCGCATGGGTTCCGTCATGAACTGCTCAGAACCGTTTTCTTGTGCACTCTGATCAACTTGGTTATCGATCAGAAGGCGCGCATCTTACATGATTTTTTCGAGCTTGTCATTGGACTGAGATTTTTCGCGTTTTCGCCGTGTTCTCTATAACGAGCGGCTGTTGAAAAGCGGGGTACTCAAACCAAAACACTCAATCAAGTAATATGAGCGAAGACCGAAACTATAGCATAGCCCGTAGCACCCATGTCAACTGCCCCTGCTATCAACACGGCGCCAGCCGCGCTGACTCCCGCCGCCCACGATCTAAGCCGGCTCAATACGCTGGGTCTGGCGTCGCAAGCTGAAGCCTTCGTCACACTGGATGATGCCGCGCAATTGCCGGCCTTGTCCGACTTGGCACGCCGCGCGGACAGCCTCCTGGTGCTGGGCGGCGGCAGCAATGTTGTCCTGCCTGAACGCGTTTCCGGCCTGGTGGCCAAGGTGGCGTTCAGGGGCGTGCGGCTGTTGCAAGACGCGCCCGACGTCCGCCTGGTGGAAGCGGCGGGTGGGGAAAGCTGGCATGGCTTTGTCGAACATTGCGTCGATCAGGGTTGGGATGGCCTGGAAAACCTGGCGTTGATTCCCGGTACGGTCGGGGCCGCGCCGGTGCAGAACATCGGCGCTTACGGCGTCGAGTTCGAACAGCGCTTCCATAGCCTGACCGCCTGGGATGTGACGGCGGCAAGGCTTGTTGAAATGGGCCCGTCCGATTGCCGCTTTTCGTACCGGGATAGCACCTTCAAACACGACGCGCCCGGCCGCTGGATCATCGTCAGCGTGCGGTTCGCCTTGCCGCGCCCCTGGCGCCCCGTGCTGGGCTACCCGGACCTGCAACGCCACGAACGGCTGGCCCATGGCGTGCCAAGCGCGCGCGACATTTTCGACGCGGTTTGCGACATTCGCCGCGCCAAGCTGCCGGACCCCGCCGTGACCGGCAACGCCGGCAGCTTTTTCAAGAACCCCATCGTGACCGCCGACGTGCGGGACGATCTGGCCGAACGCTTTCCCGGGTTGGTGTCGTACGCGCAACCGGACGGCCGCTACAAGCTGGCAGCCGGCTGGCTGATCGACCAGTGCGGCTGGAAGGGGCAGGCCCTGGGCGCGGCGGGGGTGCATGACAGGCAGGCGCTGGTGCTGGTCAATCGCGGCGGCGCCAACGCTGCCGACATCATGGCGTTGGCCGGCGCGATTCAAGCGTCGGTGCAGGCACGCTACGGTGTCATGCTGGAACCAGAACCTGTGGTGGTGTAGGGCGCGGTGCGAACGGTGCAATAAAAAAGGATCCCGAGGGATCCTTTTTGGTTTTGTGGCGAGCGCTCCGGCGCTCCGGCGGCGCGGCGTGCACCGCCGCCGCCTGGCTTAGAAGCCCAGCACGGACTGCATGTCGTACAGGCCGTTGTGCTTGTCTTGCAGAAAGCGTGCGGCGCGCAGGGCGCCTTCTGCGTAGGTGGCGCGGCTGCTGGAACGGTGCGTGATTTCGATGCGCTCGCCAATGCCGCAGAACGACACGGTGTGGTCGCCCACGATGTCGCCCCCGCGCAGCACGGAAAAGCCGATGGTGCCGGGCTTGCGCACGCCGGTGTCGCCATGGCGGCTCCAGGTGGCCACGTCCGGCAGCGCCACGTCCCAGGCGGACGCAATGGTCTCGCCCATTTTCAACGCGGTGCCCGAAGGCGCATCGACCTTGTTGCGATGGTGCGCTTCGAACACTTCAACGTCGTATCCGGAATTGAGGATGCGGGCGGCCATGTCCAGCAGCTTGAGCGTGGCATTCACACCCACGCTCATGTTGGGCGCGAACACGATGCCGATTTTCTGCGCGGCAACTTCGATGGCGGCGCGGCCGTTGTCGTCGAACCCGGTGGTGCCGATGACGGCGTGCGTGCCGTGCTTCACGCAGGCCTGCAAGTGGGCAAGCGTGCCTTCGGGTCGCGTGAAATCGATCAGGCAATCGGCGTTGGCCAGCGCGTCAAGATCATCGGTGATCAGCACGCCGGTCTGTTGGCCCAGCGGGGCGCCCGCGTCCTGGCCCAGCGACGTCGACCCATTGCGGTCCAACGCCACTGCCAATTGCAGGTCGGTGGACTTGAGGATGGCGTCGATCAGCATCTGGCCCATACGGCCGCTGGCGCCGGCAATTGCAATACGCATGAAGAAAATCCTTGAGGGGTTACCGAAGCGGCTCAGGCGCGTTGCCCGGTTGGCCGGGGTACTGATTCAGCGGGCTGACCGGGGCGGCGGCATCGCGCTTTTTCAGGTCTTCCTCTTCTTGGATGCGGGCTTCGTCCTGGTCCAGGCGCTTGTCCGCCTTTTCGTCGGCGGTGCTGCTGGGCGTGTTCAGCTGATAGGGCTGCAAATCAGGCTGCTTGTCGCCTTCCCAGCGGGTCAGGCGGTCGTTTTCGAACCAGACGGTGAACTTGCGTTCACGGGCTTCGCCATAGCCGGGCTTGTAATAGTAGGGGTAGTCCCAACGGTTGGCGTGCAGCACGCTGGTCAGGGTAGGGCTGCCCAGCGCAAAGCGGACTTGCTCGCGGCTCATGCCCGGCTGGAGCAGCGCGACTTGCTCCTGGGTGATCCAGTTGCCTTGCTGGACACCGGCCTTGTAGGGGAAGCCCCACTTGTCCCCCGAGCAGCCGGCAAGGGCAATGGCCAGGGCGGCGACGGCCAATCCGGTCTTCAGCGAGCGGGAGGGAATTCGTGCAATCATGGACACTACGCGCCCCTATTATTTGGAAGCAGACAAAACCGTTATCATAAAGGTTTCATAAGGATAGTTCCGCGAGGCGGCATGAAATCAGGTGAGCCGACTCGCGGTGCACCCTTGATCCTGCCCATGCCTACGCGGACGGAGAGCGATTACACCATGAGCGACCAAAGCGAACTGAAGAACATGGGTTTGAAGGCGACGTTTCCGCGCCTGAAAATTCTTGATATTTTCCGCAAATCCGACCAACGCCACCTTAGCGCCGAAGACGTCTACCGCGCGCTGATCGGCGAAAACGTCGAAATCGGCCTGGCAACCGTCTACCGTGTGCTGACCCAGTTCGAGCAGGCCGGCATCCTGGCCCGCAGCCAGTTCGACAGCGGCAAGGCTGTGTTCGAACTGAACGACGGCGATCACCACGATCACCTGATCTGCACGAATTGCGGCACCGTGGTCGAGTTTTCAGACCCGGAGATCGAAAAGCGCCAGCAGAAGATCGCCAAGGACAACGGTTTCGCGCTGGAAAGCCACGCGATGGTGTTGTACGGCGTGTGCAGCAGCTGCGTGAAAGGGCGCTAAACCGCTAGCGTCCGCCCCACGGTCCGTGGCCGCGCTCGTTGCGGGCCAGTGAGATCAAAAGCCCCTTCTTGATGAAGGGGCTTTTTTTTGTCTGTGAGGGGGGCGGGGCTTTTGCCCGGCTTTGCCTGGTTTTTGCCTGGCTTTCTCGCGGCTTCGTGCCGTAATTTGTACGGCGTTCGCGCGAATTTGCCTTGGAGCCCGGGCTGGACTTGCCCCCGGCTTGCGCCCAACCGGCTCAGGCCGCGGGCTGGCCGAAACCTTCCAGCATTTCGCGGGCGTGCTCGCGCGTGGTGGCGGTCAGCTTGATGCCGCCCAGCATCCGGGCGATTTCCTCAACACGCGCCGCCGCGTCCAGTTCTTCGATGCTGGAGCGCGTGGTGCCGCGAGATTCCGTCTTGCTGACCAGGAATTGGTTGTTCGCGCAGGCGGCTACCTGGGGCAAGTGGGTCACGCACAGCACTTGATGGCGTTCGCCCAGCTCGCGCAGCAGCTTGCCCACGGCTTCGGCCACCGCGCCGCCTACGCCGCTGTCGACTTCGTCGAAGATCAACGTCGGCACGCGCGCCGCGCGGCTGGCAATGACGGACAGCGCCAGCGAAATCCGCGACAACTCACCGCCCGAAGCCACTTTGGCCAGGGGGCGCGGGGTGGTGCCGGCGTGGCCGGCCACCAGGAATTCAACCTGCTCGTTGCCGTGCGCGGACGGCGCGGCGGCGGTCAAGGTGGGTTCGAACTTGCCGCCCTGCATGGCCAGCGTTTGCATGGCCTGGGTGACTTGCTTGCCCAGGTCCTTGGCAATCTTGCGGCGGGCGGTCGTCAGCTTGGCCGCCGCCGTGTCGTATTGCGACTGCGCCGCAACTGACTGAGCCCGCAGCGCATCGATATCGCCCGCCGCTTGCAAGGCGGCCAGCTCGGCATGCAGGGAATCGCGCAATTCGCACAGGGCGTCGGGCTCGACGCGGAATTTGCGCGCGGTCTCGAACACCAGGCCCAGGCGTGCTTCGACGTCGGCCAAGCGCTTGGGGTCCAGATCGACGCGGCTGACGTAGTTGTTCAGGTCGGACACGGCTTCGCTGATCGCGATGCGGGCGGACTCCAGTTCGTCGTACACGCCTTGCAGGCCGGGGTCATGCCGCAGCATTTGCTGAATGCGGTGATTGGCGGCCGTGACGCGGTGGTGCGCGGAATCGCCTTCGCCGTCCAGCGCTTCCAGGATTTGCGAGGCGCCGTCCAGCAGCGACTGCGAATGCGACAAGCGCGTGTGCTCGGACTGCAAGGATTCCCATTCGTCGGGGCCCAGTGCCAGCTGATCCAGTTCGTCCACCTGCCATTGCAGCCGGTCGCGTTCGTTGGCCAGGCTGGCGGCGTCTTTTTCGGCGGCTTCGAGCTGCCGCGCCAGCGCGCGCCATTGCTTCCACGCCTGGCTCACGGCCTGGCGCAGATCGCCATGGCCGCCGTGCGCGTCCAGCAGATCGCGCTGTGCGTCGGGGCGCATCAGGCTTTGATGGGCGTGTTGGCCGTGGATGTCGACCAGGCTGTCGCCCAATTCGCGCAGCTGCCCCACGGTGGCGGGCGTGCCGTTGATGTAGGCGCGGCTGCGGCCCTGCGCGTCGATGACCCGGCGCAGCGACAGTTCGTCATCGACGTCGATCTCGCGTTCGTTCAGCCAGCCGTGCAATGACTTCGGCGTATCGAACACGGCAGTGATGTCGGCGCGCGGTGCGCCTTCGCGCAGCATGCTGGCGTCGCCGCGTTCGCCCAGCGCAAGCGCCAGCGCGTCCACCAGGATGGATTTGCCCGCCCCGGTCTCGCCGGAGAACACGGTGAAGCCGGGGCCGAAATGGATTTCGGTCTGTTCGACGATGACGAAGTCGCGGATATGCAGGGTGCGCAGCATGTCGGGGCGCTTACTACTCTACGTTGTCGGTGGCCTGGGGCATCAGGTTCCAATGCAGCTTGCGGCGCAAGGTGGAAAAGAAGCTGTAGCCCTCGGGGTGCACGAAGCGGATGGTGTACGGCGCGCGCTGCACGACGATGCGGTCGCCCGGTTGCAGGTCGGACCAGGTCTGCATGTCGAAATGCACACTGGCGCCCACTTCCACGCGGCCCATCGCGGTCAGCGTCATGTTCAGCACACCGGTGTCCGGGATGACGATGGGGCGATTCGACAGCGTTTGCGGCGCCACGGGCACCAGCACCATGGCGTTCATGCCGGGGTGCAGGATGGGGCCGTTGGCGGACAGCGCATACGCGGTCGAGCCGGTAGGGGTGGCGATGATCAGGCCATCGGCGCGCTGTGTGTACATGAAGGCGCCGTCCAGTTCGACACGCACTTCGATCATGCCGCCGCGCCCGGCGCGGTTCAGCACGACGTCGTTGAGCGCCGACGCGGAATACATTTTCTGGTCGCCACGCCACACGCTGCCTTCCAGCAGCATGCGTTCTTCAATCTGGAAGCTGCCTTCAAGCACGCGCGCCAATGCACCGTGCGCGTCTTGCAGCGGGATGTCGGTGATGAAGCCCAGGCGCCCGTGGTTGATGCCCACCAGGGGGACACCAAATGGCGCCAGATGCCGGCCGGCGCCCAGCACCGTGCCGTCGCCGCCCATCACGACGGCCAGCGATGCGTTCTGGCCGATCTCTTCGAGGGTAGCTATTGGGTATTCGGTCAGGCCGGTGTTGCGCGCGGTGTCGGCATCGATCAGCACATGCCGGCCCGCTTGCGTCAGCGCGTGCGCAAGGGCTCTTAGCGGGGTGTCCAGGCCGGTGTCCTGGTATCTGCCGATCAGGGCGACGGTAGGAAAGTGCATGGATGCGGGCGTATCAAAAGGGCGAAGCCGAAGCCAAAACCTGCCCGGAATGGGCCGATTAGCCGATTATATGGGGCCGCATATCTGCTTGCGGGACAAAAATCGCCTTTATCCTAAAAGATTCCTTAAAATGCCCGCTATGGATGACCGCGCACGCGCACTACTGAAAGCGTTGATAGAACGCTACATCGCCGATGGGCAGCCCGTCGGCTCGCGGACGCTATCGAAAGTCTTCGACTTGTCCCCGGCCACCATCCGCAATGTCATGGCGGACCTGGAAGAGCTGGGGCTGATCCATAGCCCGCACACCTCCGCCGGCCGCGTGCCTACGCCGCGGGGCTATCGCATGTTCGTCGATTCCCTGTTGGCCGTGCAGTCTTATCAGCTGCAACCGCACAACATGGGCGAAATGCTGTCGGCGGCCGAACCTACCCGCGCCGTCAACGCCGCCGCCGCGTTGCTGTCCAACCTGACGCAATTCGCGGGCGTGGTGCTGACCCCCAAGCGCGCCCAGGTGTTCCGGCAGATTGAATTCATCCGGCTGTCGGACAAGCGCGTGCTGCTTATCATCGTCACGCCGGATGGCGACGTCCAGAACCGCATTCTCTTTGTCCAGCGCGATTACGCCGAAGCGGAATTGCTGGAAGCCGGCAATTTCTTCAACATGCATTTCGCGGGCAAGTCGTTCAACGCCGTGCGCCAGACGCTATCGACCGAACTGGCCCAGCTGCGCGAAGACATTTCGCGGCTGATGCAGGCGGCGGTCGAGGCCAGCGCCGAGGCCGCGGAAGACGGCGACACCATGGTCATCTCGGGCGAGCGCAAGCTGCTGGACGTTACCGATATCGCGTCCGACATGGATCGGCTGCGCAAGATGTTCTCGCTGTTCGAGAAAAAGACCGACCTGCTGCAACTGCTGGACGTGTCCAGCCGCGCGCAGGGCGTGCAGATCTACATCGGCGGCGATTCCCAATTGGTGCCCATGGAAGAGGTCTCGGTCATTACCGCGCCCTATGGCGTGGACGGCAAGGTCGTGGGCACGTTGGGCGTCATCGGCCCGACCCGCATGGCTTACGAACGCGTGATTCCCATCGTGGACATCACGGCGCGCCTGCTGTCCAACGCGCTCAGCCACAACCAGTAGTCCCATTCAAAGCTACATCCTCCTCGCGGAGGAAGGGGAGTTTTTGTGTTTCTTCGCCTGTTCAAGTACCTGTGGCCTGAACGCTACCTGCCGGAAGCCGAGCAGGACGACCCCTTCAACGAAGACCCGCCGGCCCGCGCGCCCGGCAAAGTCGGGGTGCTGCTGGTCAACCTGGGTACGCCGGATACGCCGGACAAACAGGGCATCCGCAAATACCTGGGCGAATTCCTGTCCGACCCCCGCGTCATTGAAATTCCACGTTATTTATGGAAACCCATCCTGTACGGGCTGGTGCTGACACTGCGGCCCAAGAAGCTGGCGCCGCGCTATGCGGGCGTCTGGCTGAAAGAAGGGTCGCCCCTGATGGTCTATAGCCAGCGCCAGGCGGACGGGGTACGCGCCGCGCTGGAGGCGGCGGGCATCGACGCCGTGGTGGAACTGGGCATGCGCTACGGCAACCCGTCCATCCCCGACGCCATCACCCGTTTGCGCGCGGCCGGTTGCGAACGCATCCTGACCGTGCCGCTGTACCCGCAATACGCGGCCAGCACCACGGCTACGGTCGTGGACGCGGTTACCCGCCATGCCGGGCGCCTGCGGGATCAGCCTGAACTGCGCTTTACCAAGCGCTTTCACGAGGACCCCGCCTGGCTGGACCCGCTGGCCGCCCGCATCGAGTCGTTCTGGCGCGACCACGGCAAGCCGCAGAAGCTGGTCATGAGCTTTCACGGCTTGCCGCGATATTCCATCGAACTGGGCGACCCCTACTACCGCGACTGCATGGAGTCGGCCCGCCTGTTGTCCCAGCGGCTGTCGCTGCCGCGCGAACAGATCGAAGTCACCTTCCAAAGCCGCTTTGGTACTGCCCGCTGGCTTGAACCCTATACCGAACCGACCCTGAAAGCGTTAGCCGCTTCGGGTGTTACCGAGGTGGATGTGGTGTGCCCGGGATTTGTGGCAGACTGTCTGGAAACCCTGGAAGAGATCAGCCTGGAATGCCGGGACGCCTTTATTGAGGCGGGCGGCAAGCAGTTTCGTTACATCCCTGCGCTGAACGACGATCCCGCGTGGATCGCCGGCTTGGCCACTTTGGTGGAACGCAACTTGCAGGGCTGGCCGTTGAAGATCCAGGCCAACACGGACTTGAAGGAGAAGGCGCATGCACCATGATCCCAAGAGCGGCAAGAGCGTAAAAAAGGGGACCGTTGCCACCCCGGTGGACGAGGATCAGGTCGAACACGATCTGGATGAAGCGCTAGCCGAGACCTTTCCCGCCAGCGATCCCATCGCCATCCGTCCTGAACCGGACGACGATGACGACAAGGTGGATCGCGGGCTCGAAGAGAGCTTCCCCGCCAGCGACCCGGTCGCCCCGGCGCAGCCCCACAAGAAGTAAGCAGCCGGCCCCGCCGGGCCAAGCCCGGGCGGGCTTGCTGCCTCGGGCGGGCGCCGTCAGGGAATATTTCCCTTTCCCGGGCTTGAAATAGGGGTATTGGCCCCCATTCATGTCTGCGAAAGCCATTCTTTTTGGAGGATTCCCCATGACGGCACCCCACGAGCCTGTAGATAAGACGCCCGAAGCCGGCCAGAACGCCGACGCGGCACCCGCCGACCAGGGCGCGGCAGAGGCCGAGCTGAACGAGTTGCGCGCCCAGCTGGACGCCGCCCAAGCTACCGTCAATGAGCAGCACGATCAGCTTCTGCGTGTGCACGCTGAAGCTGAAAATGTGCGCCGCCGCGCGCAGGAAGAAGTGTCCAAGGCGCGCAAGTTCGGCATCGAATCGTTTGCCGAAAGCCTGGTGCCGGTCAAGGACAGCCTTGAGGCCGCCCTGGCACAGCCCGACCAGACCGTCCAGACGCTGCGCGAAGGCGTCGAAGTCACCCTGAAGCAGTTGTCGGCCGCGTTCGAGCGCAACATGCTCAAGGACATCGCGCCGGCCCAGGGCGACAAATTCGACCCGCACCTGCATCAGGCGATTTCGTCGATCCCCCACGAGCAACCCGCCAACACGGTGGTGCAGCTGCTGCAAAAGGGCTACGCCATTGCCGACCGCACGCTGCGTCCGGCGCTGGTAGTCGTATCGGCCGGCCAAGGCTGAAACGCCGGCCGCGTGTCATGACCGATCCCCGTTTCGATCCGGCTCAAGTCTTCCAGGTGTTCGGCATGCGTCATGTCGACACCGAGGGCTTTGATGCCACCGTGGTCCAGGCGCCGGGAACGGATCTGCGCTGTGTGTTTTTATGGGGACAGGATTGCTATAACTGCAATCTTTTCAAGCAGGCGGCGCTGCTGCACCAGGAAAGCTTGCTGAAGCTGGGCCTGACCTGGTTCGAGGCCGACGTTTACGCCGACGAACCCCTGGGCCGGCGCTTTTCCCTGCATGGTGTCCCCACTTTCGTGCTGTACCGGGCTGGCAAACGGCTGGGTCGTATCACCGGTTGGCCCGGATTGCCCCAGTTCACGGCGGCAATTTCGCGGTTGCAGGACCCGAATGCGGAAAATTCCGGCAAGGCGTCTTGAAAACCCTGCGACTAACCCCAGTTATGTGGGGACAAGAAGTTTCTCTCTATTTTCATAGATCAATTCAAGGTAACCCACCATGAGCAAGATTATTGGCATTGACCTGGGCACGACCAACAGCTGCGTGGCTGTGATGGACGGCGGGCAGGTCAAAATCATTGAAAACGCGGAAGGCGCCCGTACCACCCCCTCGATCGTGGCCTACATGGACGACGGCGAGACCCTGGTTGGCGCTCCCGCCAAGCGTCAGGCCGTGACCAATCCCCGCAATACCCTGTACGCAGTCAAGCGCCTGATTGGCCGCAAGTTCGAAGAAAAGGCCGTGCAAAAGGACATCGACCTGATGCCCTACACCATCGCACGCGCCGATAACGGCGATGCCTGGGTCGAAGTGCGCGGCAAGAAGATGGCGCCTCCCCAAGTGTCGGCCGACGTGCTGCGCAAGATGAAGAAGACCGCCGAGGACTACCTGGGCGAAGAAGTGACCGAGGCCGTGATCACCGTGCCCGCCTACTTCAACGACAGCCAGCGCCAGGCCACCAAGGACGCCGGCCGCATCGCCGGTCTGGAAGTCAAGCGCATCATCAACGAGCCCACCGCGGCCGCGTTGGCGTTTGGCCTGGACAAGACCGAAAAGGGCGACCGCAAGATCGCCGTGTATGACTTGGGTGGCGGCACGTTCGACGTGTCCATCATCGAAATCGCTGACGTTGACGGCGAAAAGCAGTTTGAAGTGCTGTCGACCAACGGCGACACCTTCCTGGGCGGCGAAGACTTCGACCAGCGCATCATCGACTACATCATCTCCGAGTTCAAGAAAGAACAAGGCGTTGATCTGTCCAAGGACGTGCTGGCGCTGCAACGCCTGAAGGAAGCTGCTGAAAAGGCCAAGATCGAGCTGTCCTCGGCCCAGCAGACCGAAATCAACCTGCCGTACATCACGGCGGATGCCTCGGGTCCCAAGCACTTGAACCTGAAGATCACGCGCGCCAAGCTGGAAGCGCTGGTTGAAGAACTGATCGAACGCACGATCGAGCCCTGCCGCGTTGCCATCAAGGACGCCGGCGTGAAGGTTTCCGACATCGACGACGTGATCCTGGTCGGCGGCATGACCCGCATGCCCAAGGTCCAGGAAAAGGTGAAGGAATTCTTCGGCAAGGATCCGCGCAAGGACGTGAACCCTGACGAAGCCGTCGCCGCTGGCGCCGCCATCCAAGGTTCCGTGCTGTCGGGCGACCGCAAGGACGTGCTGCTGCTGGACGTGACGCCTCTGTCGCTGGGTATCGAAACCCTGGGCGGCGTGATGACGAAGATGATCCAGAAAAACACGACGATCCCGACCCGGTTCTCGCAAACCTTCTCGACCGCGGACGACAACCAGCCGGCCGTGACGATCAAGGTGTTCCAGGGCGAACGCGAAATCGCCGCGGGCAACAAGGCGCTGGGCGAGTTCAACCTTGAAGGGATCCCGCCGTCGCCGCGCGGCATGCCGCAGATCGAAGTCACGTTCGACATCGACGCCAACGGCATCCTGCATGTGTCCGCGAAGGACAAGGGCACCGGCAAGGAAAACAAGATCACCATCAAGGCCAACTCGGGTCTGTCGGAAGACGAGATCCAACGCATGGTCAAGGATGCCGAGGCCAACGCCGAGGAAGATCACCGCGTTGCCGAACTGGCTCAGTCGCGCAACCAGGCCGATGCGCTGGTGCACGCCACCCGCAAGTCGTTGACCGAGTACGGCGACAAGCTCGAAGCTTCCGAAAAGGAAAGCATCGAGGCCGCCATCAAGGACCTGGAAGACACGCTGAAGGAAGGCGACAAGGCCGCGATCGACGCCAAGGTGGAAGCCTTGTCGACCGCGTCGCAGAAGCTGGGCGAAAAGATGTACGCCGACATGCAGGCGCAACAAGCCGCCGGCCAGCAGCAAGCGGCCGATAACGCGAAGCCGGTGGACGACAACGTCGTCGACGCCGACTTCAAGGAAGTCAAGCGCGACCAATAATGGCCGGGCGCTGACCAGCCTCTGCCGCCCGGTAGCCGGAGAAATCCGCCTACCGGGCGTACTCATTCTGTAGCACTGAAAAGACGGCTCTATTCGAGCCCACGGATCATGGCAAAACGCGACTATTACGAAGTTCTGGGCGTAGCAAAAAACGCCTCGGACGACGAACTCAAGAAGGCCTATCGAAAGCTGGCCATGAAATACCATCCGGACCGCAATCCGGACAGCAAAGAAGCCGAAGAGAAGTTCAAGGAAGCCAAGGAAGCCTACGAGGTCCTGGGCGATGAACAAAAGCGTGCCGCCTATGACCGCTACGGCCATGCGGGCGTGGATCCCAATTCCGCCGGCATGGGCGGGGCAGGGATGGGCGGCGGCTTTGCCGACGCTTTCGGCGACATCTTTGGCGAGATCTTTGGCGGCGCGGGCGGCGGCGGCCGTCGCGGCGGCCCGCAAGTGTATCGTGGCGCCGACCTGAAATACGCGCTGGAAATCACGTTGGAACAGGCTGCCGCCGGTTTCGACACCGAGATCCGCGTGCCCAGCTGGGAAAACTGCGACACCTGCCACGGCTCCGGCGCCAAGGTCGGCACGTCGCCCAAGACCTGCCGCACCTGCGGTGGCTCGGGCGCCGTGCGTATGCAGCAGGGCTTTTTCAGCGTGCAGCAAACCTGCCCGACCTGCCACGGCAACGGCAAGGAAATCACCGACCCATGCCCGTCGTGCGATGGCGTGGGCCGCATCCGCCGCAACAAGACCTTGCAGGTGAAGATTCCGGCCGGCATTGATGACGGCATGCGCATCCGCTCCAGCGGCAATGGCGAACCGGGCATCAACGGCGGTCCTCCGGGCGACCTGTATGTGGAAATCCACATCAAGCAGCACAAGATCTTCCAGCGCGATGGCGACGACCTGCACTGCGAGCTGACCATTCCGTTCACCACGGCGGCACTGGGCGGCGAATTGCAGGTGCCCACGCTGGGTGGCAAGGCCGAGATCTCGATTCCCGAGGGCACGCAGTCGGGCAAGACTTTCCGCTTGCGCGGCAAGGGTATCCGCGGCGTGCGCGGCAGCTATCCGGGTGATCTGTACTGCCACGTGGTGGTGGAAACGCCGGTGCGCCTGAGCGAAGACCAGAAGAGCATCCTGCGCCAGTTCGAGACGTCGCTGAACGACGGGGGCGATCGCCACTCGCCGCAAAGCAAGTCCTGGACGGATCGGGTGAAGGAATTCTTCAGCTGACCGGGTTGAAGGACGCTAAAAAGCCGCGATGGAAATCGCGGCTTTTTCTTTTTGAAGGGCGTTTGGCAATGCGCGATCATCCTGGCCCCGGAGGCGTGGAGGATCGCCCAACGTAAAAAGGCCGCGGCTGGCTCGCCGCGGCCTTACTGCTGGTACTGCAACTGCTTGGTACTGCAACTGCTTGGTACTTCAACTGCTTGGTACTTCAACTGCTGGGTACTTCAACTGCTTGGCACTGCAACTGCTTGGCACTGCAACTGCTTGGTACTGCCACTGCTTGGTACTTCAACTGCTAAGTACTGCTACTGCTAAGTACTGCTACTGCTAAGTACTGCTACTGCTAAGTACTGCTACTACTACTGCGGTTGCCGCTGTGCCGGAAAAAACCGGTCCCAGGCCATGATGCCGCCCGAGACCGGCCGGGCTACAGCAAGCAGCTCACCGGGTGATCGGCGGGTATTCGAGCTCGCCGAACGTGTACTGGCCGCTGGCCTTGGCTTGCGCCAGTTCCTGCTGCACCTGGGCGCGGGACTTCGCGCTGGCCGAGGTGGCAATGACGGGCGGGTATTGCAGTTCACCAAAGGTGTATTCGCCG
>NZ_LBHW02000050.1:0-36108 GCF_001005835.2 Achromobacter sp. LC458
CCGTGCTGGTACTTGCCTTGGTCGCGGCGCTGGCCATGTGGTGGAAAGCGAAAAACGGCCCCGCCGCCCCCCGTCCACCCGAATACAACCAGATACCCGTTGCCGTCAGCGTCGCGGCCGCCCGCGTCGGGCCGCTGCAACGCGACCTGCATGCGCTGGGCACCATCACGCCCTTGACCCACGTTGTGCTGCGCAGCCAGGTTGAAGGCGAATTGTTGCGCCTGCATTACACCGAGGGCCAGGCCGTGGCGCGCGGCCAGCTTTTGGCCGAGATCGACCCGCGTCCCTATCAAACCGCGCTGGCGGCGGCCGAAGGTGAATTGGCGCGCACGCAGGCGCTGCTGGACAACGCCCAGGCCGATCTACAGCGCTACCGCACATTGGCGCGCCAGGAATCCGTGGCCGGGCAGCAGCTGGACACCGCCCAGGCGCAGGTGCGCGCCTACACCGCGCAGCGCGAACTGAACCGCGCACAGGTGGCCGATGCACAGCGACTGCTGGGGCTGACCCGCATCACTGCCCCGCACGATGGCCGCATCGGCCTGCGCCGCGTTGACGCCGGCAACCATGTGCGCGCCAACGATGCCGACGGGCTGACCACGCTGGTGCAGACCACGCCCATTTCGGCGCTGTTCAGCATTTCGGAAACGCGGCTGGACTTGCTGCGCCAGGCGCAGGCGCGAACGGACGTGTTGCGCGTGCAGGCCTGGGATGCCGACGACCGCCGCCTGCTGGCCGAAGGCACGCTTGAAGCCTTGGACAACCGCGTCCAGACCGGCAGCGGCACCGTGCGGCTGCGCGCCCGTTTCGACAACACCGACGAATCGCTGTTTCCCAATCAATTCGTGAACATCCGGCTGGCCCTGGTCCAGCAAGACAACGTGGTCACCATTCCGTCGGCCGCCGTGCAGTATGGGTCCGAAGGCGCGTTCGTTTTTGTGATCGGCGACGACGCGCGCGCCACGCGCCGCGTGTTGCAGCTGGGCCCCGCCAACGCGGGCCATATCGTCGTGCAAGCCGGATTGGCGCCGGCCGAGCGCGTGGTGGTCGAAGGCGTGGACCGCCTGCATGACGGCCGCAACGTCCAGATCGTAGACCCCCTGACTTGAACCGCGCATGAGCCTGTCACGCCCCTTCATCCTGCGTCCGGTGGCGACGTCTTTCCTGATGATCGCCCTGCTGCTGTCGGGCCTCCTGGCCTGGCGCATGCTGCCCGTGGCCGCGTTGCCGCAGGTGGATTACCCCATCATCCAGGTCACCACGCAGTACCCGGGCGCCAGCCCCAACGTGACGGCGCGCGCCGTGACCGCGCCGCTGGAACGCCGCTTTGGGCAGATACCGGGCTTAAAGCAGATGTCGTCCACCAGCGGCAGCGGCATTTCGGTCATCACGTTGCAGTTTTCGCTGGACGTGTCGCTGGGCGTGGCCGAACAAGAGGTGCAAGCGGCCATCAGCGCCAGCGGCTCGCTGCTGCCCGGTGACCTGCCCACGCCACCCGTTTACCGCAAGGTCAACCCCGCCGACGTGCCCATCCTGACGCTGGCGGTGACCTCGGATTCCCTGCCCTTGCCCACCGTGTATGACCTGGTCGACACACGCATGACGCAGCGGCTGTCGCAGCTATCGGGCGTGGGCATGGTCAGCCTGGCCGGCGGCCAGCGCCCGGCCGTGCGCGTGCAGGTCAACCCGATGGCGCTAGCGGCGCGCGGGCTGCAACTGTCCGACGTGCAGGAAGCCATCGCCAAGGCAAATTCCAATCAACCCAAGGGCAGCTTCGACGGGCCGGTGCGCTCCGTCATCATGGACGCGAACGACCAGCTGCAAAGCGCCGCCGAATACCGCGAACTGATCGTGGCCTGGAAGAATGGCGCGCCGGTGCGGCTGGGCCAGGTCGCCACCATTGAAGACGGCGCCGAAGACCGCTACCTGGCCGCCTGGGTCGACAAGCAGCCGGCCGTGCTGGTCAATATCCAACGCCAGCCGGGCGCCAACGTCATCGCCGTGGCCGACCAGGTCAAGGCGCTGCTGCCGCAACTGACGGCCAGCCTGCCCGCCGCCGCGCACGTGCGCATCCTGACCGACCGTACCGAAAGCATCCGCGCGTCGGTGCGCGGCGTGCAATGGGAACTGGTGTTTGCCGTGGGGCTGGTGGTGCTGGTCACGTTCCTGTTCCTCTCCAACCTGCCCGCCACGCTGATCCCCAGCCTGGCCGTGCCGCTATCGCTGATCGGCACTTTCGGCTTCATGCACCTGGCGGGCTTTTCCACCAACAACCTGACGCTGATGGCGCTGACTATCGGCGCGGGCTTCGTGGTGGATGACGCCATCGTCATGCTGGAGAACATTGCGCGGTATCGCGAACAGGGGCACAGCCCGATGTCGGCCGCGCTGAAAGGCGCCGGGCAGATCGGCTTCACGCTGGTGTCGCTGACCCTGTCGTTGATTGCCGTGCTGATCCCGCTGCTGTTCATGGAAGACGTGGTGGGCCGGCTGTTCCGTGAATTCGCCATCACCTTGGCGGTGGCCATCCTGATATCGCTGGGCGTATCGCTGACGCTGACGCCCATGATGTGCGCGCGCCTGCTGCCGGCGCATGGGCAGTCGCGCCCCGGCGTGCTGGACCGCATCCAGGCGCGCTACGCGGGCTGGCTGGACATTACGCTGCGCCACCAGCGCCTGACGTTGATGGTGATGCTTGGCACCGTGGTCTTGACTGGCCTGCTGTACCTGGCAGTACCTAAAGGATTTTTCCCGGTGCAGGACGGCGGCGTGCTGCAAGGCGTGACGCAGTCCACGCAAAGCACCTCGTTTGACGCCATGTCGCGCAGGCAGCAAGCCGTGGCCCAGGCGCTGCTGGCGGATCCCGATGTGCAAAGCCTGTCGTCCTTCATCGGCATCGACAGCATGAACGCGACCTTGAACACCGGGCGGCTGCTGATCAACCTGAAGCCCTGGGCCGAACGCAGCGCGCCGCTAGCCGATGTCATGGCGCGCCTGGACGCGCGCGCCCGCGACGTCCACGGCATCTCGCTGTTTTTGCAGCCGGTGCAGGAATTGAATATCGAAGACCGCGTCAGCCGGGGCCAGTACCAATTCAGCCTGACGTCCCCCGACAGCGCGCTGCTGGCGCAATGGAGCCAGGCGCTGACGCAGCGGCTGGCGCAGTCGCCTGCGCTGGCCGAGGTGTCGTCCGACCTGCAAGGCAATGGCCGCCAGGCGTACCTGGAAGTGTCGCGCGATACGGCCGCGCGCCTGGGCGTCACGATGGACGACGTGGTGCAGGCGCTGTACAACGCGTTTGGCCAGCGCCAGGTGGCCACGCTGTTCACGCAGTCGAACCAATACCGCGTGGTGCTGGAAGTGGACCGCAGCCTGGCGCTGGGGCCCGAGGCGCTGGAACGCATCCACCTGCAAACCGAGGACGGGCAGGCGATTCCGCTGTCGGCGCTGGCCACGGTCAGCGAACGCGCGGTGCCGCTGGCGATCAACCATCTGTCGCAATTTCCGGCCGTGAACCTATCGTTCAACCTGCCGCCGGGCGGGTCGTTGGGCGACGCCATTGCCGCCATTGAATCGGCCAAGACCGACATCGCCATGCCGCCCAGCGTGGAACTGCGGCTGCAAGGCGCGGCCTCGGCATTCCAGGCGTCCCTGTCCAATACGCTGTGGCTGATGCTGGCGGCGGTGGTCACGATGTACCTGGTGCTGGGCATGCTGTATGAAAGCGCCATTCACCCCGTCACCATCCTGTCGACCCTGCCGTCGGCCACCGTGGGCGCGTTGCTGGCGCTGTTGATTACCGGCCGGCCGCTGGACCTGATTGCCGTCATCGGCATCATCCTGCTGATCGGGCTGGTCAAGAAGAACGGCATCATGATGGTGGACTTTGCGCTGGACGCCGAGCGCACGCGCGGGTTGGCGCCGCGGGATGCCATCCGCGAAGCCGCGCTGCTGCGCTTGCGGCCGATCTTGATGACGACGCTGGCCGCGCTGTTCGGCGCGCTGCCGCTGATGCTGGCCACCGGCTCGGGCGCCGAACTGCGCCAGCCACTGGGCTGGGTCATGGTGGGTGGCCTCTTGGTCAGCCAGATGTTGACGCTGTTCACCACGCCGGCGGTCTATCTGTTCTTTCACCGGCTGGGGCAGCGGCGCCCGGTCGGTGTGAGGCCCGACGGGCGCAACGCATGATCCGCGCGTTGCTGCACCGCCCGGTCGCCTGCCTGTTCCTGGCGCTGGCGTTGACGCTGCTGGGCGCGGTGGCGTGGCGGCTGTTGCCCGTTGCACCCTTGCCCCAGGTGGACTTTCCCACCATCGAGGTGCGCGCCGAACTGCCCGGCGCCAGCCCGGAAAGCATGGCCAGCACGGTGGCCGCGCCGCTGGAGCGCGCGCTGGGCAGCATCGCGGGCGTCAGCGCCATGAGTTCGTCCAGCAACCAGGGCGCCACGCGCGTGCAGCTGCAATTCGAGCTGGACCGCGACATCAACGAAGCGGCCCGCGACGTGCAGGCCGCGCTGAATGCCGCGCGCGGCGAACTGCCCGCGGGCATGCCGCAAAGCCCCAGCTACCGCAAGGTCAACCCGTCGCAGGCGCCCATCATGGCGCTGGCCTTGAGTTCCGCCACGCGCCCGGCCGGCCAGCTGTATGACCTGGGATCGACGGTGCTGGCGCAAAAGCTGTCGCAGATCAATGGCGTGGGCGAAGTCACCCTGGGCGGCAGTTCGCTGCCCGCCGTGCGCGTGCAGGTCAACCCCAACGCGCTGGCCCATTACGGCGTGGCGCTGGACGACGTGCGTAACGCCATCGCGAATGCCGCGCCCCTGCGGCCGCTGGGCCAGCTGGACGCGGCCGGCCAGCGCTGGGAAGTCGGCACGCTGGACCAGCCGCGCGGCGCGGATGAATACGGCCGCCTGATCGTGCGCCACGACGACGGCGCGGTGATCCGGCTGGCGCAGGTGGCGCGCGTCAGCGATTCCGTCGAAAACCGCTACAGCAGCGGCTTTCACAACACGAATCCGGCTGTCGTGCTGACCATCAGCCGCCAGACCGGCGCGAACATCATCGAGACCATCGACGCCATCAACGCCGCCCTGCCCGGCCTGCGCGCGCTGATGCCGGCCGACGTGGACCTGACGGTGGCGCTGGACCGCTCGCCCGGCATCAACGCCACCTTGCGCGAGGCCCACATCACGCTGGGCCTGGCGACCGCGCTGGTCATCCTGGTGGTGTGGCTGTTTCTGGGCAACGCGCGCGCGGCGGCGATTCCCAGCGTGGCGATACCCGTGTGCCTGATCGCTACGTTCGCCATCATGCACGCGTGGGGCTTTTCGCTGAACAACCTGTCGTTGATGGCGCTGATCGTCGCGGCCGGCCTGGTGGTGGATGACGCCATCGTCGTGCTGGAAAACATCTCGCGCCACCTTGAACGCGGCCTGTCGCCCCGCAAGGCGGCATTGCGCGGTGTACGCGAAGTGGGCTTCACGCTGGTTGCCATGACGGTGGCGTTAAGCGTCGTGTTCGTGTCGATCCTGTTCATGGGTGGGCTGGTCGAACGGTTGTTCCGGGAATTCTCGATCACGCTGGTGGCGGCCACGGTGATTTCGCTGGTGGTCTCCGTGGCGATCATCCCGGCCTTGTGCGCGCGTTGGCTGCGCGCGGATCAACCTTCGGCCCAATCGCCGCAATCGCCCCAATCGCCTCAATCGCCCCAATCGCCGCAATCGCCGCAATCGCCGCAATCGCTTCCTTCGCGCCCGTCGCGCCTGCAATCGGCCTTCGCCCGCGCGCACGATGCCTACGGCCGGTCCCTTGCGCGCGTGCTGGGGCATGCCCGCTTGACCCTGTTGCTGCTGGCCGCCGTGGTCGGCTTGAACGTGTATCTGTACGTCGAAGCGCCCAAGGGCTTTCTGCCCGTGCAAGACACCGGCCAACTGGTGGGATTCGTGCGCGGCGACGACGGTTTTTCGTTCCAGGTCATGCAACCCAAGATCGACCAATACCGCCAGCTGGTGCTCAAGCATCCGGCCGTGCAGGACGTCATCGGCTACAACGGCGGCAGCCTGGGCATCAGCAATTCGCTATTCCTGATCCGCCTGAAACCCGCCGCCGAACGCGGCGAGTCCTCTACCGAAGTCATCAACTGGCTGCGCACCCACGCCCCGCCCGTGCCCGGCGGCATGTTCTTCCTGAACGTCGACCAGGACCTGCGCATGCCCGGCGGCTTCGGCAATTCCGGCGACCACGAATTGGCCATCATGGCCAGCGACGTGCCCGCGCTGCGCGACTGGGCGCGCAAGATATCCAAAGCCATGCAAGACATCCCCGAACTGCGCGACGTGGACGCCCAAGGCGACGGCGCCACGCAGCAGGTCGTCATCAACATCGACCGCGCGGCCGCGCAGCGGCTGGGCGTGGACATGGACACGATCAGCAGTGTGCTCAGCAATTCGTTCAGCCAACGCCAGGTCGCCACCCTGTACGACGCCATGAACCAATACCGCGTGGTACTGGAGCTGGACCCGCGCTACACCGAAGACCCCGACGTGCTGGAGCAAGTGCAGGTGGTGGCGGCCGACGGCACGCGCGTCCCCCTGACCGCCTTCGCCACCTACGAGAACGGGCTGGTCAACGACCGCGTCTACCACGACGGCCTGTTCGCGGCCGTCGGCGTCGGCTTTTCGCTGGCGCCCGGCGTGTCGCTGGAACAAGGCCTGGCCGCCATCGACGCCGCCATGGCCAAGCTGATGGTGCCGTCCACCATCCAGACGCGCCTGGGCGGCGATGCGCGCAACTTCCAGCAAAGCCTGCAAGACCAGCCCTGGCTGATCCTGGCCGTGCTGGTCGCCATCTACCTGGTGCTGGGCATCCTGTACGAAAGCCCCCTGCACCCGCTGACCATCCTGTCCACCCTGCCGTCCGCCGGCGTGGGCGCGCTGCTGGCGCTGCGCATCGCCAACATCGAATTCACCCTGATCGCATTGCTGGGCCTGTTCCTTCTGGTCGGCATCGTCATGAAGAACGCCATCCTGATGATCGACTTCGCCCTCAGCCTGGAACGCCGCGAAGGCCTGACTCCCCGCGCAGCCATCCACCGCGCCGCCATGCTGCGCCTGCGCCCTATCGTAATGACCAACCTGGCCGGCCTGCTGGGCGCCCTGCCCCTGGTGCTGGGCATGGGCGACGGCGCCGAACTGCGCCGCCCCCTGGGCATCGCCATCGTCGGCGGCTTGATGATCAGCCAGTTCCTGACGCTGTATACGACGCCTATTGTGTATCTGGCATTGGAACGGCTGCGGGTGAAGCTGGGAGGGGTGGGGCGAAAGCGCGCCACCTGACGGCAACGCGCGCGGAGGCCGCAGCGGGTTCTACAGCATCGGTTGCCCGATGGCGGCCAAAAGCGCGTTCACAAGTCCCGCGGCATAACGTTGCGCCCGCACGCAGGCGTCATCATCCGCGGCATGGTGAAAGCGCGCATATGCGATCGGCCCCAATTTCAAATATCCGGCGCCGTGCTCATCGTCACAGAACCGCCGTCGCAGCGCGTCCAGGCCCGCGTCAATGGCGGCTGAATGCTGACCCGACGTCATGCGGCTCATGAACAGCCGCGCCACCTCTTCGACCGTTCCTGCATAGCGCAAGACGTGGACGAGGTCCGCTGCGTCTTTATTTTCATGCCGGTCGTCCAACGCCAATGCCTTCAAGATGACAAAGGCCGGCACGTCCGCAAAGCGGACGCGTTCGGAGGACATTCCGCCATCCTCCAACAGCATTCCGCTAACCACCTGCTCTTCAAACCAGTCATGCGTGATGCCCGCGTATTTGACCGTCAGTGCCGACACGCGCTCGCCATCGACGCTAACGGCGCGACCCGGCTGTACGGCCCCCGCGTCGCGCAGAAATTCAACCACCACGCGCCCCGTGCCGTCCACCTCCCGGGTCCATCGCCACGACGAGGCGACGCCCCGGAAGTCGACATACCGTGCAAAGCCCCGATGAATCAATTGCTTGGACAGCGACGCATAACCCTCGCCCTGCGCAATAATCTGCAAGTTAAGCACCACATCAACATCCGACGTGCCGGCATGTTGCGGGACTTCGGGAGGCGAAGCCGGGGTCAGATAACGCGGCACCAGTCCGCCGACCAGTCGCAACGATGACTTCAGACTGCCGAATGCGCCGTAAAGCGTCAGCAACGTCCGCTCACACGCAATCGTCACGTCCGAGCGATAGCCCGCGGCGTCGCGCGGCTTGGCTTCATCCGCCATTTACAACTCCAGTTTTTCACGCAGTTTTTGCGCTAACTCCTTATTCCTACCACGCCCATTTTTAAGGTCAAGGTAAAGGACGAAAAGGCTGGATAAGTAGGACTGATCCTGCATGAATGTGTCCCGAAACAGCATGCTGGCGCCGTCTCTTTCCACAAGGGTGACGTTAAACCCTTGGTCGGCGGGCTCAAGTGCCAATGCGTTGGCAATGGAGTGCGACTGTCCGCGTGCAATGACGATGTCGACGGCCTCAACGTGCGTAAGCAAGGGGGCATGGCGATTCGCCGCCGCTGCGCCGCTGAAGGCCCACGGGCTGGTCAGGCCTGCGTGGGCAAGGCGGCGTGCCAGTTGCTCCATCAGCGCGTGGGGCTGCTGGGAAAAGGCATACCAGTGCGTGCTCGGCGGCTTGCGCAGCGCCCACTGCTCTGCCCAGGCGTCCAACAGCAAAGCGGGCTCGACCAGCCGCCGCCGCAAGGTGCGGCCCGCGCCGCTGGCCTCGCACCATTCGCGCTTCTCAAGCTCTTGCAACACCACAGAACAGGTATACGAAGACGTCTGGGCAAGCGAAGCCAATTCCTGGCCCGTGATCCAGCTGCCCCGCGACATGAGCAATGCGTGTACGACGTTCTCGCGCGATTCGGTAAACAGCGGCATCGCCCGCGTCCGGGACGGCACGCGTTTCGGGCGTTCGATATTCACAAGCCACGTACGCCATCGGAAGTAAAGGCATCCGTCCGGTTCGAAGTAGCCGATGCCCCGCTCGCGCAGCATGGCTTTTGCCCCGGGGCTTAACGTGTCGGCCACGACCATCGGAATCCGGGCGCGCGGTGCAGCGCCCCCCGCCAGCACGGATTCAAGTTGCCACACGGCTTCCCGTATATCTCTGGGATACGCGTGGCGCAATCTGCGGACAACGATCTCTACCTCGCGCCGGTCCGCCATCAATGTCACGACAGCAAGGCCGCCGGTCTGACCGGCCGTAGAAGCCTCTGGGTCCGGCGCCACGACCTTGAAGCCGGTGGCGTCTGCCAAGGCGGTCACCAGGTGGATCATCGCCCCATCACCCTGGGCAAACGCGTCCAATCGATCTTTGGTCTTCATCGCGACACTCGAGGAAGGCGGGCACAGATGCGTGCCGGGCAGCGTCGGCAATTCGCCGACCAAGCCTTTACTTTAGCTTATTTGCATTGTTTAGCTGCGCAGCTAATGACCAAACATATTTTCCCATTCAAACAACCCACTACTCCGGCCACCGGGGCGCGGCGGTCAGGCGGTCGGACATGAATGCCAGGAATTCGCGGGCTAGCTGCGGTAGCGTTCTGCCTTGCAGGGTCAGCACCTGGATGCTGCGTTGGCGCATTTCGGGGTTGGTGAATGGCACGGCGACCAGGCCGCCTTCGCCCAGTTGACCCATCAGTGTCAGGTAGCCGGACAAGGCGACGATCTGGCTGCCGGGCAGCATCGGCAGGAAGGCGGCGGAATGGTTCGAGACGTAGGCGGGTTCGATGTGCAGGCCCGCGTTGGCGCAGGCGGCGTCGAACAGCTGGCGCACGGTGGTGCCGTGGTCGCCCAGGGATAGCGGATAGTGGACCAGGTCGCGCATGCCGATGCTGCGGCGGCCAGCCAGCGGGTGCTGGCGGCACATTACGGCGTAGACGGGTGCACGGGTCAGCAGCTCGGTTTTCAGGCGGTCGTCTTGCGCCGTGGTGTAGCGCAGCGCCATCTGGGCCAAGCCTTCAAGAATGTGGCGGCTGACTTCTTCGGGGCGTTCCACATACAGATGAAAGCGCGCCTCGGGCCGCTCGCGGTTGAATTGCGCCATGCACATGGGCAGGAAGTGATGGGCGAAGCCTTCGGTGCAGGCCAGGCGGATCGTGACATCGCCCACATGACCGCGCTGGCGAATTTCGGACGTGACGCGTTCTGCTTCCAGCGCCGCCGCATTGGCGTACGCGGCCAGTTGGCGGCCGGCCTCGCTCAGTTCCATGCCGCGCGCCTGGCGCTCGAACAGCGCAACGCCCAAGGCGTCTTCCAGCTTGGCAATCTGACGGCTGACCGCCGAGGCGGCCACGTGCTGCGACGCCGCCGCGCCGGCGATCGAGCCGCTGCGCGCGACCTCAAGAAAATACCGCAGTCCCAACGAGATCATCCCGCCTCCGTGTGACACATGCCAAAAAGGCAATGCAAAGATGCTAATTATCTGATTGTGGCATGTAGCGATGCGTAATAACTTTGTGCCTCCCTCGTCCCGAGTGCCGCCGTGAACCGCGAACAAGCCGTCCTGCAAGCCGTTGAAGCCTTTGACAATGGCACCCTTGAAGCCGCCCTGGCGCGTCGCGTCGCGTATGCCACGGAAAGCGAAGTGCCCGAGCAGGCGCCGATGCAGCACGCCTATCTGAACCAGGACCTGATCCCGGTCCTGAGCCGGATGGGCTTTACCTGTGAAGTGCATCCCAACCCCGACGGCGTGGACCTGCCTATCCTGGTGGCGCGGCGCATTGAAGCGCCCGGCTTGCCCACCGTGCTGATGTACGGCCATGGCGACGTGGTGCGCGGCAATGCGGCCAAGTGGGAAGCGGGCCGCGACCCCTGGCAGCTGCAAGTGGACGGCGACCGCTGGTATGGCCGGGGCACGGCCGACAACAAAGGCCAGCACAGCATCAACCTGGAAGCGCTGCGGCAGGTGATTGCCGCGCGCGGCGGCAAGCTGGGGTTCAACGCCACCTGGCTGATCGAGACCGGCGAAGAAGCCGGTTCACCTGGCCTGGCCGCGTTCTGCGACGCGCAGCGCGACACGTTGGCGGCGGACGTGTTCATCGCCAGCGACGGCCCGCGTCTGCATGCAGCGCGCCCCACGCTGTTCATGGGATCGCGCGGGGCGGTCAATTTTGAATTGAAGCTGCGTGCGCGTGAACGTGGCTACCACTCCGGCAATTGGGGCGGCCTGCTGGCCAACCCCGCCATCGTGCTGATGCACGCCATCGGCACCCTGGTGGACGCGCGTGGCCGCATAACGGTGCCGGCGCTGCGCCCCCCCGCCATCCCCGACGCCGTGCGCGAGGCGCTGGCGGATCTTGAGGTAGGCGGCGGCGAGGACGACCCCGACATCAACGCATGGTGGGGCGAGCCCGGGCTGACGGCGCCTGAAAAAGTATTCGGCTGGAACAGCCTTGACGTGCTGACCTTTCGCGCGGGCGATCCGGCCAAACCCGTGAACGCGATTCCGCCCGAGGCCGTGGCCTGGTGCCAGTTGCGCTTCGTGGTGGGCACCGATTGGCGCGCGCTGGAAACGCATGTGCGCGAGCACCTGCGCCTAGGCGGTTTTGAAGACGTGCAAGTCCGCGTCGGCATGCAAGGCGGCGCCACGCGCTTGTCGCCCGATAACGCCTGGGTGCGCTGGGCGGCGGCGTCGCTGGAACGCACGACCGGCAAGCGCCCCGCACTGCTGCCGAACCTGGGCGGCTCGCTGCCAAACGAAATTTTTGCCGACCTGCTGGGCCTGCCCACCTTGTGGGTGCCGCATTCGTACCCCGCCTGCGCGCAGCATGCGCCCAATGAGCATCTGCTGGGCAGCGTGGCGCGCGAAGGGCTGGCCATCATGGCCGGCCTGTTCTGGGACCTGGGCGAAGCCGTTCCCGCCTGACCGACCGTTTCACTACCGAGAGCGTTGCCATGACTGCTAGATTCTGTGCCGCCGTGATGGCGTTCAACCTTGCCGTCGCCGCTTATGCGGGCGACGCCCATGCCGCCTACCCGGAGCAGCCGATCAAGATCGTGGTGCCCTTCACGCCGGGCGGCGCGACCGATACGGTGGCGCGGCTGCTGGCCAACAAGCTGTCGGGCCGCCTGGGCCAGTCGGTCATCGTCGAGAACCGCCCCGGCGCGTCCACGGTGATCGGGGCGGACGTCGTGGCGCGCGCCCAGCCCGATGGCTACACGTTGCTGCTGTCGGGCAGCACCACGTACACCGTCTTGCCCGCGTTGAATCCGTCACTGCCCTACGACCCCGTGCGCAGCTTCGAACATGTGGCCATCGTCGCCCTGGCTCCCGTGGTGCTGCTGGCGCAGAACGGCCTGGCGGCCACCACCGTGCAGGAAGCGGCGGCGCTGGCCAAGCAGCAAAGCAGCAAGGGCGGGCTGATGTACGGCACGTTCGGGCCGGGCTCGGCGCCGCATCTGGCGGGCGAAATGTTTGCCGAGGCCGCCGGCGCGAAGATGGTGCCGGTGCCGTACAAGGGCAGCGCGCAGCTGATCACCGCGATGATCGGCGGCGAGGTGTCGCTGGGCGTGGACACGGTGTCATCCGCCGCGCCGCAAGTGCGCGCGGGCAAGGTGCGGGCACTGGCCGTCACGGGTGAACACCGCGTGCCGCAGATGCCGGACGTGCCGACTTTCCAGGAAGCCGGGATTCCCCAGGTGTCGTTCGTGGGCTGGTACGCCCTGGCCGCGCCGGCCCATACGCCCGCGCCGGTGATCGACACGTTGAACCGCGCGGTCGCGCAGATCATGCAGGACCCGCAGGTGAAAAAGGCGGTGTCGGACCTGGCGTTGGAACCTGTGTTCTTGCCGGGCCAGGCGTTCAAGGACCGGATTCAAAAAGAAGTGCAGACGTTCAGCGCCGTGGCCAAGCGCGCCGAGATCAAGCTGGAATAGACGACAAGGCAGGCACGGGCGCAAGGCGGCTAGGCGGCTAGGCAGCAGCATCAGAGCCGCAGCGCACCGCACCGCCACGCCACGCCACCGCCAAGGGCTGACCCCACCAGTCACGACCGCAAAAAAAACGCCTGGTCATGCACGCCGCGAAGCGTGCACCACCAGGCGCCGGTGCAGGCCGCAAACGCGGCCTGCCAAACCGTCGGCGTCAGACCATCGGCGGCATCGTTTCCCGTTCGGGGTGCCGATGCTTGGCCAGGGCCTTGATGAACGCCGTCGCGCTTTTCGCGGGTGCGCCGCCGCCCATCAACAACCCTTCGTCGGCCTCGTCGGGCGCGATGCCCGCCGAGCCGAACAGTTGCCCGCCACGGCCCAGCCCCATCAGCGTCTTGCCATGCCGGAAGGCGTCGCGCAGGAATTCCAGCGCGCGGCCGTCCGTCTGCAAGCGCGCCACGGCGGCGTCGCCCCCGGGCACCACCGCGCCGTCAAACAGCGTCGACGGGTGGTTGTCCAGCGACGCGTCGGCATCCAGCATGCCGCCGCCTTCGGTCTGCACGGGGCCGATGCGCTGGCCTACCAAGCGCACCACGACGCCGGCCTGGATCAACGCGTCGGCCACGGCCGACACGGCGCCTTCATCCACGCCCTCGGCCACCAGAATCGCTACCTTGCGCGTGGCCACATTGCCGTCACCCGGCCTGGCGGTCAGCGACAGCGCGGGCGACACCTCGATCTCCGGCTTGGGCGGCTGCGCAATGGCACGGGGCAGCGGGTCGGGCAAGACCATGCCCAGCAGATCCGCCACGCCCTGGGCCAATTCGTCGGACACGTTGCGCAACGAGGCCACCATGCGCTGGCGAATCGCGGGCACCGTCACCTTGCTCAGTTCGAACGAGAACGCGTGCACGATGTGGCGCTTTTCCCAGTCGGTCTGGCTGTTGTAGAACAGCGTGGCCTGGTTGTAGTGCTCGGCAAACTTTTCGGGATGGCCGCGCAATTCGTCGCCCGCGATGGGCTCGGGAAACGGCACATAGCCTTCCATGCCGGCCTGAAACGGGCACCCGCCCGCCAGCGAGTTCGGCTCGTACGCGACGCGACCACGATGAATCGCCTGGCGGTGCATGCCGTCGCGCTGGTTGTTGTGCACCGGCGCCACGGGCGCATTGATGGGGATTTCGTGGAAGTTCGGACCGCCCAGCCGCGAGATCTGCGTGTCCACGTAGGAATGGATGCGGCCGGCCAGCAGCGGATCGTTGGTGAAGTCCACGCCCGGCACCACGTGCGCCGTGCAGAACGCCACCTGCTCGGTCTCGGCAAAGAAGTTGTCCGGGTTGCGGTCCAGCACCATGCGGCCGATTGGCACGATAGGGACCAACTCTTCTGGCACGATCTTGGTGGCGTCCAATACATCGAAGCTGAAGCTGTCGGCTTCTTCTTCCGTGAAGATCTGCACGCCCAGTTCCCACTCGGGGCCCTTGCCCGCGTCGATGGCTTCCCACAGGTCGCGGCGGTGAAAGTCCGGGTCGGCGCCGGACACCTTGACCGCCTCGTCCCACACCTGCGAATGCGTACCCAGGATCGGCGTCCAGTGAAATTTCACCAGGCGCGATTCGCCACGCGCGTTCACAAAGCGGAACGTGTGCACGCCAAAGCCCTGCATCATCCGGTAGCTGCGCGGGATGGCGCGGTCGGACATCAGCCACATCAGCATGTGGGTGGATTCCGGCATCAGCGACACAAAGTCCCAGAACGTATCGTGGGCCGATGCGGCCTGCGGCATGCCGTGATGCGGCTCGGGCTTGACCGCGTGCACCAGGTCCGGGAACTTCATCGCGTCCTGGATAAAGAACACCGGCATGTTGTTGCCCACCAGGTCCCAGTTGCCTTCGTCGGTATAGAACTTGACGGCAAAGCCGCGCACGTCGCGCGCCGTGTCCTTGGAACCGCGTTCGCCGGCCACCGTGGAAAAGCGCACGAACACCGGCGTGCGCTTGCCCTTTTCGGCGAACAGCGACGCGGCGGTCAAGTCGGTCAACGGCCGATAGCATTCGAAGTAACCGTGCGCCGCCGAACCGCGCGCGTGCACGATGCGTTCGGGGATGCGCTCGTGGTCGAAGTGCGTGATCTTTTCGCGCAGGATGAAGTCTTTCAGCAAGGCGGGGCCGCGCAGGCCGGCCTTTAGCGAATGCTGGTTGTCGGCGATTGGCACGCCCTGATTCGTCGTCAGCACCTGCCCGCTGCCGTCGGCGCGCACGCGGCCCAAGCGGCCATCCACCGCGTTCACGCCGGGCTCGGCGGCATCGCCCGTCTTGGCGTTGGCTTCCGATTCCGACAGGGAACTGGCGCCCACGGACGGGTCCGGCGGTGTCGTGTGCGCGCCGGTGTAGGGGCAGCGCGCGCCTTCCTCGCCGTACTCGGCGGCCTTATTGGCGTTGTGCGGCAGGGACGCAACCGTGGCGCCCACGGCCGCGGCCCGCTTGAGCGCCGGGTGCACCGGTTTCCCCGCGGGGCCGGCGGCCGGGCCGCTGTCGGTATTCATATAGGCGGTGTCGACGGCGCCGGCCGCGCCCTTGCTTACGGGTTTCTTGCTTGCCATCAAGGCTCTCCTAGTGTTTGAGCATTTCGCCGCGAGCCTGCTCGGCGCGCGAGGCGCCAATGGCGGATTTCACTTGTTTGACCTCTTCAGGCGGCGGCAGCACGGCGGGCAGGCCCAACGATTCCACCCACAGTTCGCGCGACCAGCCCTGCGTGTGATACAGGTGATGCTCTTCGTCCAGCGCCACCGCGTCGTAGGCCTGCTTCAAGATGGCGGCTTCCTTGCCGGAATGCTGGTCGGCCAACAGCCCGATCAGCGACCAGTTGGAATGGTCCTTGGTTTCGGCCAGCACCACGCATTCGGTCGCCACCAGCTGCGCGGCGTCGGGGTCACCGGCGTTGATGGCCATCTTCATGGCCTTGACCAGCGATTCCCCCAGGTGGCGCACCACCTCGCGGCCCGGCGTCTGCTGCGCCGGGTCAAGTCCCAGTTGTTCAAACACGGTCAAAAGCACACGTTGGTGCGTCCGCGTTTCTTCCAGGTATTCCTTCCACTCTTTTTTCAGGTCTTCATTCACGGCACAGGACACGGCGGTTTCATACACCGTCAAGCCGCCGATCTCGGTTTCCAGGGCCTGGTAAAGCAATTCGTTGATTTGTTTGGCATTTGCCGCTTTGCGTTTCATCAGGGGCTCCTTGTGTCCATGGGGATTCATGCCGGCCCCGGCCCGCGAGCGCGCACCTGCCAGCATGAAACGGTCCTTCAGCAAGCGCCGTGCCCATCCGACGCCACAACGCGCCACAACAGCGTCCCCGATTCGCTTAGAATTGGAACCATTCTCAATACAAGATCCTTGCCGGCCGGCTCGCGGCGGCAATCAACGATAAGAGGCTCCCTCTGAAATCCGGTTTTCGCCTGTCAATGGCCTGGCTGCACACCTGGGTCGGCCTATGGTTTTCATGGCTGCTGTACACGGTGTTCCTGACCGGTTCGCTAGCCCTTTTCGCCGAACCCATCACCCACTGGATGACGCCCGAGCACCAGGCCGCCGAAGCGGCGTCGGCGGCCCAGGCCAGCGCGCCGGTGGACCGCGCGCGCCGGCTGGATCTGGCGGTGGGCTACATGGCCAAGCATCACGCGGGCGCGGGCATGTGGGAGTTCTGGCCCGTTAACCGGGGCCATGACAACGGCTTGTCCGTCTACTGGTTCGACAAGAACGGCCTGTACGCCGACGCCGAGCTGGACCCCGAGACGGGCGCCGAGCTAGCCGATCACCACGACGACGAAGGCCGCGCCACGTTGGGCGGCACGCATTTCGTGAACTTCCACTACATGCTGCATGAAAGCCGTTTCGGCGTGTGGGTGGTGGCCTTTGCGACGATGGCGATGCTGGTGGCGCTGGTGTCGGGCGTGGTCACGCACAAGCGCATCTTCAAGGACTTTTTCACCTTCCGCGCCAAGAAGGGCCAGCGCTCGTGGCTGGACGCGCACAACGCGGTGGCGGTATTGACGCTGCCCTTTCAATTCATGATTGCGTACACCGGCATCGTGATATCCAGCGCGCAACTGATGCCCGCGCCGGTCGCCGCGCATTACGGCGCCGGCATGGATGCCATGCGCCTGTATCTGGCCGAAATGCAGGGCGA
This sequence comes from Achromobacter sp. LC458, assembly GCF_001005835.2. NCBI lineage: Bacteria > Pseudomonadati > Pseudomonadota > Betaproteobacteria > Burkholderiales > Alcaligenaceae > Achromobacter > Achromobacter sp. LC458. The sequence continues at coordinate 17,097 of NZ_LBHW02000050.1, forward strand.
GGAAAAACCGGTGCGCACGGGTCAGGCCATGTCCATGCCGCCGCTGGAACCGATGGTGGCGCGCGCCGAAGCCATGATCGGCCAAAGCGCACGCGCCGTCGTCATCCAGAACCCCGAAGACACCTCGATGCGCATCGCCGTGTACGGCTGGAACGAAGCCGGCGACGCGCAGCGCAACATCAGCGCCACCACGGGCATGGTTGAATTCCAGGGCGCGACCGGGCAGGTGCTGCGCATGCGCCCGGCGGGCGGCGTCAACGGCGGCGCGCCCGCCATGGTGCGCCAGGTGATGAACGACCTGCACATGGCGCCATTCGGCGGGTGGGCCATGAAGTGGCTGTACTTCGTGTGCGGGCTGGCCGGTGCCGCAATGATGGGCACGGGCGCCGTGCTGTTCATGGTGAAACGGCGCGCCAAGGCGGGCAATGAATTCGGCGCCGCCACGGCGCGCATGTACCGGTTGTTTGAAGGCATGAACGTGGCCGCGTTGGCCGGGCTGGCGGTGGCGTGCATCGGCTTCTTCTGGGCCAATCGGCTATTGCCCGTTGCACTGGAAAACCGCGCGCTGTGGGAACTGCGCTGCTTTTTCGGCTTGTGGGCGTTGATGTTGGCGCACGCGTGGCTGACTCGCCCGCGCGCCGCGTGGATCGCGCAGCTTGGCTTGCTGTCCGCCTTGTGCCTGTTGCTGCCGATGGTGTCGCTTGCCACGCTGGGCGACCACCCCGTGGCGCAGATCGGCCGTGGCGATTGGGAAAGCGCGGGCGTTGAACTGACCGCCGTCGCCATTGGCGTACTATCCGCGTGGGCGGCGATCCGGTTGTGGAAGCAGCCGCACTCCGCGCCTGCCCAGCGCACCCCTCGCGCGAATCACAAGGCCGCGGCATGAACACGAACGACCTATTTGGCATTGCGATGGCATTGCTGTTGACCTATTCCGGCATGGCGTGCCTGAGCCTGGCCATGCCGCGCCACTATGACCAGGTGTGGGGACGCGACCCGTCGGCCGGCCACACCCGCGTGCTGCGCGGCGCCGGCGCGCTGTTGCTGGCGCTGGCGCTTCTGCCCTGCGTGGGTCTGTGGGGCAACACGGTCGGCGTGGTGGCGTGGCTGGGTTGGCTGTCCGCCGGCGCGTTGCTATGGGTGGGCATGCTGTCTTGGGCGCCCCGCCCCGCCGCCCGCACCGCCGCGCTGGCGATGGCCATTTCCCTGGCGGGCATCGGCATCGGCTTCTAAGGCCAGGCGCCCGCCCGCGCGATATTGCGATTTGCCCGTTGTCGCTTAGGCATTTGACCCGTATCAATCCCGCCTGACATCGCGCCGCCGTGCAGCGCAAAAAACCGCTTTCCCCACCATATGTGGTGATAGAGTTTTGACACCCTACTACATATGGTGTCAGCGATGCTTCTTCAGCCCCCTCTCCCCCGCGACGTTCCGCCCGTGGCTTTCGACCGCGCCAAGCTGGTGGACGTGGAAAGCGCCATGGAGGAATACCTGGAACGGCGCGACTGGCGCGTCAACGCCAACGCCAATCAGGGATACAGCCTGGGCGGCCTGATCTTGAACGTGGCCGGCAAGGTCACGGCCAACTACTGGCTGTCGCACGTCTTCACGCCCGAGGCCGGCCAGGCGCATCGCGACGGCGACATCCACATCCACGACCTGGACATGCTTAGCGGCTATTGCGCCGGCTGGTCGTTGCGCCAGTTGCTGACCGAAGGCTTCAACGGCGTACCCGGCAAGGTGGAATCCACGCCGCCCAAGCATATGTCGGCGGCCATCGGCCAGATCGTCAACTTTCTGGGCACGCTGCAAAACGAATGGGCGGGCGCGCAGGCGTTCAGTTCGTTCGACACCTACATGGCGCCCTTCATCCGCCGCGACGCGATGACCTACGCCGACGTCAAGCAGGCCATGCAGGAACTGATTTTCAACCTGAACGTGCCCAGCCGCTGGGGCACACAAACGCCCTTCACCAACCTGACCTTCGACTGGACTTGCCCGGCCGACCTGCAACAGCAAGTGCCCTATGTGGGCGGCGAGGAAATGCCGTTTTCCTACGGCGACCTGCAACACGAAATGGACATGATCAACCGCGCCTACATCGAAGTGATGATGGCCGGCGACGCCAAGGGGCGCGTGTTCACCTTCCCGATTCCCACCTACAACATCACCCCGGATTTCGACTGGGACCATCCCAACACCGACCGCCTGTTCGAGATGACGGCGCGCTACGGCCTGCCCTACTTCCAGAACTTCCTGAACTCCGACCTGGAACCGCATATGGTCCGGTCCATGTGCTGCCGCCTGCAACTGGATCTGCGCGAATTGCTCAAGCGCGGCAACGGCTTGTTTGGGTCCGCCGAGCAGACCGGTTCAGTCGGCGTGGTGACGGTCAATTGCGCGCGGCTGGGCTACACCAGCCAGGGCGATGAAGCCCGCTTGATGCAGCGCCTGGACACCCTGCTGGACCTGGGCCGCGACGTGCTGGAAACCAAGCGCGCCGTGGTGCAACGCTATATCGACGAAGGCCTGTATCCGTATACGCGCCGCTACCTGGGCACGCTGCGCAACCACTTCAGCACCTTGGGCGTGAACGGCATCAACGAGATGATCCGCAACTTCACCAACGACGCGGACGACGTCACCACGCCGGCCGGCCACGCGCTGGCCGTGCGATTGCTGGATCGCGTGCGCGCCCGCATGACCGAATTCCAGGAACAGACGGGGCACCTGTACAACCTGGAGGCCACGCCCGCGGAAGGCACCACTTACCGATTCGCGCGCGAAGACCGCAAGCGCTTTGCAGGCATCTTGCAGGCAGGCACCGACGCGCAGCCGTACTACACCAACTCCAGCCAGCTGCCCGTGGGCCATACCGACGACCCGTTTCATGCGCTGCAATTGCAAGAAACGCTGCAAGGCAAATACACCGGCGGCACCGTGCTGCATCTATACATGAACGAGGCCGTCTCGTCGGCGCAGGCATGCAAGCAGCTGGTGCGCCGCGCGCTGTCGAATTTCCGGCTGCCGTACATCACCGTCACGCCCACGTTTTCGATCTGCCCCAACCACGGTTATCTGGCCGGGCACCACGAGTTTTGCCCCAAGTGCGACGCCGAACTGCTGGCCAGACAGGCCGCGTGCTGCGCGGGGGCTTGATGCTTGGTGCCTGATGCGCGATGTGTGATGTGTGATGCGTGATGCTTGATGCGTGATGCGTGATCGCCAGCTTTGATTGTCAACCTTTCCCCGATGCAAGGAGTTTCCCGATGCAAACCTTGACCCTGCCCGCCCGCGCCGCTGCTGTCACCCGCGCCAACGCTGACGATAGCCCGATCTTGTCGCTGGACGACAGCCAGCGCGTGCGCTGCGAAGTCTGGACCCGCGTAATGGGGTATCACCGCCCCGTTGCTTCCTTCAACACCGGCAAACAAGGCGAATTCAATGAACGCCGCTTCTTCGTCGAGCAACGCGCCTGAGGGCGCAGCGGAATACACCCAGCCCGGCACGCGCAGGCTGGCCGTCAGGCCGGCCTACTGCGCGCCGCCGCAACCGGTTGCCGAAGCCCTGCCCCGGCATGCGCCGGCCATCGGCGGCCTGGTGCCTTTTTCCAGCGTGGATTGGCCGGGGCAACTGGCGGCGGTGGTGTTCATTTCCGGTTGCCCGTGGCGCTGCCATTACTGCCACAACACCGAACTGCAAACCCGCACCGCTCGCTACGACTGGCGTGATGCGCGGTCGTTCCTGGAGAGCCGTGCGGGTCTGTTGGATGCGGTGGTGTTCTCGGGTGGCGAACCGCTATCGGAACCGCGCCTGCCATCATTGATCCGCGATGTGCGGCGCATGGGTTACCGCGTTGGCTTGCATACGGCCGGGATATATCCACTGCGTCTGGCCGACGTGTTGCGCCATCTGGATTGGGTGGGTCTGGACATCAAGGCCGATGCGCAAGGCTACGACGACATCACCGGCAGGCGCGATTCGCAACGCCCGGCGATGGCGTGCCTGACGCAGTTGCTGTCGGCCGGCAAAAGCTTTGAATGCCGCATCACCTGGCATCCCGATTGGCTGGACGAAACGCGGCTGCTGGCGCTGGCCGATGCGTTGGCCCGCCGTGGCGTGCGGCGCTTTGCCGTGCAGGCGGCGCGCAGTTCGCCGGGCACACCGCCCGCGCGGACGTTGACGACACGGGCGCAGGCGCGCATGAGGCAGCTGTTTGAGGACTTTGCGTATCGATGACGCCACCTCGCCGCCACCTCGCCGCCACCTAATCGCAACATCATTGCCACCTCATTGCCACCTCATCGCCGCGCCAACGCCGCCTCCAACGTCGCGTGAAAGCGCGGTGACCCGATCGCGCCCACATTGCACCGCGACCAGGGCGACACGGCCGTCGGGTCCACGCTGAACACGCGGCCCGGCGCCATGATGACTTTCTCGGGCATCAGCTCGGCGGCCAGCGTCAGCGTATCGTCCACGCCGGGAAACGCCGCCCACAAATACATCGATCGCGACGGCCGCGCGAACACCTGCGCGCCCAGTGAATCCAGCACTTGCAAGGCGTTGCCCGTGGCCGCTTCCAGCCGCTGGCGCAAGCGCGCAAGATGGCGTTCGTAATGCCCGTCGCGCAGCATCACGTCCACCATGCGCTCGCAATATTCCGAACTGCTGACGTGCACCAAGGCCTTCAGGTCGGCCAGGTCGCTGGCCAAGGCCGCGTTGCAGCCGATGAAGCCCACCCGCAACGCCGCGGAAAACGACTTTGAAAAGCTGCCGATGTAGATCGTGCGTTCCAACTGGTCCAGCGCCGACAGCCGCACGGCCGACGTCGGCTTGAAGTCCGCCAGCGCGTCGTTCTCGACGATCATCAGGTTGTGGCGCTCGGCCAGTTGCAGCACCTTGTACGCCTTGGCCAAAGAAATATCGGAACCGGTCGGGTTGTGCGCCAGCGACTGCGTAAAAAACAGGCGCGGCTTCTCGCGCTGCAACAAGGCTTCCAGGGCGGCCACATCGGGGCCGTCCGCCAGGCGCGGCACGCCCAACATGCGCACGCCCGCCAGCTTCAGCTTGCCGAACAAGGGGTAATAGCCCGGGTTGTCGACCAACACCGTACCGCCCGGCGGCACGAAGTAGCGGATCACCAGGTCCATGGCCTCGTTCGCGCCATGCGTCAGCACCAGCTGCGACGGCGCCACGTTCACCCCGACGTCGCCCAGCTTGCGCACCAGGCTTTCGCGCAGGGGCGCATAGCCAAAACGGCTGCCATAGCGGAACAAGGCGCCCAGCCCCGTGCGCACCACCTTCTGGTGATAGCGGTCCATGCGCATGTCGGCCAGCCATTCCACAGGCGGAAAGCCGTCGCCCGCCTGCACCGCATCGGGCTGCGTCTTGAGTTGTTCGCGCATCAGCCAGACGATGTCCATGGCGCGGCTCAACTGGCCCGGTTCTTCATCCGCCGCCTTGCGCGTGTAGCCGCCGTCCAGCACGAAAAAGCCGGAGCCCCGGCGCGGTTCCACCAGCCCCTGCGCCACCAGCATTTCAAACGCCACCACCACCGTGTTCTTGGCGTAGCGATGCAACTGCGATAGCTCGCGCAGCGACGGCAGCTTGTCGCCAGGCCGGTACACGCCATCGGCAATCTGCTGGCCGATCAGCTTGGCCAAACTTTCGGCAATGGGGGCCGCGCGCGGCCGTCTTCCAGTCATGGCTGAGTCTTCCATAGGTGCATTCTTGCGCCGGGCGCTACGCAAAATTGGTGCAGTGCGATGGTACTGTTTGGCAAAACTGTACCTCTCAATAGCGGTACAGTTTACCTAGAATCAGGCCACCTAATACCGATACGGAGACCTGCCATCGTGGCCGATTCACGCCTACCCAACTTCCGCGCACTGACCCCCGCCGACCGCCTTGGCGTCATTGCCAAAGCCGCTTCGTTGACGCCCGAAGAACAGCAACTGCTGGCCCGGCCAGGCGCGCTGGCGCTGGACCGCGCCGACGGCATGATCGAAAACGTCATCGGCACGTTCGAACTGCCGATGGGTGTGGCCGGCAACTTCCAGGTCAACGGCCGCGACGTGCTGGTGCCCATGGCGGTTGAAGAACCGTCGGTGGTGGCCGCGGCGTCGTACATGGCCAAGCTGGCGCGCGAGTGCGGCGGCTTTGAAACGTCCAGCACCCGCCCCTTGATGCGCGCCCAGGTCCAGGTGCTGGGCCTGACCGACCCGCACGGCGCGCGCCTGGCGCTGCTGCGCGAACGCGAGCGCATCCTGACGCTGGCCAACAGCCGCGACAAGGTGCTGATCGAACTGGGCGGCGGCTGCCAGGACATAGACGTGCATGTGTTCGCCGACACACCGCGTGGCCCGATGATCGTGCTGCACCTGATCGTGGACGTGCGCGACGCCATGGGGGCCAACACCGTCAACACCATGGCCGAAGCCGTTGCCCCGCTGGTCGAAGCAATCACCGGCGGTTCGGTGCGCCTGCGCATCCTGTCCAACCTGGCCGACCTGCGGCTGGCGCGCGCCCGCGTGCGCCTGACGCCCCAGGTGCTGGACACCCAGGAACGCAGCGGCGCCGAGATCATCGAAGGCGTGCTGGACGCCTACACGTTCGCCGCGGTGGACCCGTACCGGGCCGCGACGCACAACAAGGGAATCATGAACGGCATCGACCCGGTCATCGTCGCCACCGGCAACGACTGGCGCGCGGTGGAAGCCGGCGCGCATGCCTACGCCGCGCGTTCGGGCCGCTATACGTCGTTGACGCAATGGGAAAAAGACACGTCCGGCGCCTTGGTCGGCACCATCGAAATGCCCATGCCCGTGGGCCTGGTGGGCGGCGCGACCAAGACGCATCCGCTGGCGCGCCTGGCGTTGAAGATCATGGACGTGCGCTCGGCGGATGAGCTGGGCCAGGTGGCGGTGGCCGTGGGCTTGGCGCAGAATCTGGGCGCGCTGCGGGCCTTGGCCACCGAAGGCATTCAGCGCGGCCACATGGCGCTGCACGCGCGCAACATCGCGCTGGTGGCAGGCGCGGTGGGCGCCGAGATCGACACCGTGGCCAAGCGCATGGCGGCGGAAAAAGACGTGCGCACCGACCGCGCGCTGGCCCTGCTGGAGGAATTGCGCAAGCAGTAAGCGGCAGGCAGGAAGCACAAAGCCCTAAGCAATAAGCGATGAGCGATGAGCGATGAGCAATGAGCAGTGAGCAGCACACAGTCATAAGAACAGAGGCGTGCGCGGCCCCGACCGCGCCGCCCGCCCCCCCAACGGAGAGAGACATGGAACCAAAATCGCCCGCGCCATCCTGGCGCCTGGCAGAGGTATGGAGCGACACCGTCGACCTGCGCCAATTGGCCTGGGCCATCGGCATTGGCATCGCCATCAGCGTGACCGGATTTTTTGCCGCCAGCCGCTGGCTGCGCGGCATGGTGGCGTCGCCCGAACTGGCGCACGCCTACGCCATGCTGGCCGGCCTGGCCGGCTGCGTGATCGCGGGCGTGATCTGCGCCCGCCTGTTCCCGCCCAAGCGTGAAGTCATCGAACACACCTCGACGCACGACCCTGCCTGGCGCGCCGAAGTGCTGGCCGAACTGGCGGACCAGCCGGGCGGCCTGGGCTCGCTGGCCGACCTGCCCGAACCCGTCGTGCGCGAACTGAAAGAGCTGGGCCTGTACGACCTGTTCACCGAACCGCCGCCCCCGCCCACCACGGCCACCACGGTCTCCACCACCACTTCCCCCACCGCCTCGCCGCAAGGCTCGTCCAAGGAGGCGCTGGCATGAGCGACCCGATCCTGCTTGAACAAATCATGGTGGCTGCCGCCATGGGCCTCTTGGGCGCAGTGGTGTTCGCGGCCATCGGCCTGGTGTCCGGCACCGACGAAACCACCACGCTTGCCCCGCTGACCTTGCTGGTGGTGCTGCTGGGCGTGCCGCCCGCCGGCGTGTTCACCTTCTTTCTGGCCGGCGCCGTGGCCAAGCACATGACGCATGCCGTGCCCACCGCGTTGCTGGGCATCCCCGGCGACACGCTGGCAACACCTTTGCTGCAAGACGCGAACATGTTGCGCAAGCTGGGCGTGCCGCACATCGCGCTGCGCAAGATGGTGTCCGGCGCCATCGTGGCCGCCTTTGTGGCCGTGCCGCTGGCCGTGTTGTTCGCCGTGCTGCTGGCGCCGTTTGGCGCGGCCATCACCAAGTCGGCGCCGTGGATCTTCCTGGCCGCCGCCGTGCTGATCGCGTATTTCTCGGCAGGCCGCTGGGCGGCGGTCGCGCTGCTGGTGCCGTTCGTGGTGGTGATCATTGCCTTGCAAAGCCTGACGGCAAAGTACGGCGTCAAGCTCAGCATCAGCTACTTCCTGGGCATCGCCATCGGCCCGCTGATTGCCGACCTGTTCACCGTGATTTCGCCGATGGGCCGCGCGAAGATGATGCGCGAGAAGGTGCGCACGTTTTCGCTGGCGCCCGACGTCAAGGGCTGGTCGGGCTATTTCCCCAACCCGCTCAAGGTCATGGACCGCACGCAGACCCGCTGGACGCTGGCCACTGCCGCCATCTCCAGCGCCACGTTCGTGTTCAGCCCCGTCGCCATGACGGTGGTGCTGGGCGAGCTGGTGGGCTCGCGTATCAAGCACGCGTACCACCGGCTGACCACCGTGCTGTCAGCCCGCAATGGCGTCACCGAAGCCACCTACATCGCCGAAGCGCTGATTCCGCTGATCGCCTTCGGCCTGCCGCTCAGCCCCGTGGCGGCGGGCCCGGCGGCACCGCTGTTCAACGCCCCGCCCCGCTTCACGGTGGACGCGGCCACGGGCCAGACGCACAACTTGCACAACCTGCTGAATCACTGGGAATTCCTGGGCTACGGCATGCTGGCCGTGCTGCTGGCGGCCGTGGTGTCATACCCGTTTGCCATGAACTTCGCGCGCCGCGCCGCGCTGTTCGTGTCGCGCCGCGTCAGCCACGAAGCCATCATCGCCACGTTCGTGGGCCTGATCATCGTGATCAGCATCTGGGAAGGCCAGTTCCTGGGCCTGCTGGTGATCCTGACGATGGGCCTGTTCGGCGGCTTGCTGTCGCGCCTGTTCGGCTTTAACACCGGCGTGCAGTTCATGGGTTACTACACGGCGGTGCTGTCGGTGCCGGCCATCGTGAAGTTGATGGCGTGATCTGGGGGGTCGGGGGATCGCGGGATCGGGGGATCGGCTAAGCGGCTGATCCCCCGAATCCCGAAATCGCTTCCCAGTCCGTCCCGCGTCCCAGCCTGCCCCGCTTCGCGGCCCGTACCCTTACGCCGGCAACGGCGCTTCAAGAATCGCCCCGGTCGCGGATTCCGTCATGACGACGGCGCCGCCATCGGGGCGTATTGCTACATTGGTCACCGTGCTGCCGGCAATCGGGCTTTTCAAGAAGTGGGTGACTTCGCCCCCCGCGTTCAGCACGAAGACGCCGCCCAGGCTGGCGTGCGCCACCAGCAAGCCACCCGCCGGCGTGCTGGCCAACCCGTCCGGCCCGCTGGTGCCGAAGAAGGTGCGAAACGCCCCCATCTTCGATAACGAGCCGTCGCGCATCAACGGGCCGCGCCACACCTGGTTGGCACGGGTCATGGCCACGAACAGCACCTGTTCATTCGCGTCCAGCGCAATCCCGTTCGGGCTCGGCGCATTGGCCAGCAGCAGGTCCAGGCGACCGCTGGCCGGATCATAGCGATACACGCGGCCATGCGGATCGTGCAACCCCGTCTGCCCCTGGTCGGTAAAGTACAGCCGGCCGGCGCGGTCAAACACCAGATCGTTCACGCCCTTGAAGGATTCGCTGTTGCGTTCGCCCAGCACCGTGTCGACCTGACCCGTGGCCGGGTCGCATCGCAAAATACCAAGCAGGTAATCGGCCACCCACAGGCTGCCGTCGCGATGGCGCGCCAGCCCGTTGGGCCAGCCGCCCGTTTCGGCCACCACGCACCAATCGTTGTCGCCATCCACGCGCAGGATGCGGCCATGTGGAATATCCGTTACGTACAGCGCGCCGTCGGCGCCGAACACCGGCCCCTCAAGAAAGCAATCCACGATATGCCCCGCCTTGTTGGCGTCGGCCCACGCGCTGCGCCGAGGCAACCGTAACGCGGCGGGCATGGCGGCGATAACGCGCGCTTCGATCACCACCGGCGGCGCGAAGTTCAGATTCCACATGCTGTCTTCCCCCTAGTCCGCATTATTCGGGCTTGATGCCCACGCGTTTGCCCACGTCGGCCCACAAGCGCACCTGGTCCTGCAAATAGGCGCCAAATTGCGCCACGGGCAGGGACCGATGCCGGGCGCCTTGCCGCGCCATGTTTTCCTGCATGGCCGGCTCGCTCATCACCTGAGTCACCAGCTGGTTCATCTTGTTGACGATGGCCGGCGGCGTGCCTTTAGGCGCGGCCAGGCCAAACCAGTTCAGCACTTGATACGACGGCAGCCCCGCCTGCGCGAAGGTCGGCACGTCCGACAACGCCGCCAGCCGCGTGGCGCCCGTGACGGCCAACGCGCGCACCCGGCCGCCCTGCACCGGCGGGATGGCCGTGGGCGCGGCCGTGATCAACAGGTCGATCTGCCCGGCCATCAGGTCGGACAACGCCGCGCCCGCGCCGCGATACGGAATGTGGGTCAGCGACACCTGCGCTTCGCTCTTGAACATCTCGGCGGCCAGGTGGGTAGAGCTGGCCTGCCCGCCCGACCCGTAGTTCAGCGTGCCGGGCGCCTTGCGGGCCTGCGCGATCAACGCGTCCATCGTTTTGTACGGGGACTTCTCGGGAACCAGCAGCACCAAGGGCGTTTCGATGATTTCACTAACGTGGACCAGGTCGTTCTGATAATCCCAAGGCAGCTTGGAAAACAGCAGCGGCAGCATCGTGTACGTGGTGTCGGTGACCAGGAACGTGCTGCCGTCGGGCGCGGACCGCGCCACTTCCTGCGTAGCGATAGTTCCCGACGCCCCGGTCTTGTTGTCCACGATGAAGGTCTTGCCGGTGGCCTCGGACAGCTTCTGCGCCACCTGCCGCGCGGCGTAGTCCGTCGTGCCGCCCGGGGAATAAGGAACGACCAGGCGCACGGGCTTGTCGGGCCAGTTGGCGGCGTCGTCGGCCGCGTGGGCCGGCACCCAGGCCAGCGCCGCCGCAACGGCGAGCAGCGCGCGGCGCACGGCGGCGCTGCGCGTGAAAAGCGTAGTCATGATGTTGTCTCCTGTTGGCTTCTGTGGCCCCGCGTCCGCATCACGCCGCGGTCTGGATATTGGCTTCGCGGATCAAGCGCGCCCACTTCTGTTGTTCGTCCAGAATGTATTGCTGCGCGGACTGGGGTGACCCGCCCATCGGCTTGCTGCCTTCCGCCGTGAACATGGCGATGGTGGCAGGGTCGGCCAGCACCTTTTCCACGACGCCATTGACCTGGGCAATGATCTCGGGTGGCGTGCCGGCCGGGGCCACCAGCGCCTTCCAGTCCACGGCCTCGAAACCGTCGAAGCCGGATTCGGCCACGGTCGGCACGTCGGGCAGGATGGACAGGCGTTCGCGCGACGTAACCGCCAAGGGGCGCAGCACCTTGCCTTTCAGCATTTCCTGCGCGGCTTGCGGCGTGGCGAACATGTAGTCGGTGTTCTCGCCCAGCAGGTCGTTCAGGGCCGGCGCCGCGCCTCGGTACGGCACGTTCAGCACCTGGAATTTGGCCTGATACGCCAACAGCTCGCCCGCCAGGTGGCCCACGGTGCCCGAACCGGCCAGCGCCTGCTTGATGTTGCCGGGCTGCGCGCGCGCTTCCTTGACCAGATCGGCCAGCGTGTTCCAGCGCGCGTTGGCCTTCACGACCAGCACCACCGGCAAGGACGCCACCATGGCGACCGCCGCGAAATCCTTGGCGGCATCGAAGGGCATCTTGGCCATCAGCGCCGGGTTGATCGCCAGGTTGGCGGTTTGGCCCAGGCCCAGCATGAAGCCGTCCGGGCGCGTCTTGGCCACGTAGTCCATGCCGATATTGCCGCCCGCGCCCGGCCGGTTTTCCACCACCACGGACCAGCCGGCGGCCCCCGTGATCTTGGCCGCGATGGCGCGCGCCACGGAATCGGTGCCGCCACCCGGCGTGTACGGAACAATCAACCGGATGGGCCGGCCGTCGGGATAGGCGGACGCGGCATGCAGCCGCAGCGGCAGCGCGGCCGCGCAAAGCGTTGCGCCCAAAAACGAGCGTCGGGTCAGCGTGATCATGATGGTTGGTCTCCTTCTGTTATGCGCCTTGCCTTCAAGGCCGCGATCTCGTCGTCGCGATAGCCCACCGCCCGCAACAGCGCGTCGGTGTGTTCGCCCACAGCCGGCGGCTGCAAGCGGATGGGGGGTTGCCGCCCGTCCAGCGTCAAAGGGGCCAGCGGCACGAAGCTCTCGCGCCCGTCGGGCAGCGTGATGGGCGCCAGCCCGCCGGTGGCGTTCAGGTGCGGATCGTCAAACAGTTGCTCGGGCCGCGTGATGGGCGCAAAGGGCAAGCCTTCTGCTTCAAAGCGCGCGGCCAGCGCCGCCGCGCTATGGCCGGCCAGATGCGAACGCAGCAAGGGCATGAGCCATTCGCGGGCGCGTACTCGGTCGTTATTGCTGACCAGGCGCGGGTCCGACAACCATTCCTCCAGGCCAAAGGCGCGGCAGAAAATGTCCCACTGCTTGTCGCTGACCACGGCCAGGAAAATCTGCTCGCCGTCCTTGACGGTGAACACGTCGTACACCGCCCACGCGGAAATGCGGGTGGGCATCGGCGCGGGCGCGCGGCCCGTCATGGCGTACTGCATCATGTGCTGGCCAACCAGGAACACGTTGTTCTCGAACAGCGAGGCCTGCACTTCGGTGCCCACGCCCGTGTGCTCGCGCTGGGCCAGCGCCGCCATGGCGCCCATCGCGCCGAACATGCCGCCCATGATGTCGTTCACGCTGGAACCCGCGCGCAGCGGGTCGCCGGCGCGGCCGGTCATGTAGGCCAGCCCGCCCATCATCTGCACCACTTCGTCCAACGCCGTGCGGTTGTCGTAAGGGCCCGGCAAAAAGCCCTTGTGGCTGACGTAGATCAGCCGGGGGTTGCGCGCTTTCAGCGTGGCGTAGTCCAGGCCCAGCTTTTGCATCACGCCCGCCTTGAAGTTTTCGCTGACGATGTCGGCGGTGTCGATCAGGCGTAACGCGGCTTCTACGCCTTCGGGCTGTTTCAGATCCAGCGCGATGCTTTTCTTGTTGCGGTTGAACATGGGAAAGAAGCCCGCGCCCGATCCCAGCAGGCGGCGCGTGGTGTCGCCGCCTATCGGTTCGACCTTGATGACTTCCGCGCCCAGGTCCGCCAGCAGCATGCCGCAGGTCGGCCCCATCACCATGTGGGTGAATTCGACGACGCGGATGCCTTCGTACGGAAGGCGGGACGTTGCACGGCTAGTCATGGGTGATGCACCTTGATTGCGAAAAGGGATGAACGGATGGCCTCAGCGAGCCTGAACAAAGCCCAGGGGCAAGCCCGCGTCGGGCGTCATGCCGTAGAGCGGTTCGCCGGGCAGGCCGGCGGCCAGCGGCTGGCGCGCCGCGATGATTTTTTCGAGGTCGATGCCGGTGCGCACGCCCATGGCCTCGAACATGAAGACGAGGTCTTCCGTGACGACATTGCCCGACGCGCCGGGCGCGTAGGGGCAGCCGCCCAAGCCACCGAGCGAACTGTCGAACGTGCGCACGCCTTCGTCCCACGCCGCCAGGCAATTGGCCAGGCCCAGGCCCCGCGTGTTGTGCATGTGCGCGGCGCCGGCCTTGGCGCCAAGTTCCGCGCGCAAGCGGCGGAACAAGCGGCGCACCTGCGCCGGGTTGGCGTGGCCGACAGTGTCCGACAAGCCCGATTCATCGGCGCCCGCCGCCACGCACATCGCGGCCAGGTGGATGACCTCGTCTTCCGGCACCAGGCCTTGCAGGGTGCAACCGAACGCGGTAGAGATGCCGGCCTCAAGCTTGACCGCGGGCGCGAGTTCGTCGCGCAGCGCGGCAATGGCGCGCACTTGCTCGACCATTTCTTCGGGGGTCTTGCGCACGTTGGCCAGAGAATGCGCGCGGCTGGCCGATACCGGCATGGTCAGCTTGTGCACGCCGGCCCGCAACGCGGCCTCGGCGCCGCGCAGGTTAGGCACCAAGGCCATCACCGTCAGGCCGGGGATACGCGCGGCGTACGCCACGACTTCGGCGGCGTCCGCCATTTGCGGCAGCAAGCGCGCGGGCACGAACGAAGCCACTTCGATTTCACGCACGCCGGCGGCAACCAGCGCGTCGATCCAGCGGAATTTGTCCTCGGTCGCCATGGTGGTCGACACGGACTGCAAGCCGTCTCGCGGGCCTACCTCGCTGATCAGCACGTGCCCGTCGTGGGGGCTGGAATCCGACATGACGATGTCTCCTTGTGGCTTTGTATGTTCTATCTTATAGAATGACGTTCTTTCCTGTGGAATTAAAGACGATGCGAAAAACCCTGTCAAGCGGGTTGCCGGGTAGAAATCACGGCGGGCCGGGGACGCGGCACGTTGCCGCATCGCGCTGTGCCTACAATGGCGGCGCCTGTCGTTCTAAAGGATGGAATATGCCGATCGCCCTTCCCTCTGCCGTGCCGCATAGCCCGGCCATCACCTGGCAGGTTCGCCATGCCGCGTAAAGCCGCAACCGAATCCGTTGCCGATGCCGACGCCGCTGCCGGTGGCGTGGCGGCGGTAGACCGCGCGCTGAGCCTGATGGCCGTGTTCACGCCCAGCGATCGCACGCTGTCCTTGGGCGAGCTGGCCGAACGGACCCGCCTGTACAAAAGCACGGTGTTGCGCCTGCTGGCCTCGCTGGAACACGCGCAATGGATACAGCGCCTGGACGATGGTCGCTATGCGCTGGGACCCGAAGTGGCGCGCTTGCATGGGATCTATTCGGCTTCGTTTTCCCTTGAACATGTGGTGGTGCCGGTGTTGCGCGACCTGGTGGCCGCAACCGGCGAAAGCGCGGCGTATCACGTACGCCAAGGCGATGCGCGTCTGTGCCTGTATCGCGTGGACTCGCCTCACCCGGTGCGCGACCACATCCGCGCGGGCGATTTGCTGCCGCTGGAACGGGGCAGCGGCGGGCGCGTGTTGACGGCGTTCGACGACATCCTGGGTAACGCGCCAGGCCCCGAACAGGCGCTGTACGCGCGCATTCGCAAGGACGGTTATTTCGCGGCAATGGGCGACCGCCTGAACGAAGTGGCGGGCATCTCGGCGCCCGTGTTCCTGCTGTCGGGCGGCATCGCGGCGGCCGTCACGCTGACCGCGCCCGCGCACCGCTACAACCCCGATCACCTTAGCCATGTGCTGAACGCCGCGCGCCGCCTGACGGGCCGCGTGGGCTGAAGGCCGAAGCGCCCGCCGCGCGGCATTGCCCGCCGCTTGATCCTGCGCAAGGCGACCCGTCATGCCTTGCTCTAGCCTCTGTCCACTTGACCAGAGGAAAGGCTTTACACATGACGTGGTTCAAATCACTCAAACTCGCCGGCCGCGAACTGCTGCCCATCGTGCAGGGCGGCATGGGCGTCGGCGTGTCCGCGCATCGGCTGGCGGGAGCCGTCGCCGCCCAGAATGCGGTGGGCACCATCGCCAGCATCGATTTGCGCCACCACCATCCCGATCTGCTTGAGCAGACAGACAAGTGCAACGACCGCGACTTGATCGACCGCGTCAACCTGCTGGCGCTGGACCGGGAAGTGCGCGCCGCGCTGGACACGGCCCAGGGCCGGGGCGTGGTGGCGGTGAACGTCATGAAGGCCGTGCGCGGCCACCCGGCGCTAGTGCGGCAGGCTTGCGAAAGCGGCGCGCAGGCCATCGTGATGGGCGCGGGCTTGCCCATGGACCTGCCGGAAATGACGGCCGACTTCCCAAACGTGGCCTTGGTTCCGATTCTGTCGGAGTCACGTGGCGTGGCCGTCGTGCTGAAAAAATGGATGAAGAAAGGCCGCATGGCCGACGCCGTGGTGATCGAGCATCCCGGCTACGCGGGCGGCCATCTGGGCGCGGCGCGGCTGGACGATGTCCACGACGAACGCTTTGATTTCCAGCGCGTGCTGGCCGAATGCCACACGCTTTTCGACGAACTGCAACTGGGGCAAGACGCGCCCAAGCTGATCGTGGCCGGCGGCGTGGGCAGCCACGACCAGGTGCGGCATTGGCTGGCGCACGGGGCCGACGGCGTGCAGGTGGGCACCGCGTTTGCCGTCACGCACGAGGGCGATGCGCACGAGAATTTCAAACGCGTACTGATTGATGCCGACCCCACCCAGCTGGCCGAATTCACCAGCGTGGCCGGCCTGCCCGCGCGCGCCGTGGCCACGCCGTGGTTGACACGCTATCTGCGGCAAGAAAAAACGCTGCAAGCCGGCACGCGCTGCGATCCACGCCGTTGCAGCCAGCGCATGGACTGCCTGACGCAGTGCGGCCTGCGCGATGGCCTGTCACGCTTTGGGCAATTCTGCATCGACCTGAAGCTGGCCGCCGCGCTACGCGGCGAAGTCAGCCGTGGGTTGTTCTTCAGGGGTGCGTCCAAGCTGCCCTTCGGCAGCGCGATGCGTTCGGTGCGCGAGCTGATGGACTATCTGCTGCACGGGCAGATGCCGGCAGCGGCGTAGGCCGCTGATTCAATGGCGCGCGTCTAGGGGCATCGGGGCCCGCCCCTATCGCGCCGCCGACAGATCAAACTGAAACACCGCGCCCGGCTCCGGGCGTTCCACCAGCCGGATCTCGCTTTGGTGCAGTTGCAGGATGCGCTGCACGATTACCAGCCCCAAGCCGCCGCCATCGCGCGGCCCGCGGTTCAGCGCCGAGGCGCGCGTAAACAAGCCCGTGCGCAGTTCTTCCGGTATGCCCTGGCCCGTATCGCTGACCTGCACCTGCACCCGGTTCTGCGCCACGCCCAGCTGCAAATCGATGCGGCTGCCCGGCGGGCTGTGCCGGATGGCGTTGTCCAGCAGGTTGGTCAGCACGCGTTCGATCAGCCCCAGGTCTGCCCGCACCAGCGGCAGCGCCTGCGGAATGTCGGTGCTTAGCTGTTGCTGGCGGGCCTCGGCGGCAAGCTCGAACTTTTGCATGACGTCCTGCACCAGCTCCGGCAAGGAAAACGTTTCTGGCTCCAGCCGCACCAGCCCGGACTCCAGCCGCGCCAGTTCGAAGAGCTCTTGCGCCAGACGCCCCACCTTGCGGCTTTGCCCCAGCGCGATGTCCAGATAGCGGCGCCGCTCGCCGGGGTTCAGGATGTCTTCTTTCAGGCGCAGCGTTTCCAGATAGCCATGCAACGACGTCAGCGGCGTGCGCAGGTCATGCGAGATATTGGCCACCAGATCGCGCCGCTGCTGGTCCTGCCGCGTCAGTTCGCGCCATTGGTCGGAAATGCGTCGACCCATCTGCACGAAGCTGCGGCGCAACACCGAGATTTCGTCCTGGCTGGTGTCGGTGTCATCGCCCGGCCGGCCCAGCGCGGCCAGCGCCTTGCCGTCATCGCCCTCGAATGCGCGTACCGCTCGCGTCAACTCGCGCAGTGGCCGCGTGATCAGCGCAAACGCCGTCAAGCCCGCCACCAGCCCCAACAAGGCCACCAGCGCAATCGACCACAACGTGGTGCGCAACACGGAACTACGCGACACCGCCATCGCCAGCGCGTCGTGCGCCTGCCCTTGCAGCACCACGTAAACGTAGCCTTTTTCCTGCCCACCCACGCGCACCGGCGCAGCGCTGAACACCTTTTGGCCGTCCTGGCTGCGCGGGTCGTCGCCCACGATCGGCAGCATGCCGCCCGCCAGCAAATGCTTGACCGGGGCCAGGTCCACCTGCGCGCGCTTGATCTGGCCCGCCGGCGCGGCATCGCCCACGATGCGCCCGTCGTTGGACAGCAGATAGACCTCCACGGCCGGGTTCACCGCCATCAGCATGTCGAACAGCGAACGCACGGCGTCGGGCTTCCAGCCGTTGGCATCCATCAATTCCGTGGTGCCCGCGATGTGTTGCGCCAGCCCGCTGGACAGGCGCTGCACCACCTCTTGTTCATAGCGGGAGTTGGCGGCGATCTGCAACCACGCCGATGCGCCGCAGCACGCCAGCAGCAGCATCGCAAACACGGCGGACAGGCGTTGGGTCAAGGTAAATCGTTTCATGTCGGGCCTCCGGCAGCGCCCGGTTCGGCGGCGAATTTATAGCCCCGGCCCCACACCGTCAGGATGCGGCGGGGGTCGGACGGGTCGGCTTCGATTTTCGTGCGCAGCCGGTTGATATGCGTGTTGACCGTGTGTTCGTAGCCTTCGTGCTGATAGCCCCACACGTGGTTCAGCAGGTCCATCCTGGAAAACACCTTGTCGGGATGGCGCGCAAAGAAATGCAGCAGGTCGAATTCGCGCGGCGTCAGGTCCAGCCGGCGGTCGTCCACGTCCACCGTGCGCGCAATCGGGTCGATGGACACCCCGTGCACCGCCAGGCTGCCGGCGTCGATGCGCGCATTGCGTTCGATGGCGCTGCTTCGGCGCAGCAAGGCCCGCACGCGCGCCACCAGTTCCAGCATTGAAAACGGCTTGGCCAGATAGTCGTCGGCGCCCAGCTCCAGGCCCAGGATGCGATGCACCTCGGACGACCGGGCGCTGGTGATGATGATGGGGGTGTAGCGCGCCATGGCCCGCGCGCGCTTGCAGATTTCCAGACCGTCGATGCCGGGCAGCATCAGGTCCAGCACCAGCGCGTCCCAGTTGCCCTCTTCCAGGCGACGCATGCCGTCGTTGCCGTCGGCGGCGTGTTCCACCTCGTAGCCTTCGTCGCGCAGGTGCAGGCGCAGCAATTCGGCAATGTGGGCGTCGTCTTCAACAATCAACACGCGGCGGGGGGTGTCCATGGGCGGCTCGGGGGTAGGAATACCGCCATTGTCGCCAATCCACGGGCGGCCAGTTATCACAATTTTTTTAAGTTTGCGTGAGGACTTCGATATCGGCG
>NZ_LBHW02000051.1:0-35799 GCF_001005835.2 Achromobacter sp. LC458
CGCGCTCCAACCTTTGGAGAGGTCTACGGCTTGGCGCCAGCGTTTCATTCTGGCGTCGCGTACGGCTTGGGGCCAGGTGGGGGTGAAGGTGCGTTCGGCCTGCCATTTGGAGGCGAACTCTTCCAGGTTGCTCCAGAAGCCTACCGCCAGGCCCGCCAGGCCGGCGGCGCCCAGGGCGGTGGATTCGGGCACGCGGGGGCGGACGACGGGGACGCCTAGCAGGTCGGCTTGCATTTGCATCAGCAGGTCGTTGCGGGCGGCGCCGCCGTCTACGCGCAGTTCGGTCAGCGCGATGCCGCTGTCGCCGTTCATGCAGGTCAGCAATTCAGCGCTTTGCAGGGCGATGGATTCCAGTGTGGCGCGGGCGATGTGGGCGCGGGTGGTGCCGCGGGTCAGGCCGACCAGGGTGCCACGGGCGTAAGGGTCCCAGTGGGGGGCGCCCAGGCCGGCGAAAGCGGGCACCATGAAGACGTCGTCGGTGTCGGAGACGCTGGCGGCCAGGGATTCGATTTCTTCGGAACGCTGGATGATGCCCAGGCCGTCGCGCAGCCATTGGACGGCGGCGCCGGCGACGAACACGCCGCCTTCCAGCATGTAGGTGGGCTTCCACTTGCCGGCGTCGGCTTGGGGCAGGCCCCAGCCCACGGTGGACAGCAGGTGGTTCTTGGATTGCACCGGTTGGTCGCCGACGTTCATCAGCATGAAGCAGCCGGTGCCGTAGGTGTTCTTTGCCATGCCGGGCGTGAAGCAGGCCTGGCCGAAGGTGGCGGCCTGCTGGTCGCCGGCTACGCCCGCAATGGGGATCGAACCGCCCAGCCATTCGGGCAGGGCGTCGCCCACGACGGCGCTGCTGGGCGCGATCTTGGGCAGCACGCTGCGCGGGATGTTCAGCAAGGCCAGGATGTCGTCGTTCCAGTCTTGCGTGTGCAGGTCGAACAGCATGGTGCGCGACGCGTTGCTGCAATCGGTGCTGTGGACGGCGCCGCCTGTCAGTTGCCAGATCAGCCAGGTGTCGACGGTGCCGAATGCCAGTTCGCCGCGTTCGGCCATCTTGCGGGCGCCGGGCACGTGGTCCAGCAGCCAGGCAAGCTTGGTGCCGGAGAAGTAGGCGTCCACGACGAGGCCGGTGCGCGATTGCAGGAAGTCGGCGTGGCCGTCGCGGCGCAACTGGTCGCACAGCGGGGCAGTGCGGCGGTCTTGCCAGACGATGGCGCGGGCCAGCGGGCGGCCGGTGGCGCGTTCCCAGATCAGCGTGGTTTCGCGCTGGTTGGTGATGCCGATGGCGGCCACGTCGGCGGCGGTGGCGCCGGCGTTGCGCAGGGCCTCGCGGGCCACGTCCAGTTGGCTGTGCCAAATTTCGTTGGCGTCGTGTTCAACCCAGCCGGGCCGGGGGTAGTGCTGGCGGAATTCACGCTGGCCGACACCGCGGACCACGCATTCGCGGTCGAACACGATGGCTCGGGAGCTGGTCGTGCCCTGGTCCAGGGCTAGGACAAATTCATTCGTCGTCACTTTTTTTGGCGCCGTTCAGGTGTGCCCCGGCTTGCGGATCGAGGCGTCTAAAGGAAAGGGTCGAGACCATGCACATCAGCCCGATGACGATAAAGCCGGCGACGACGTCGCTGATCGCCAGCGTTTCGGCGCCGCGCAACGTCATGCTGACGTTCAGCGTCACCGCGGCCACGCCCACGCCCAGGCTGATGCCCAGTTGCTGCGCCATGGCGGCAAAGCTGCTGGCGCGGCTCATCTGGGACGGCGGGATGTCGGCATAGGTTAGCGTATTTACCCCGGTAAATTGCAGCGACCGGAAGAAGCCGCCGACAAGCAAAATGGCGATCATCAGCCACACCGGCGTGGTGGGCGTGAAGGTGGCGCAGACCATGATGAACACGCCGGTCAACAGGGCGTTCACGGTCAGCACGCGCCGGAAACCGAAGTGGCGGACGATGGGCGTGGCCACGAATTTCATCAGCAGGGCGCCGGCGGCGCTGGCAAAGGTGATGAGGCCGGCAGAAAACGGGGTCAGGCCAAAGCCCACTTGCAGCAGCATGGCCAGCAGGAAGGGGGTGGCGCCCACCGCAAAGCGGCACAGGTTGCCGCCCAGCGTCGAGATGGCAAAGGTGGGAATCCGCATCAAGGACAGGTCGATGATGGGGTGGTCGATGCGCCGGGCGTGCCAGGCGTACAGAAAACCGCATGCGGCGCCCACGGCGATCAGGCCCAGCAACATGGGCAGCGGCATGATGTCGCGGCCGATGGCTTCAAAGCCGCTGACCAGCGCGGCCAGGCACACCGCGCTGAGCAGAAAGCCCAGCCAGTCCAGCCGCGGGGCGGATGCTTCCTTGATTTCAGATACATAGCGCAGCACCAGCGCAATACCCAGCACGCCGATGGGGATGTTGATCAGAAAAATCCAGTGCCACGACATATAGGTGACCATGAAGCCGCCCAGCGGCGGGCCGATCACCGGACCCAGCAGGGCCGGGATGGACAGGAATGACATGGCCTTGAGCAGGTCTTGCTTGGGCACGGTACGCAGCAGGATGATGCGACCCACGGGCACCATCATGGCGCCGGCCATCCCCTGGACGATGCGGGCCACGACCAGCTGGGGCAGGTCCTGCGACAGGGCGCAGGCAACGGAACTCAGCGTGAACAGCCCGATGGCGGCCACAAATACGCGGCGCGCGCCGTAGCGGTCGGCCGCCCAGCCGCTGACGGGCACGAACACGGCCACCGAGAGCAGGTAGGACGTAATGGCCACGTTCAGCCGCACGGGGGTGGAGCCCAAGGCGCGGGCCATGGCGGGCAGGGCGGTAGCCACCACGGTGGCGTCCAGCATCTGCATGAACAGCGCGCAGCCGACAATGAAGGGAATCATGCGCGCTGCGCGCACCGCATCCGGGGTTGAGGGGGGTGCGGGATTGGCTGCGGCGACGGATTCGGCTGACATGGCGGAGGGGGGCGTTGGGTGCCTGACGATTGTAACGCCGGGGAATTGGCCCGGCGTGAAGTAAACTCGTCGGATCTGCAACCTACTGAAATTGGCGTCATGGCGACCAACTACGAATCCGAGATCACTCTTTTCCTGAAAGACTTCAAGCAGTCGCACCCTGGCACGGAAGAACGCCAGCGTGAAGGCCGCGCCCGTCTTTGGGACAAACCGCAAGATCCGGAACTGCTCGAAGGCTTCCGCGCGGCCCGCGTGCCGCAAAAACCGTACGTGTATTCGGCAGACTGATTCCCGTTGCGGCAGACATGTCCCGTAACCCTTCAGTCCCTGGCGAGGCACTGGCCAAGCTAGTGGAACCGCCTGTGGACAGCACGCCAGACACCGTCGACAGCGTGGCGTTCGCGCGCCTGTACGGCGAGCCGCTGTTTCAGATGCCGACGGATCTGTACATTCCGCCGGACGCGCTGGAGGTGTTTCTTGAGGCGTTCGAAGGGCCGCTGGACCTGTTGCTGTACCTGATCCGCAAGCAGAACTTCAACGTTCTGGACATCCCGATGGCGGATGTCACGCGGCAGTACCTGTCTTATGTGGACCAGATCCGCATCACCAATCTAGAGCTGGCCGCCGAATATCTGCTGATGGCGGCCATGCTGATCGAGATCAAGTCGCGCATGCTGCTGCCGGTCAAGAAGACCGACACCGGCGAAGAGCCCGAAGACCCGCGCGCCGAACTCGTGCGTCGCCTGCTTGAATACGAGCAGATGAAGCTGGCCGCGCAAAAGCTGGACAAGCTGCCGCAACTGGGCCGCGATTTTGTCAGCAGCCAGGCCGTGGCCGACCTTAGCGTTGAACGCATGATGCCCGAGGTCAGCGTGGACGATCTGCGCCTGGCCTGGGCCGACATCATGAAGCGGGCCAAGCTGAACCAGCACCACCACATCACGCGTGAACAGCTGTCGGTGCGCGACCACATGACGCATATCCTGCGGCGCCTGAACGATGTGCGCTTCATGGAATTTGGCGACCTGTTCATGGAGCGCGTCCGCGAAGGCGCGCCGGCGGCTGTCGTCGTCGTGCATTTCATCGCCATGCTGGAACTGGCTCGCGAATCCCTGCTGGAAATCACGCAGGCCGAGCCTTATGCGCCCATCTATGTCCGCCTGGCTTATACCAGCGTGGCGGCGGTCGCGGCCTGATCCTGACCGGGCTGCCCCCAACCCCGGAGAGTTCCCTTGAAAGTCGTACACACCATCCAGGAATTGCGCGATCACCTGCGCGGCCAGAACCGCGTGTCGTTCGTGCCCACGATGGGCAATCTGCACGAAGGCCACCTGTCGCTGATGAAGCTGGCCCGCCAGCATGGCGACCCCGTCGTCGCCAGCATCTTCGTGAACCGGCTGCAATTCGGTCCGAACGAGGACTTCGACCAATACCCGCGCACGCTGGCGGCTGATATTGAAAAGCTGGAGCAGGCGCGCGACGTCTACGTGCTGTTCGCGCCGAATGAGCGCGAGATGTATCCCGAGCCGCAGAACTACCGTGTGCAGCCGCCGGACGATCTGGGCGACATCCTGGAAGGCGAGTTCCGTCCGGGCTTCTTCGAGGGCGTCAGCACGGTGGTGCTCAAGCTGTTCTCGTGCGTGCAGCCGCGCGTGGCCGTCTTCGGCAAGAAGGACTACCAACAGCTGATGGTCGTGCGCAATATGTGCCGCCAGTTTCAGCTGCCGGTCGAGGTGCTGGCCCATGAAACGGTGCGCGCGGATGACGGCCTGGCGCTGTCCTCGCGCAACCGCTACCTGACTCCGGAAGAACGCGCCGAAGCGCCCGCGCTGTATGCGGGCTTGCAGAAGATCGGCCAGCGTCTGACGCAGGGCGAGCGCAATGCCGAAGCCCTGGAGCGCGACGCCATTGACGAGCTGACCCGGCGCGGCTGGAAGGTCGATTACGTGGCCCTGCGCCGCCAGCGCGATCTGAAGCGCCCCGAGGCTGCCGACTTGCAGGCCGGCGAGCCGGTCGTGGTGCTGGCCGCCGCGAAGCTGGGCGCGACGCGTCTGATCGACAACCTGGAATTGGCCTACACGGCCTGATCCCGCATGAACAGGGTAGGGGCCGCAGATTGCGGCATCCCGACCCCTGACAGAATTGCTAGCTTTCGCCGTTATTAGGGGGAGGGCAGACTTCTTGTAATCCTACATTGCAAAAAACGAGTCGCCCCATGCGTGTTCCCCGTCCCGACCTTGATGCAGCGCTTGTCGCCTTGACGCCCCGAGAAAGGCAGATCGTCGACTATGTGGCGGCCGGCAGGCCGAACAAAGTGATCGCCATCGACCTGGGTATTTCGCTGCGCACGGCGGAAGCCCATCGCGCCCGCATCTTCGCCAAACTACATACCCGCAACGCCATGGAGCTGGCCTGCCGCCTGTGCGCGCACGGCCGTTCCGGGGCGTCGCCCATTCTTGAAGCCGCGGCAGTGGATGCGGCGTTGGCTGCCGAGCGGGGTGCCGGGGTGGGTGCTGAGCGGGGTGCTGAGCGGGGCGCGGCCACGGGTTCACGGCCCGCGCTGGGTATGGCTGGAGGCAGGCCGATGACTGGCTCTCCCACGCTGCCCGCCGACGCAAATTTGCCCATCGTCTCGCAGCCGATCATCCCCGGGATTTATTCCGCCGCCATGTTCCCCCCAATGGCGTCCAGCACGACGCTGCACGAACCGCCGCTGGGATATGGAGTCGATCCCACAGCATCTGATGACCCGACGGACGACCCGACGGATGACCCTGCGGACAATCATGATTAGGCGGCGCTGGGCCCAAAAAAACGCCGGGCCCGCGAACAAGGTGTTCGGCGGGCCCGGCGGGATCGGGTTGTTGCGTTATGCCGGCGTTACGGGCACTTGGGCGCCGCGGCCTTGGCCAACTCGTCGATCGGGTCCAGATCCGGCTGGCGGGTCAGGTTGTAGTTCAAGTTGGGCGTTTGGCCGGCGATCGAACGCACGCGTAGCACGTTGTTGGCGGCCACCACGAACTCGGCGCGGACGTTACCGTTGCCGTCCATCATGATGACGCGCGGCGGGCGTTCGTCGGTGGCGTCCCAGCAACCCTGTTCGGTTACGGCGGGGCCCTTGTTCGGGTCGTTTTCCAGGTAGGCCGTGCGGCCACGCCAACGGCCGTTGGGCGCCAGGGTCAACGTCACGCGCTGCGCCGTGCATTGCATGGCGGGCGAGAAACACGGCAACGTGCCCATGTAGGTCTGCGGCTGTGGCACCAGGCTGTGGGCCGCGGCATTGGGCGGGGCAGCCGGGGCGGGCGTGGAAGCGGCAACGGCGGCGCTGTTGTCGGCGCCTTCCGGAACGGGCTGGCCGTCTTCCGTGGTCTGGCCACCGGCAGCGGCTTGCGCGGCTTGGTTCTGGGGTTTGCGGGCGTCGGGCTTCAGGGCGATTTGCACTTGCGACGGCGCGCGGATGACGCTGCGGTAGCCGGCGCCCGATCCCTGGTACTGGGCATCGGTCACCGTGCTTTCAGCCGGGGGGTCGTAATAGCCTTCGGTTTTTTGCTGGGCGCAGCCTGCCGCACCTAGTGCGGTACCGGCCAGCAGCAGCCCCATGACGCTGAGTTTGCGGGATCGGGTAACGATGTCGACGCGGGCGGTCATGGCAGCTTATCCGTGAATTGAGTCTGTCTCCGATTTTACGCACTTATGCGAAGATTCGATACGTTCCCTTAGCCACTCTTGGGTGTAGTCAGCACTTTATGCACAATAAACGACACGGCCGCCGTTTTGCTGTCGGCCTTTTGGCCGACGGACGGGTCGCGGGATCTGGCGCTGGGTCTGGCGCGCGCCTTCGTCGCGGGCGGGCATGAACGTGCTGCGACACGCTTTCGATATTCCCTTGGGCGCCTTCATTGCGCTGGCCGCGTTGGCGGGCTTGTTCGTCGGCAATTGGCTGACCGTGCTGACCTATCGGCTGCCTCGCATGATGGAACGCGAATGGCAGGCGCAATGCCTGGACGCGGTGGGCCGGGCGCGGCCCGACAGCCCCGACGGTCTGTTCCATCCGGCATCGCATTGCCCTGCCTGCAACGCGCCGGTGCGTGGCTGGAGGCGGCTGCCGGTGTTGGGCTGGCTCTTGCTGCGGGGCCGCTGCGCCGAGTGCGATGCCGTGATTGCGTGGCGCTACCCCGCCATTGAATTGCTGACCTGCCTGGTGTTCGCCGCCTGCGCCTGGCGCTACGGCGCCACGCCCGTCGCCTTGTGCGCCATGGGCTTGTCGGCCATGCTGATCGCCTTGGGCTGGATCGATTTTGAAACCACGCTGCTGCCTGATGTGCTGACGCAGCCGCTGGTCTGGGCCGGCCTGCTCGTCAACCTGTTCGGCACCTTCACCACGTTGCCGCTGGCGGTGATCGGCGCGGTGGCCGGCTATGTGTTCCTGTGGGTTATCTTCCATCTGTTCCGGCTGCTGACCGGGCGCGAAGGCATGGGCTATGGCGACTTCAAATTGCTGGCCGCGCTGGGCGCCTGGTTTGGCGCCGAGTCGCTGCCGATGCTGTTGCTGGCGGCCTCGTTGGTGGGCGTGTTGATCGGCGGCGCGCTCACGCTCAGCGGTCGCGCGGGCCGGGGGCAGCCGCTGCCTTTCGGACCCTACCTGGCATTGGCCGGTATCGTGATGTTGCTGTTGGGTGGCGACGAGGGCTTGTGGTTGTTGATGCGCCAGGCGTGAGCCGGCGGGAAAGGATAGGCATCATGTTCAAGATTGGGCTGACGGGTGGCATCGGGTCGGGCAAGTCCCGCGTGGCCGACATGCTGGCGGACTGGGGCGCAACGCTGGTCGACACCGATGAAATCGCGCGCGCGCTGACCGCCGCGAATGGCGCGGCCATGCCCGCCATCGCGACCGAGTTCGGCGCCGATGCGTTGACCCCGGACGGTGCGCTGAACCGCGACTGGATGCGCGAGCGCGCCTTCGCCGACCCCGCCGTGCGGCAGCGGCTTGAAGCCGTGCTGCATCCCATCATCTCCGAAGAAACACGGCGCCAGGCGGCGGCCGCGACCGGATCGTATCTGGTCTTTGTGGTGCCGCTTTTGGTGGAGTCCTTACAGCGGTGGCGCGGGCGCGTTGACCGCATCTGCGTGGTGGACTGCGACCCCGACACACAGGTGGCTCGCGTGCAGGCTCGCAGCGGGCTGACGCAGCCCGCCATCAGGCGTATTATGGCGGCACAGGCTGCGCGGCAAGTCCGCCTGGAGTCCGCTGACGACGTCATCATCAACGACGGCGCCACAACACCCGAGCAATTGCGCGCGCAGGCAAAGACCTTGCATGACCGCTGGCTTGCGCTGGCGACCACCCAGGGCCGGTAAGCGCAAGCGGGCCGGCACCCTTTCACATCCCGGCCGGCTGGCTGACCACTGATGGGCCTGTAAAAAAGCGTGATTGTTTACGAATACCCCTTCAATGAGCGCATCCGCGCCTACCTGCGATTGGAATACCTGTTCGACAGGTTGTTCTTCTTTGCTCAGGCAGGGGATTCACGCCAACATCAGGTTGCCGTTACTTCTCTTTTCGATTTGCTTGACGCCTGCGAACGCACGGACGTGAAAGGCGCCGTGCTGCAAGACCTTGAACGCCAGCGCATGGCGCTGGTGGGTCTGCGCGATCACCCCGGCGTGGCGCAGGATGCGCTGGAAGCCATGCTGCGCGAACTGGAAAAAGTGGCCACGGCATTGGCCGCGCCCGGCAAAACCGGCCAGTCGCTGCGCGAAAACGAATGGTTGACCAGCCTGCGTGGTCGCTTGTCCGTGCCGGGCAGCGCCACGCAGGTCGACATGCCGTCCTACTTTGCCTGGCAGAACAAATCCGAAGCCGCCCGCCTTGCGGACCTTCAGGCCTGGATCTCACCGTTTCTTGCCCTGTACGACGGGCTGACGATGGCGTTGCGGCTGCTGCGCGAGTCCGGCCGCAAGACCGACATCGTGGCCGAGCAGGGCGCCTACCAGCAGATGCTGGGCGGCAAGCAGTTTCATCTGCTGCGCGTGTGGGTCGACCCCGAGCAAGGCGTGTTTCCCGAGATCAGTGCCAATAAGTACATGATCTGGATACGTTTTTCCACGCAAGACGGCGAATTCAAGCCCCAGCAGGTGGCCCGCGACGTCGCCTTCCAGATGACGTTGTGCAGCTCGTAGGCTGCTGCCTTGCCCGCCCACGGCCGCTGCAAGGCTGATTCTTGTTGCGGCCAGTTTCAACTGGCGCCCGCGATGCGCGAAACGGAACCCGACTAGTAGACAATACGGCTTTCTGCATTAGTGCCGGAACCGTTTCCATGTCCGAAAGTCGTCCTGTTTCCCCACCGTCCCGCTGGACCCGCCGCCGCATTGGCGGCTTGGTCGTGTTGCTGCTGGTGGTTGCCGGTATTTCCTGGCTGGTGCTGCGGCCCGCTGCCAAGCAGGGCGGTCCGGCCGGCGCGCGAGGCCCGGGCGGCGGCCGGCCCCCCGCGGCCGCGATGGCCAATCTGCCCGTCCCGGTGCGCATCGCCACCGCCACCAAGCAGGACATCGACATCTACCTGAAGTCCCTGGGCACCGTCACCGCGTACAACACGGTCACGGTGCGCAGCCGCGTCAGCGGCGAACTGGTCGACGTGAAATTCCAGGAAGGCCAGCAAGTGAAGGCCGGCGATGTGCTGGCGCAAGTCGACCCGCGCGCCTTCCAGGTGGCGCTGGACCAGGCGCGCGGCACGCAGATGCAGAATCTGGCCCAGCTTGAAAACGCGCGGCGCGACCTGCAACGCTATCAAGCCCTGTTCAAGCAGGACTCCATCGCCAAGCAGCAGGTCGACACCCAGGCCGCGCTGGTGCGCCAATACGAAGGCACCGTCAAAAGCGACCAGGCCAACGTGGACAACGCCAAGTTGCAGCTGGATTACGCCCGCATCACCGCGCCCATCAGCGGCCGGCTGGGCCTGCGCCAGGTGGACCGGGGCAATCTGGTGTCCAGCTCCGATACCAATGGGCTGGTTGTCATTACCCAGACCCAGCCCATCTCCGTCGTCTTCACGCTGCCGGAAACCCAGCTGCCCGAAGTGCGTGGCGAAATCGCGGCCGGCCGAACCTTGGCCGTTGACGCGTACGACCGCGCCGACACGCGCCGTATCGCCACCGGCGTGCTGGAAACGCTGGACAACCAGATCGACGTCACCACCGGCACCTTGAAACTGAAGGCCAGGTTTGAAAACGCGGACGACGCGCTGTTCCCGAACCAGTTCGTCAACGTGCGCCTGCACGTGCTGACGCGCAAGGACGTCACCGCCGTCCCCACCGCCGCCATCCAGCAAGGCTCGGCCGGCGCCTTTGTGTTCCTGGTGCAGCCGGACAACACCATCGCCGTGCGCCAGGTCAAGCTGGGCGCCATCAACAACGGCATGGTCGCCGTGAACGAAGGGCTGCAACCGGGCGACCGCGTCGTCACCGAAGGCACCGACCGCCTGCGCGCCGGGGCCAAGGTTGAAATCGTGGGCGGCGCCGAAGTCATTCCCGCCACCCGCGACAAGACGCTGGGCGCGGGCGCCCCTGCCGGCACCACGCCGCCGTCCAAATAAGCCGAGCGCATCGTGAGTCCGTCGCGTCTGTTCATCCTGCGCCCCGTCGCCACCACGCTGGCGATGGTGGCCATCCTGATTGCCGGCTTCATCGCCTACCGCATGTTGCCCGTGTCGGCGCTGCCCGAGGTGGACTACCCGACGATCCAGGTGGTGACGCTGTACCCCGGGGCCAGCCCCGACGTGATGACCTCGCTGGTCACGTCCCCGCTGGAACGGCAGTTTGGGCAGATGCCGGGCTTGAACCAGATGTCGTCCACCAGTTCGGGCGGCGCGTCGGTCATCACCATGCAGTTCAACCTGACCTTGCCACTGGACGTGGCCGAGCAGCAGGTGCAGGCCGCCATCAACGCGGCATCCAACCTGCTGCCCAGCGACCTGCCGGTGCCGCCCACGTACAACAAGGTCAACCCCGCCGATGCCGCCGTGCTGACGCTGGCGATCACATCGCCCACCATGCCCTTGCCGCAGGTGCGCGACCTGGTCGACACGCGGGTGGCGCAGAAGCTGTCGCAGATTCCCGGCGTGGGCCTGGTCAGCGTGGCGGGCGGGCAGCGCCCGGCCGTGCGCGTGCAGGTCAATCCGCAGGCGCTGGCCGCCAACGGCCTGGCCATGTCCGACCTGCGCACCGCCATCGTGGGCGCCAACGTCAATCAGCCCAAGGGCAACCTGGACGGCCCGCTGCGTTCCACCACCATCAACGCCAATGACCAGCTGAAGTCGCCCACCGACTACAACGACCTGATCATCGCCTACAAGAACAACGCGCCGCTGCGCCTGTCCGACGTGGCGCGCGCGGTCGAAGGCGCCGAAGACACGCGCCAGGCCGCATGGGCCGGCGACAAGCCCGCCATCCTGTTGAACATCCAGCGCCAGCCCGGCGCCAATGTGATCGACGTGGTCAACCGCATCCAGACACTGTTGCCGCAGCTGCGCGCCGCGCTGCCGGCCACGCTGGATGTCACCGTGGTGTCCGACCGCACGCAGACCATCCGCGATTCCGTCGAAGACGTGAAGTTTGAAATGCTGCTGGCCGTGGGGCTGGTGGTGATGGTGACCTTCGTGTTCCTGCGCAGCCTGACCGCCACGCTGATCCCCAGCGTCGTGGTGCCGCTGTCGCTGGTGGGCACGTTCGGCATCATGTACCTGGCCGGGTTCTCCATCAACAACCTGACGCTGATGGCGCTGACGATCGCCACCGGCTTCGTGGTGGACGACGCCATCGTCATGATCGAGAACATCGCGCGCCACATCGAAGAAGGCGAAACGCCGATGCAGGCGGCGCTCAAGGGGGCCTCGCAGATCGGGTTCACGCTGATCTCGCTGACGTTCTCGCTGATCGCCGTGCTGATTCCGCTGCTGTTCATGACCGAAGTCGTGGGCCGGCTGTTCCGCGAATTCGCCATCACGCTGGCGGTGTCCATCCTGATTTCACTGGTGGTGTCGCTGACCCTGACGCCGATGATGTGCGCACGCTTGCTGCGCGCGGAATCCGAACAGAAGCACGGGCGTTTTCACACCGCCACCGGCAACTTCATTGACCGCGTCATCGCCGGCTATGACCGGATGCTGCAAGTGGTGCTGCGCCATCAGCCGCTGACCTTGCTGGTGGCGCTGGGCACGTTCGCGCTGACTGTGGTGCTGTACATGGTGGTGCCCAAGGGCTTTTTCCCGCAGCAGGACACCGGGCTGATCCAGGCCATCACGCAGGCGCCGCAATCCATTTCGTTTCCGGCCATGGCCGAACGCCAGCAGGCCGCCGCGCGGCTGGTGCTGCAAGATCCGGACGTGCAGGCCGTGTCCTCGTTCATCGGTGTCGACGGCAGCAACGCCACGCTTAGCGCCGGCCGCATGCAGATTTCCCTAAAGCCGCAAGCCGAGCGCAGCGGCGATTTGCGCACGGTGATGGCGCGCTTGCAGGAATCGCTGGGCAAGCAGGACGGCCTGACCGTCTACATGCAGCCCGTGCAGGACCTGACCATCGAAGACCGCGTCAGCCGCACGCAATATCAGATGACGCTGTCCAACCCCGACCTGAAGGTACTGAGCGAATGGACGCCCAAGCTGGTGGACCGGCTGCGCCAGGTGCCGGGCCTGAAGGACGTAACGGATGACTTGCAGGACGACGGCTTGCAGACCTGGGTCGAGATCGACCGCGATGCGGCCTCGCGCCTGGGCATTACCGCCGCCGTCATCGACGAAGCGCTGTACGACGCCTTCGGCCAGCGCCTGATCTCCACGATCTTCACGCAATCGAACCAGTACCGCGTGGTGCTGGAAGTGCAGCCACAGTTCCAGATGAACCCGTCCGCGCTGGGGCAGATCCATGTGCCCACGGCCGCGGGCACGCAGGTGCCGCTGTCGTCCGTGGCGCACATCACCGAAGGGCGTACGGTGCTTGCCGTGAACCGGCTGGACCAGTTCCCGATGGTCACGGTGTCGTTCAACCTGGCGCCGGGCGCGTCCTTGTCCAACGCGGTCGAAGCCATCACCGCCGCCGAAGCCGAGATCGGCATGCCCGCCGGGGTCGAGACCCGCTTCCAGGGCGCCGCGCTGGCGTTCCAGAATTCGCTGACCAGCACGTTGTGGCTGATCCTGGCCGCCGTCGTCACCATGTACATCGTGCTGGGCGTGCTGTACGAAAGCTACATCCACCCCATTACCATCCTGTCGACCCTGCCGTCCGCCGGCGTGGGCGCCTTGCTGGCGCTGTTGATCAGCGGCACCGAGCTGGACATGATCGGCATCATTGGCATCATCCTGCTCATCGGCATCGTGAAAAAGAACGCCATCATGATGATCGACTTCGCGCTGGACGCCGAGCGCAAGCGCGGCCTGAGCCCGCGCGCGGCCATCCATGAAGCCGCGCTGCTGCGCTTCCGGCCCATCTTGATGACCACGCTTGCCGCCCTGTTCGGCGCCTTGCCGCTGATGCTGTCTTCGGGCACCGGCGCGGAATTGCGCCAGCCGCTGGGCCTGGTGATGGTGGGCGGCCTGCTGCTCAGCCAGGTGCTGACGCTGTTCACCACGCCCGTCATCTATTTGATGTTCGACCGCCTGTCGCGCCGCTGGCGTGGCGTGCGCGCGCCCGCCGCCGGGGACGCGTCATGATCATGTCGGCGCCCTTCATCGTCCGGCCGGTAGCGACCACGTTGCTTAGCGTGGCGGTTGTGATGGCGGGGCTGCTGGCGTTTTTCCTGTTGCCGGTGGCGCCCTTGCCGCAGGTGGATATCCCCACGATTTCGGTGTCGGCCAGCCTGCCGGGCGCCAGCCCCGAGACCATGGCATCCAGCGTGGCCACGCCGCTTGAGCGGTCGCTGGGCAGCATCGCGGGCGTGACTGAAATGACGTCCAGCAGCTCGCAGGGGTCTACCCGCGTGACGCTGCAATTTGATTTGTCGCGCGATATCAACGGCGCGGCGCGCGACGTGCAGGCTGCCATCAACGCGGCGCGTTCGTTGCTGCCTTCCGGCTTGCGCAGCAATCCCACGTATCACAAGTCCAACCCGTCGGACGCGCCCATCATGACCTTGGCGCTGACGTCCGACACGCTGGGCCAGGGCCAGCTGTACGACATCGCCTCCACCATCGTGGCGCAGAAGCTGGCGCAGGTGGACGGCGTGGGCGAAGTCACCGTGGGCGGCAGTTCGCTGCCGGCCGTGCGCGTCACGGTGCTGCCCGGCGCGCTGGCCAATCGCGGCGTGTCGCTGGACCAGCTGCGCAGCACGCTGGCCAACGCCAACTCGAACCGGCCCAAGGGCGTGCTGGAAAACGACCGCTACCACTGGCAGATCATGGTCAGCGACCAGCTCAGCCGCGCCGAGCAATATCGGCCGCTGATCGTGGCCTGGAAAGACGGCGCGCCGGTGCGCGTGTCGGATGTGGCCAAGGTCGAGGATTCCGTCGAAGACCTGTACCAGACCGGCTTCTACAACGACCGCAAGGCCATCCTGATGATCGTGCGTCGGCAGGCCGACGCCAACATCATCGAAGCCGTGAACGCCGTGCGCGCGCAGCTGCCCGTGTTGCAGGCGCTGATGCCGGCCGACGTGAACATGACGGTCGCGCAAGACCGCACGCCCAGCATCCGCGCGTCGCTGCACGAGGCCGAACTCACGCTGATCATCGCCGTGGGGTTGGTGGTGCTGGTGGTGCTGCTGTTCCTGCGCCGCTGGCGCGCGGCCATCATCCCCAGCGTGGCCGTGCCGGTATCGCTGATCGGCACGTTCTGCATCATGTATATGTGCGGCTTCACGCTGAACACCATTTCGCTGATGGCGCTGATCGTGGCTACCGGCTTTGTGGTGGACGACGCCATCGTGGTGCTGGAAAACATCATGCGGCATGTCGAGAACGGCATGTCGCCCATGCGGGCGGCGCTGCGCGGGTCGCGCGAAGTGGGCTTCACGGTGCTGTCCATGAGCCTGTCGCTGGTGGCGGTGTTCATCCCCATCCTGCTGATGGGCGGCGTGGTGGGGCGGCTGTTCCGCGAATTCGCCGTCACGCTGTCGGCCGCCATCATGGTGTCGCTGGTGGTGTCGTTGACGTTGACGCCCATGATGTGTGCGCGGCTGTTGCGTCCCGAGCCCAAGGACGCCAAGCCGCCCGGACGGCTCGCGCGCTGGTCCGAACGCGGCTTTGAAGCCATGCTGGACGGCTATCGCCGCAGCCTGCGCTGGGCGCTGGCGCATGGGCGCCTGATGATGCTGACGCTGGCCGTGGCCGTGGGCCTGAACGTGTACCTGTACATGGCGGTGCCCAAGGGCTTTTTCCCACAACAGGATACGGGCCAGCTGCTGGGCTTTTTCCGGGTCGACCAGGGCACCTCGTTCCAGGCCACCGTTCCCAAGCTGGACGCGCTGCGCAAGGTGGTGCTGGCGGACCCGGCGGTGCAAAGCATGACGGGGTACGCCGGCGGGCGCGGCGGCAGCAACAGCAGCTTCATGCAGATCCAGCTCAAGCCGCTGGAAGAGCGCAAGGTGTCGGCCGATGTGGTCATCAACCGGCTGCGCGGCAAACTGCAAAACATGCCGGGCGCGCGCATGTTCCTGGTGTCGCAGCAGGACATCCGCATCGGTGGGCGTCAGAGCCAGGGCTCGTACGACTACACGCTGATGTCGGGCGACCTGCAATTGCTGCGCACCTGGATGCCCAAGGTGCAGCAGGCGATGGCGAAGATTCCTGAAATCACCGACGTGGATACCGATGTCGAGGACAAGGGCCGCCAGATCAACCTGGTGATCGACCGCGAGGCCGCAACGCGGCTGGGCGTCAGCATGTCCACGATATCCACGGTGCTGAACAATTCGTTCAGCCAGCGGCAGGTGTCGGTGATGTACGGGCCGCTGAATCAGTACCACGTGGTGCTGGGGCTGGAGCCCAGGTTTGCCGAAGACATTGAATCGCTCAAGCAGGTGGAAGTCATCACGTCGACCGGCGCGCGCGTGCCGCTGCTGGCGTTTGCAAGCCTGGAAAACGGCAACGCGCCACTCAGTGTGCAGCACCAGGGTTTGTTCGTGGCGGACACGGTGTCGTTCAGCCTGGCGCCCGGCGTGTCGCTGGGCCAGGCCACCGCCGCCATCGATGCGGCCGTGGCGCGCATCGGCCTGCCGTCGGACCAGATCCAGGCGGGCTTCCAGGGCACCGCCGCCGCTTTGCAGCAAACGCTGGCGCAGCAGCCGTGGCTGATCCTGGCGGCGCTGGTCACGATGTACATCGTGCTGGGCATTTTGTACGAGAGCTTCGTGCATCCGCTGACGATCCTGTCCACCTTGCCGTCCGCCGGGCTGGGCGCGCTGCTGGCGCTGCTGCTGGTGCGGCAGGACTTCACGCTGATTGCGCTGATCGGCGTGTTCTTGTTGATCGGCATCGTGAAAAAGAACGCCATCATGATGGTGGACTTTGCGCTGGAAGCGCAGCGCGTGCAGGGCATGGCGCCGCGTGAAGCGATCTTCCAGGCGTGCGTGACGCGCTTTCGCCCCATCATGATGACGACCATGGCCGCCATCTTCGGCGCGCTGCCGCTGGTGCTGGCAACCGGCGCGGGCGTCGAGATGCGCCAGCCGCTGGGCATCACCATCGTGGGCGGCCTGGTCCTCAGCCAGATCCTGACGCTGTACACCACCCCCGTGGTCTATCTTTACCTGGACCGTTTTCGCCTGTGGGCATCGCGCTGGCGCGCCCGGCGAAATGACGCCCCTGCTTCCATAGAACCTACATGATCCGACCCAAGCCGTTTGCCGCATCCTTCCTACCCCGCAGCGCCGTCACGCTGGCGCTGTGCGCGCTGCTTGGCGCGTGCGCGGTCGGCCCTGATTACCAACGCCCCGCGCTGGATGTGGGCGCGTCCTACAAGGAAGGGCAGGGGCAAGAGCAGGTAGACGGCTGGAAGCGGGCGGAACCGCGTGACGTGGCCGACCGTGGCAAGTGGTGGCAGGTGTATGGCGACGAGACGCTCAATACGCTGGTCGAGCGCTTGAACACGTCGAACCAGACCATTGCCCAGGCCGAGGCCAATTACCGTCAAGCGCTGGGCCTGGTGCGCGCCGCGCGCGCGGGCTTCTATCCCACCGTGGGCGCCAGCGCCGGCATGTCGCGCGCGGGCGTCGGCACGGGCTCGTCATCGTCGTCAGGCAATGGCAGCAATGTGTCGAACCAGTATTCCGTGACGGGTAGCGTCAGCTGGGAACTGGACGTGTGGGGACGCGTGCGCCGCAGCACGGAATCGTCCGAGGCCAGCGCGGCGGCCAGCCTGGCCGACTTGGCCGCCACGCGCCTGAGCGCGCAGGCGGCGCTGGTGCAGACCTATCTGCAACTGCGCGTGCTGGACGAACAGAAACGTTTGCTGGACGCTACCGTGGCGGCGTATGAAAAGTCGCTGCAACTGACGCAGAACCGTTATGAAGTGGGCGTGGCGGGGCAGGCCGACATCGCCGTGGCGCGCACGCAGGTGGAAAGCACGCGCGCCCAGTCGATTGACCTGGACTGGCAGCGCGGCCAGTACGAGCACGCCATCGCCGTGTTGATGGGGCAGGCCCCGTCGCAGTTCAGCCTGCCGCCGGCGGTATTTGCCTTGCAGCTGCCGCAGATTCCGGTGGGGCTGCCGTCCGAACTGCTTGAGCGGCGGCCGGACATCGCCGCCGCCGAACGTCGCGCGGCCGCGGCCAATGCGCAGATCGGCGTGGCCGAGGCCGCGTGGTTCCCCTCGCTGATCCTGTCGGCCGACGGCGGCTTTCGCAACGGCCAGTTCGCCGACCTGCTGACGGCGCCCGCGCGCTTCTGGTCGTTGGGCCCGGCGTTGGCGCTGACCCTGTTCGATGGCGGCGCGCGCGCCGCACAAGTCGAACAGGCGCGCGCCGCCTACGACTCGCAAGCGGCGGCCTATCGCCAAGCGGCGTTGGTGGGCCTGCGCGAAGTCGAGGACTATCTGATCCAGCTGCGCGTCATGGAAAACGAACAGACCGTGCAACGCCGCGCGCTGGAGTCCGCGCGCGAGTCGTTGCGCCTGATCCAGAACCAGTACAAGGCCGGCCTGGTGGACTATCTGAGCGTGGCGGTGGTGGACGCCACCGCGCTTAACAGCGAGCGCAATGCGCTAAGCCTGTTGGGCACGCGCCTGGTGGCCAGCGTGAATTTGATTGTGGCGTTGGGTGGGGGGTGGGATGGCCTGCCAGCGGTGCAGAAGGCCGACGCGGCGCCAGCGCCCGCTTCGACGACGGCCCCCGTGAACTGAGCGCGCAGCCGTTCACACGACGGGTTCGCCGGACGCCGCGCTGCTTTGGCGGCGCGCTTCCAATGTCGATAACGCTTCGGCATTGAGCTCATCCGGAAAGCTGTGCGCGACCAGGTATTCCAGCGCTTTGTCGATGCGCGCCCAGCCTTCAGGCTCATGCAGCGGCAAGCCTAAAAAGTGCGTGGCGGTTTTGGCGCGCAATGTCAGGTAGACCGCCCCGGCCAGTATCACGCCCGCTACGGCGGGCACGTCTACATCAGGCGCAAGTTCGTCAACGCGCTCGATGAATCCGCGCGCGGCATTTTCGCGGCGTTCGGCAAGCGTTGCGGTGACGTCGTTCTGTTCGATCAGTTCCCAGCGCCGCACTTCGCGCAAGGTTTCATTGCCTGATAGCGTTTCAATCTGCGCGCGCAGCATCGCCAGAATCAGATCAGCCGGCGTGCGCTGGCTGGATTCCTCCGCATCCAACAAGCCGGGGTTGCGTGTCCAGAAATCTTGTTCTTTCATCCACGCCAGCAGCAGGCCCGACATGCCGCCAAAGTAGCGGTAGATGAGTTCTTTGCTGACGCCTGCGCGCTTGGCGATGGCGTTGATGCCGACTCCGCCCATGCCTGTTTCCAGGATCTGGGCTTCAAGGGCTTGGAGTATTTGGCGCTCGGTATTCGCACGGCGGGACATGACAGGTTCCTTCATGACGAGAGAGCTGTCGTGGCCCGCCACGCGGGGCACCCGGCTATCAGGACCGGAGCGGCGCCGGACGAGCCGGCGGCGGGGCCGATAAGACTTACATCTTGCCAGACTTCCGGCCGCGCAGGGTAGTTAGATCACGCCACGTATACCCGCGATGCCGTGCGCACCATGACGTAGTGCGTGCGACACGGTGGCGGTGGACTGGCCGCCCAGCGCGAATACGGGTATGCCCGCGTCGCGATTACCCGCCACAAAGCCTTCCCAGCCGAGCGTCGCGGCGCCAGGGTGGCTGGGCGTGTCCAGCACGGGACCCAGCACGGCAAAGTCGGCGCCGATTTCACGGGCGTGGACGACTTGCGCGTTGTCGTGCGCGGACACGCCAACCAGCGCGCCGGCCGGCAATTCGGGCCGTGCGTGCAAGCGGGCGGCATCCGCAGTGCGCAGGTGTACGCCGTCGGCTTCTTTCCACCATGCGGCGGGGTGCGCGCTGTTGACCAGCACACGCGCGCCGGCGGCGCGGCAGCGCTTGATCACTTGCTGAAAAACTTCATGCAGCGATGCCGCACCGGCGCCATCGGGCCATTGCGGTTCACGCAGTTGCACGAGCTTCACGCCACGCGCAAGCGCTGCGTCCAGCCGGCCCAGGAACGCGGCCACGCCCGCACGCGAGCCGATCGAGCTGATGCCATAAGTGGTGGGCAGTTGCAGCCAGCGCAGCGGCGGCAGCGTGGCGGGCAGCAAGTCGCCGACCGATGCCGCGTTGGCCGGGTCCACCCATTCCAGGCGCTGGTTTTCCAGCCCTTG
This sequence comes from Achromobacter sp. LC458, assembly GCF_001005835.2. Taxonomy (NCBI): domain Bacteria; kingdom Pseudomonadati; phylum Pseudomonadota; class Betaproteobacteria; order Burkholderiales; family Alcaligenaceae; genus Achromobacter; species Achromobacter sp. LC458. The sequence continues at coordinate 19,772 of NZ_LBHW02000051.1, forward strand.
CGGTTCGCCTTCCCAGGCGGTGACGTGGCAGAACGCCAGGCGCACCGTGGTGTGGGGGTAGACATGCACATAGGTCACCCACGGGCGCGACTGCGTCACGCGGATGCCCAGCTCTTCCTGCAATTCGCGGGCCAGCGCTTGCAGCACCGTTTCGCCGGGTTCCAGCTTGCCGCCCGGCAGCTCCCACCAGCCCGACCAGGGCTTGCCCTCGGGCCGCTGGCCCAAGAGCAGCATGCCGTCGGGACGCAGGATCAGGCCCGCTGCAACGTCAACGATCTTTTCAGACATGGCGGGCCGCCCAATCGCGCGCGAACTGATAGGCCACGCGGCCCGAACGCGATCCGCGTTCAATCGTCCATTGCAGCGCCTCGGTGCGCGAGGGCTCGATGTGCGCCTCCGGGCAGCCCAGCTCGCGCAGCCAGTGGTAGACGATGTCCAGGTAGTCATCCTGCTTGAACGGATAGAACGACAGCCACAGGCCGAAGCGTTCCGACAGCGAGATCTTTTCCTCGACGGTTTCGCCGGGGTGGATTTCGCCATCGGGCTGATGCTTGGCCTGAAGGTTCTCGCTCATGTATTCGGGCATCAGATGACGCCGGTTGGACGTGGCGTAGATCAGCACGTTGTCGCCCGAGGCCGACACCGAGCCGTCCAGCACCGACTTCAACGCCTTGTAGCCGGGCTCGCCTTCTTCAAACGACAGGTCGTCGCAGAAGACGATGAAGCGTTCGGGGCGCGGCGCGACCAGTTCGACGATGTCGGCCAGGTCGCCCAGGTCGGACTTGTCCACTTCGATCAGGCGCAGGCCCTGGTCGCCGTACGCCGCCAGCATCGCCTTGACCAGCGAGCTCTTACCGGTGCCACGCGCGCCGGTCATCAGCACGTTATTGGCCGGCTTGTTCGCCAGAAACTGCTGCGTGTTGCGGTCGATGGTGGCCTTCTGGCGCTCGATGTGCTGAAGGTCTTGCATGTCGATGCGCGCCACGTGGCGCACCGCATCGAGCCAACCGCGCGAGCCGCGCTTGCGCCAACGGAACGCGTGCGCGCTCCAGTCGATCTCGGGCGTGGCCGGCGGCAGAAAGGCCTCAAGCTGCGCCAACACGCGCTCGGCGCGCTGGATCAGGGTGGTGAACTCGCTAGCGCTCATGGCCGATCACGAACGGTAGTCGGCGTTGATGGACACGTATTCGTGCGAGAAGTCGCAGGTGTAGACGGTGTCAGACACCTGGCCCCGACCCAGCGCGATGCGCACCAGGATTTCGGCCTGCTTCATCACGCGCTGGCCATCGGCTTCCTGGTAGTCGGGGTTGCGGCCGCCGTTCTTGGCCACCAGCACATCGTCCAGCCACAGGCGGATGTTGGACACGTCCAGGTCGTCGATACCGGCGTAGCCCACGGCCGCCAGGATGCGGCCCAGGTTGGGGTCCGACGCGAAGAACGCGGTCTTGACCAGCGGCGAATGCGCCACGGCGTAAGCCACCTTCAGCGCTTCTTCGGTGGTGCCGGCCTCTTCGACGCGGATGGTCATGAACTTGGTGGCGCCTTCGGCGTCACGCACGATCTTGGTGGCCAGCTCCAGCGCGGCGGCGGTCAGCGCGTCGCGCACGGCGGCGTAGGCGGCGTCCGATTCGCTGTTGACGTTCACGCCCGATTTGCCGGTGGCGGCGATGATGAAGGAATCGTTGGTGGACGTGTCGCCGTCAACCGTGATGCGGTTGAACGAAGCGTCGGCGATTTCACCGGCCAGCTTGCGCAGCAGCGGCTGGGCAATGCCGGCATCGGTGGCCAGGAAGCTGAGCATGGTCGCCATGTTCGGGCGGATCATGCCCGCGCCCTTGCTGATGCCGGTGAAAGTGACGGTTTTGCCGTCGATCAGCACCTTGGCCGACGAGATTTTGGGCAGCGTGTCGGTCGTCATGATGCCGTGCGCGGCGCTGGACCAATGGTCGGCGCCCAGGTTGGCGATGGCGCCCGGCAGGCCGGCGACCAGGCGGTCCAGCGGCAGGGGCTCAAGGATGACGCCGGTGGAGAACGGCAGGACTTCGGCGGCGGGCACGCCCAGCAGCTTGCCCAGCGCTTCGCAGGTGTCCTGCGCTTTCTTCAAGCCTTCTTCGCCCGTGCCGGCGTTGGCGTTGCCGGTGTTGATGACCAGCGCGCTGATGGGGCCGCCGGCGGCCAGGTGGGCCTGGCAGACCTGCACCGGGGCGGCGCAGAAGCGGTTGCGGGTGAACACGCCCGCCACGCTGGTGCCTTCGGCCAGGCGGAACACGGTCAGGTCACGTCGGTTGGCTTTGCGGATGCCGGCCTCGGTGACGCCGATTTCAACACCGGCTACAGGAAAAATTTCGGACTCGGAGGGGATCTGCAAATTAACGGCCATGACTTCGTCTCTTGAGTAGGCAGGACAAAATCGCCGCCGGTAAGGCGGCGCGCGGGGGGAAAGCTTCGTATTATCCCACCGGTTTGCGGCAGGGGTTTGTCAGGCGGCGGCCGGTGGGGCAGGGCGGCCCCTGGCGGGCAAGGCGGTCAGGGGGCCATCCGCATGGCCGCCACGTCCAGCACGCCGGCCTGGCGGTTGGTCAGCACGCTGCGCACCGTGCCGTCGGGCGCTTGCAGCACCGAGTTGCCGGCGTCGACATCTTCACCCCCATTGCGGCGCGCCGAGCGCCCGCGCGACGGCGAAAACAACAGGTCGCCTGCTTGCGCACCGGGCAGGCGCGGGTTGGCGGCCAGCACGCGGGTGCCGGGCGGGTAGGTCATGGCGCCCAACGTGGTCTCGCGCGCCAGCAGGCCTTCAAAATCCAGCAGGCGGCGCTGGCTGTCCAGCCGCATGTCCACCTTCAGCAAGGGCAGTTGGCGCAACGTCACCGCGTCGCTGCCCTCGGTACGCAGCAACCAGCGCGGCGTGCTGGCGCCCGCGTCGGGCGGCGTGCCGCGCGCGGCCTCGTCCACTTTCAACCAGGCGCCCGGCGGCACCGGCTGCTGGTCCAGGGTATTGCCCACCGCCAGATGGCAGCTGGCAAAGCGCGGCTGGCCGCCTTGCAACACGAATTCCAGCCGATGTCCGTGCGCGCACAGCCAGCCTTCTTGGGCCTGGTCGCGGGCAATTTCCACGGACAGGGTTTCGGGTTGCTTGGGCGTGGCGGCGTAGCGGAACAGGCGGGTGGCGGACACGCCCAGGATGGCGGCGGGTTGCGCGTCGGGGAAAACGGCGCGGTCGAACGAGGCCAGTTCCCCCGGCCGAGTCAGGCTGAGCACGGTGCCGGCGGGCATGTCCACGCCGGACAGGCGCGTGGCGTGGGCCAGCGTTGTCTTGCGGCCGGCGTCGGCCTCGGCGTCGCGGTGGGCGGCAAACCACAGGCTGAACTGCTGATAAGGAAAGATGGCGCCGACCAGCGCAAGAATGGTCATCAGCGTCGTGCCGATGCGTCGGTGGTCGCCCAGCCACAGCCGCGCGCTGGGCGTGGTCGCCAGCACGGCCAGCCAGGTCAGCAAGGTCGCCAGGCAGGCCAGCGACGCTGCCATCAGCACATAGAAATTACCGCCAGGAAGGGAAACCGGAATCATGGCGGCAATTATGCGCCAAACCGGGGTCGGTTTTCAGCGCTGGCGGGGGGCAAAGCGTGGCTTATGGCTTGGCGGATTCCGAGCGGGTGGCCACCACTTGCAGCTTCAGTTCGCCCAGCGCCTGGAACAGCGCGTTGCGGGTGGACTCGGGCAGGTCGCCAAACATGGACTTGACCCAGGTTTCATGGGCGCGCGCCATGCGGGCAAAGCTTTTCTTGCCCTGGGGCGTGAGCTTGATGAGCGAACTGCGGCGGTCGGACTCGACCTTGGTGCGCACCACCAGCCCTTCCTTTTCAAGCTGGTCGGTAATGCCGGTGATATTGCCGTTGGTGACCATCATGTGCCGCGAGAGCTCGCCCATCTTCATGCCCTTGGGCGCGCGTTGCAATTGCGCCATCAGGTCGAAGCGGGGCAGGGTGGTGTCGAACTCGTTACGCAGGCGGCTGCGGATCTCGCTTTCGACGAGATTGGCGCAGGTGAGCATGCGCAGCCAGAGGCGCAACGCATGGTGGTCGTCGGGCGCGGCGCGGGATTCGAGATCAGGAGCGTCAGTCATCGGCGTTTTCTTGAGGTTCGGCAAGATGTCGGGTACTGTCGCGCGTGCGCCGTACCCAGCGTGTCGTCGAAGTGGTCATCGTTGATGGGGGGCTGGTAAACCCGCGGTAGAAACCCCGCTGGTAAAAACCCTAGTCTTGTTTTGAAGAATACTTTAAACCTAAACTATGAACCGCGCCAGCTTTCCCTATGCCGCGCGCAGAAGTCATTCGAATCGCACCCTCAATAAGAACACCCTCTGCGCGGGCTCGCGCACGGAGCACACCACCATGCGTTTGATCACTTCCCTTATCGCCGCCGCCGCGCTGGTTCCGGCCGTGGCCATGGCCGACGCCGTCAAGGTCGGCATCGCCAACGATATCTCCGGCCCGTTCTCGGCGCTGGGCGCCGAAGCGCGCGATGGCTTCAACCTGGCCATCAAGCAACTGGGCAGCAAGCTGGGCGGCCAGCCCGCCGAATTCGTGCAGACCGACATGGGCGGCAACCCTGACCAGGCCCGCCAATTGGTCACGCGTTATATCCAGCGCGAAAAAATCGATTTCTTCACCGGCCCGATCGGCTCGAACGTGGCGCTGGCCGTCGGACCCGCCCTGTTCGCCGCCAAGGTGCCGTACCTGTCGAACAACCCGGGCCCCAGCCAGTTCGCCGGCGCCCAGTGCAATAACTACTGGTTCGGCACGTCGTACCAGAACGACGCCTTCCACGAAGCCGCCGGCAAGGTCGCCGCCGACCGTGGCTTCAAGAAAATGTTCATCATGGCCCCCGACTATCCGGCGGGCAAGGACGCGTTGACGGGCTTCAAGCGCGGCTACAAGACCGCCCCGGGCGACGAGGTCTACACCAAGCTGGGCCAGATCGACTACGCCGCCGAGATCGCGCAGATTCGCGCCGCCAAGCCGGACGCCGTCTACATCTTCCTGCCGGGCGGCATGGGCATCAACTTCGTCAAGCAGTTCGTGTCGGCCGGCCTGTCGCAAAGCGTCAAGCTGATCGGCCCGGGCTTCTCGGCTGACGAAGACGTGATCCAGGCCGTGGGCGAACCCATGCTGGGCATGTACAACACCGCCCAGTGGGCGCATGACCTGGACGTGCCGCAGAACAAGGTGTTCGTGGACGCCTTCCGCAAGGAATACAACGGCCGTTACCCGTCGGTTTACGCCGCCCAGGCGTACGACGTGATCATGGCCATGGACGCCGCCGTCAAGCAGGCCGGCGGCAAGGCCTCGGATCGCGCGGCCGTCATCGCCGCCCTGGAAAAGGCCGACTACCCGTCGGTGCGCGGCAGCTTCACCTACGGCAAGAACCACTATCCGATCCAGGCCTATTACCTGCGCGTCGTCGACAAGGACGGCAGCGGCCGCATCACCAACAAGCTGGTCGGCAAGGTGTTCGACAAGTACCAGGACGTCTACGTCGGCGAGTGCAAGCTCTGAGGTAAGACGCCCAAGCGCGCGTCAGCCGTGGTTTCCGGCCCAGCCGGACGCGGCCGGCGCACGCCGCCGTCCCATGTAGGTTTGAATCGCACGCGCACCGCCATCCAGGCGCGCGGCAGGGGGAAGTGTTCATGACGTTTACGCTGATCGTCGAGCAATTGCTGAACGGTCTGCAGTTTGGGTTGATGTTGTTTTTGATCGCGGCCGGGCTGACCCTGGTTTTCGGCATCATGGACATCATGAATCTGGCTCACGGCTCGCTCTACATGGCCGGCGCCTATGTCGCCGCCGAAACCATGCAGCGCACAGGTTCATTCACCGCCGCCGTCCTGGTGGCGGCCGTCGCCACCGGCCTGGTCGGCGTGGTGCTGGAACTGACGCTGATCCGCCGCCTTGCGCTGCGCGACCATCTGGCCCAGGTGCTGGGCACCTACGCCGTCATCCTTATCGCCAATGACCTGGTCAAGATGATCTGGGGCCCGGCGCCCGTCATGCTGAACATGCCGGCTGTGTTGTCAGGTCCGGTGCGCCTGCTGCCCGACCTGCTGTACCCGGCCTATCGGCTGATGATCATCGTGTTCGGCGTGGCCGCCGCCGCAGGGCTGTACTGGTTCGTGACGCGCACCCGCGCCGGCGTGCTGGTGCGGGCCGGCGCGTCCAATCGCCAGATGGCCACGCTGATGGGCGTGCGCGTGCCCTTGTTGTTCCTGGGCGTGTTCGTGCTGGGCGCCATGCTGGCCGCCGTGGCCGGCGCGTTGCTGGGGCCGATCACGTCGGTGCAGGTCGGCATGGGCGAAGAAATCCTGATCCTGGTGCTGGTGTGCATCGTCATCGGCGGCATCGGATCGATTCGTGGCGCGTTTGTCGGCGCCTTGCTGGTGGGCATGGTCGACACGGCGGGGCGGGCCTTCCTGCCCATGTTGCTGCGCCAGGTCTTTTCGCCCGCTGTCGCTTCCAGCGTCGGTCCGACGCTGGCCGCCATCGCCATCTACGTATTGATGGCGGCCGTGCTGGTGTTCCGGCCCTCGGGCCTCTTTCCGGCGCGGGGTTGATGATGAAAAGCACAATCTGGACGGTGGTCCTGTTGTTGGCGCTGGCGGCATTCCCGCTGGTCGCGACCGCACTGGGCCTGGATTTCTACATTTCGTTCGTGCGCCGCGTGCTGATCTACGCCCTGGCCGCGACCAGCCTGAACCTGATCCTGGGTTACGGCGGCATGGTGGCGCTGGGTCACGCGGCCTTCTTTGGCGCGGGCGCCTACGCCGTGGGCATCCTGGCGATGTCGGGCATCACATCGGCGTTTATCGTCTGGCCGGTGGCGATGCTGCTGGCGGCCGTGCTGGCCGCGATCACGGGGGCGATCTCGCTGCGCACGCGTGGCGTCTACTTCATCATGATCACGCTGGCGTTCGCGCAGATGCTGTTCTACATCTTCATTTCGCTGCGCCAGTACGGCGGGGAAGACGGGCTGAACCTGCCCGGCTATTCCACCTTGCCGGGCATCGACCTGGCTAATGACGTCAGCTTCTATTACCTGGTGCTGGTGCTGTTTGCGCTGCTGATGTGGGTGTTCAGCCGCGTGGTGTCGTCGCGCTTTGGCACCGCCTTGCAGGGCATTCGCGAAAACGAATCGCGCATGGAATCCATGGGCTATCCCGTCTACCGCATCAAGCTGGTGGCGTTCACGCTCAGCGGCGCGGCGGCGGGCCTGGCGGGCGCGCTGCTGGCCAATCACAACCTGTTCATTTCCCCCAGCCTGATGCATTGGACGCAGTCGGCCAACCTGCTGATCATGGTGCTGGTGGGCGGCATCGGGCTGCGTTGGGGCGGTGTGGCCGGCGCGGTCGTGATGCTGACGCTGGAAGAAGCGCTGCGCTTGTGGACGGAATACTGGCACCTGCCGCTGGGCGTGTTGCTGCTGTGCGTGGTGTTCGGCGCCCCGCGCGGTCTGGTGGGCCTGTTCGGCCCGATGTTCGGCGGACGCGCCGCAGCCCAATCCGGCAAGGTGGGATCATGAGCCTGTCATCCATTGCCCAGACCCCCTCGGCAAATACGCCCGCCTTGCAAGCCACCGGCCTGGTGCGCCGCTTTGGTGCGCTGGTGGCCACCGACAATGTGTCGCTGTCCTTGAATCCGGGTGAGATCCACGCCTTGATCGGGCCCAACGGCGCCGGCAAGTCCACGTTGATCCATCTGTTGTCCGGCACCTTGGCGGCCGACTCGGGCACGCTGATGGTCGGCGGACGCGACGTGACCGGCCTGAACGCGCACCAGCGGGTGGCGGCCGGTTTGTCACGGTCGTACCAGATCACCAATATCTTCAAGCAGTCCAACGTGTTGGATAACCTGGTCCTGGCGGTGCAGGCGCACGCGGGCAGCAGCTTCCGGTTCTGGAAGCCGCGCGCCGCCGAGGCCGCGCTGTACGAACAGGCGCGCGAGCTGGCGCGTGAATGCGCCATCGACGCCAGTCTGCTGGACCGCCCGGCCGGCACCCTGCCGCACGGCGAACAGCGCAAGGTGGAATTCGCGCTGGCGCTGGCCGCGCGTCCCAGTGTGCTGTTGCTGGACGAGCCCATGGCCGGCATGGGGCCGGACGAAACCGTCCGCCTGACCGAGCTGATCGAAAGCCTGCGCGGCCGCGCGGCGATGCTGCTGGTCGAACACGACATGCAGGCGGTGTTCCGCCTGGCCGACCGCTTGTCGGTGCTGGTGTATGGCCGCGTCATCGCCACCGGCACCCCCGACGACATCCGCGCCAATCCCGAAGTGCGCCAAGCCTACCTGGGCGACGAGGAGACCGCATGATGCTGACCATTGAATCGGCCAAGAGCGGCTACGGCGCCAGCCAGGTGCTGTTCGGCGTGGACCTGCAAATTGGCGCGGGGCAGGTGGTGACGCTGCTGGGCCGCAACGGCATGGGCAAGACCACGCTGCTGCGCACCCTGTTCGGCCAGTTGCCGCTGCGCGGCGGCAAGATTCACTTTGCGGGCCAGGACATCAGCGGCTGGAGCACGGACCGTATCGCGCGGGCCGGCGTGGCCATCGTGCCGGAAGGTCGCCAGTGCTTTCCGAACCTGAGCGTGCGCGAACACCTGACCGCTTTCGTGGCGGGCCGCAACCCCGACATTACCGACCCGTGGACGCCCGACCGCGTCTTCGACCTGTTCCCCCGCCTGCGCGAACGCGCCCGCAACATGGGCAACCAGTTGTCGGGCGGCGAACAGCAGATGCTGGCTATCGGCCGGGCGCTGGTGACCAATCCGCGCCTCTTGATCCTGGACGAAGCCACCGAAGGGCTGGCCCCCAAGATCCGCGAAGAGATCTGGCATTGCCTGGCGCGTCTGCGCGAAGCCGGGCAGACCATCCTGGTCATCGATAAATATGTCGAAAGGTTGCTCAGCCTGGCGGATCAGCACGTCATCCTGGAACGCGGCAAAGTGGTCTGGACGGGCGACTCCCCCGCGCTGGACGCCGACCGTGGCCTATGGGAACGCTATCTGGGCGTGTAGTAATAAAGCTGCACAGGGGCGGGTGAGCGGAAAAATAATAAGAAAAAAGTAGGAAATAAAACGCAATAAACCGCCATTTTCATTGCTGCGTTGAAACACAAGGTGTCTGGCTCGAATCCAGACGTTTGCAGCTGTTTCAAAAGCCCCCGCTGTTCTCTACACTTGTCGCGCCTGTCCCCATCGCGTGTGCTTGCCGACTGGGTACGCACGTGACGCACGTTATGTCTTATCAAGTTGTCAGGAAGACTTCGCATGGCGAAATGGGGTTTGCGCAAAAAATCATTGATGGCGCTGTTGCTGGCGTGCGTGGTCGCCTTGGCGCCTGCCGCCGTCATCGGTTGGTTGGTGCTGGACGGCGTCCGGGACCACTTCGGACGCGCCTTCGCCGATAACTTCACGCAGCTGAACCGGCAACGCATCCTGGCGCCGGTGTCGCGCGAACTGGCCTTGTCGTTGCGGCTGGCCGACAGCGAAGTCACTCGCCGCTGGCTGCGCAACGAAAACGATCCCGCCGCCCGCGAGCTGTTCTTTCGCGAGGCCGACGGCTATCGGCGCGACTTGCTTGGGCGCGCCTACTTTATCGCCAGCGCCGCCTCCGGCAACTACTACTTCAACGACGACCAGCCGCTGTCCGAGGCGCCGCGCTATACGCTCAGCCCCTCGGCAGCGGACGACGGCTGGTTCTACGCCACGCTGAAGTCGCCGGGCAAGTACAACATCAACGTCAACCCAGACCTGAAGCTCAAGACCACCAAGGTCTGGATCAACGCGCAGGTGCGCGACGGCGACAAGGTGGTGGGGCTGACCGGTGCGGGGCTGGACGTGGGCGGCTTCCTGCGCGAATTCGTCAACAGCGGCCAACCTGGCGTTACGCCGATCATCGTTGACGAAGACGGCGCCATCCAGGCGCACATGGACCCCACGCTGATCGCCTACAACTCGGGCGCGGGCGGCGGCGCGGCGGACCGCGGGCGGGTGTTCAGCCTGCTGGACGCGGGGCCGGGCCGGGAAGAATTGCGCGCGGCCATGCATGCCGCGCAGGCGGACCCGCAATCGGTGCAGACGGCCTGGGTCGTCATGGACGGCGCGCGCCAGCTGGTGTCGGTGGCGTATATGCCCGAACTGCACTGGCACGTGCTCACTCTGGTGGACCTGGGCGCCGCGCGCGTGCTGGACACCGACTGGCTGTGGCCGGCCGCCATCGGCCTGGTGGTGCTGTTCGCCGCCATGCTGCTGTGCTTTGGCTACGCCATTGAACGCCTGATGCTGCGCCCCTTGCGCCGCTTGCAGCAATCGGCACGCGCCATCGCCGACGGCAGTTACGACGTGCGCCTGCCGCCGGGCGGCCAGGACGAAATCGGCGACCTCAGCCGCGCGTTCGGCGTCATGGCCGACAAGGTCCGCCAGCACACGGCCGAACTGGAAAGCAAGGTGCGCGAGCGCACCTCTGCCCTGGAAGACGCCAACCGCGCCATGGCGGCCGCGCACAAGAAGATCGGCGATTCCATCGACTACGCCAGCCTGATCCAGCGCGCCATCCTGCCCGACCGCCAGATGACGCAATCGCTGGGCGCGCACCACTTCGTGCTGTGGAAGCCGCGCGATGTGGTCGGCGGCGACTTCTACGTGTTCCGTTCCGATGGCGCCAACTGTCTGTTGGGCATCATGGATTGCGCGGGCCACGGCGTGCCGGGCGCGCTGATGACGATGCTGGCGCGCGCCGCGATCGATCTGGCGATTACCGAGGTCGGCCCCAGCGACCCGGCCGGGGTGCTGACCCGCACCGACGGCGCCATCCGCGCGATGCTTGCGGATGCGCAATTGCCGCGCGCGCTGGCCACGAATACCGATGCGGGGCTGGTATATATTGACCGCCAATCCGCGCGCCTGCGCTATGCCGGCGCGAAGATCAGCCTGTACGCCAGCGATGGCGAGACCCTGCGCGAAATCCAGGGCGGCAAGCGCGCGCTGGGCGACAAGCGGGTGGGCGTCTATGAAAACATCGACGTGCCGCTGCAATCCGGCTGGACGTATTACCTGGCCACCGACGGCTTCCTGGACCAGGCCGGCGGCGAGCACGGATTTGGCTTCGGCAATACGCGTTTCGCGGAAATGCTCAAGAGACACGCGCGGCAGCCGTTAACCGAGCAAGCAGCCGCGTTTTCGCAGGCGCTGGCGCAGTACCAGGGTGGCCGTCCCCAGCGTGACGACATCACCCTGCTGTCTTTCCGTTTCGAATAAACGTTATCAGGGCGGTAACCCCCTATGAATGCCTCCGATCTCTACGCGTTGGGCGAACGGTTCAACCAGAACCGGACCCTGCTTTGCTTTAACGGGCCGATCTCCCGCAGCCTGATCGAGGAAATCGGCAACGCGCTCAAGAACTACCTGAACGCGGAACATGCGCGGCCGGCGGAAGCCATGGATGTCTTTTCGGTCTATATCGAAATGATCCAGAACATCCGCCAATACGCCACCGCCAATGGCGATGCCGAAGCCTGCGCCACGGTGGTCATTGGCCGCCGCGACGAAAGCCGCTACGTGGTGTCGGCGGGAAACCGGGTCAAGGCCGAGGACGGCCACGCGCTGGTCGCGCGTATCCGCGAACTGGCCGCGCTGGACAAGGCGGCGCTCAAGGCCGAATACAAGGCGCAGCTGCACAAGCCGCGCGCCCAGGGCGTGGCCTCGGGCGCGGGCCTGGGCCTGATCGATATTGCGCGGCGCGCCGGCGCTCCTCTGGAAGCCAGCCTGACGCCCACGGCGGGCGAGGGCATTGCGTTCTTCAGCCTTAGCGTTGTGATCTGAAGGCTACGTGCGCAGCCAAGAATCATTTTCGGAGTATCTGATGAAAGACCTGAACATTCCCGGGACGCAGTCCACGCCCGCCATCACCGCCGACGCCGCTGCCGGCGTGCTGGCGATGCGCGGCGACTCCTACCCCGAGAATTCGTTTGAATTGTTCGGCCCGGTCATTGAATGGGTCGAAGCCTATCTGCTGGGCACGACGGCCCCGTTGCGCCTGGAACTGGAACTGCTGTACCTGAACACCAGCAGCATCAAATCAGTCATGGACATCTTCGACCTGCTGGAAGCGGCCCATTGCAAGGGCCAGCCGGTCAGCGTGACCTGGTTCTACGACAAGCGCAACGAGCGCGTCGGCGAGCTGGCCGAGGAATTCAAGGAAGACTGCACCTTTCCGTTTTTGGTGGTTGGCCGCGAATGAAACCGGGCGCCGCCGAGCTGGATCGCCGCATCGCCGAACTGCTGGCGGACCCTGCCCATACCGGCCACCCGCTGCGCGAGGCGCTTGAAGCGCTGTGGCGGCACACGGCCGAACAGATGGCGCGCATCGAACGCGTGACGCAGCTGTCGGACGCGTACCAATCGATGGCGCACGAGCGCGAGCTGGGCCTGTGCGACCAGTTCGACCGCCAACTGCGCCGCTTGACGCGCATTGCCCGCATTTCCGATCACTACCAGAACATGATGCGGGACTTGAACACCGCGCTGGAGGAAACGTCCAGCCGCGATCCGCTGACGGGCCTGCTGAACCGGCGCGCGCTGATGGACATGATCAAGCAGGAAGTGGGCCGCGCCTCGCGCAGCAATGAGAGCTTCGTGGTTGCCATGCTGGATGTAGACCACTTCAAGGCGGTCAACGACCGCTATGGGCACGAAACCGGCGACCGCGCGCTGGTTGAACTGGCCGGGGTGCTGCGCGAAAGCCTGCGCACCGGTGATCTATGCGGACGTTGGGGCGGCGAAGAATTCCTGGTGATGCTGCCCAACACGCAACCCGAAGCCGCCCAAGGCGTCATGGACAGGCTGGTCGGCGCGGTGCGCGGGCTGGCGGTGGCGGCGGGCGAGCACGACGTATTGAGGCTGACGGTCAGCATCGGCATGGCGCACTACCAATCCGGAGAAACCTTTTCCGAAACGCTAAGCCGAGCGGACCAGGCGCTGTATCTGGCCAAGCAGGACGGACGCGATCGCGTCGCCCTTGGTTTTCCAAAGCGCTGAATGAAACCGGATCTGCTGTTTTCCGGTATGGAGCCCCTTATGCTTGACACTCATCAGGCAAGCGTTTCAAGCGCGGGCCCCCAGGGCGCCGCGTGGCATACCCAGAATTACCTGGCGTCGATGGATCGGGCGCTGTTGCTGTTCGACTTTGACGCCGATGGCGCGCTATTGAAGGCCAACGCCAATTTCCTGGCGGCGGTTGGCTATACCCGCGAAGAGGCGCTCACGCTGCGCCACGACATGCTGTGCGACAGCCTGGACGAAGGCAAGGGCATCGCCAGCGGCGAACGCATCTGGACGCGCTTGCGTCGGGGCGAACATTTTTCCGGCACGTGTCGCTACCGCATGAAGGACGGCGGCAGCCTGTGGATCGAAGCCACGTACCTGCCTTTGCCCGACGAGGACGGTGCCATCACGCGCGTGTCGGTGGTGTCGCGCAAGTCGATTGCCGACGCGGAACGGCAGGAAGAGATTCGCTTGCTGCTGCTGGGCATCAACGAAACGGGCAACGCGGTGGCGGTGTCCGGTTGCGATGGCCGCATCGTCTACGTGAACGACGGCTTTCAGCGCATGCTGGGCTTTGCGCGCGGCGACGCGCTGCATCAGGAACTGGGCGAGTTGCTGGCGGGCGGACGCCCGGACGGTGGCACGCGCGAAGAACTGGACCGCCGCATCGCTTGCCGCGAAGGCTTCCATAAAGACGTGCTGGTCTATGACCGCTGCGGCAAGCCGTTGTGGGTGTCGGTCATGGCCAACTCGGTCTTCGATGACCGTGGCACGCTGGTCAACATCGTGGATGTGCTGACCGACATTACGCCCACCAAGGTGCACGAGGTGCTGCAACGCCGCGTGCTGCAAGCCATGGTGAACGAGGCGTCGGTGGTCGAGGTCATGAACATGGTGTGCCGCGAGGTCGAGCGCCTGGCGCCCGAAGTGGCGGCGACGGTGTTGCGGGTGGACGATACGGGGCATCTGCGCCCGCTGGCGTCGCCGAGCATGCCGGACGCCTACTCCAGCGCGCTGGACGGGGTGAAGATTGGTCCGAATGTGGGCGCCTGCGGCACGTCGGCGTTCCTGGGTCGGCCGGTCATCGTGCCGGACATCGCGACGGACCCGCTGTGGGACGACTACCGCCATCTGCCGCTGCCTGAAGACATCAAGGCATGCTGGTCGTCGCCCATCAAGTCCAGCGATGGCCGGGTGATCGGTACGTTCGGCTTTTACTTCCGCGAACGCCGTCTGCCGGACGATTTTCATCATCGGCTGGTGGATGTGTGTGTGTATCTGTGCGCGCTGGCGCTGGAACGCGAGGAAGCGCGCGCGCGGATTCGTCAGTTGGCGTTCTATGACGAGCTGACGGGCTTGCCGAACCGCAATCTGTTGCTGGCGCAGGCCGAGCAGGCGATTGCGCGGGCGGAGCCGGAACGCAAGCGGGTGGCGGTGTTGTTCCTGGACCTGGATCGGTTCAAGCAGGTGAACGATACGCTGGGACATCCCATCGGCGATGCGTTGCTGCGGGATGTGGCGCAGCGTTTGCGCCGGCTGGCGCGGGCGTCGGACATCGTGGGCCGCTTGTCGGGCGACGAGTTTGTGATGCTGATGCCGGACTTCGAGCACGGCCGTCTGACGGCGGCGGCGGAACATGTCCTGGTGGCGTTGGCGCAGCCGTTTTCGGTGGGCGGCGTGACGTTGAATCCGTCGGTCAGTATCGGGATCAGCGTGTTCCCGGAGAACGGCCGCGATATGGATACGTTGCTGCGCCATGCGGACATGGCGATGTATCAGGCGAAGACGGCGGGGCGGAACCGCATTTCTTTCTTCAGCGCGGAAATGAACCGTCAGGCGCAAGAACGTCTGGCGCTGGAAGCGGCGCTGCGGGATGCGTTGGAAGCGAAGGCGTTGCGGCTGCATTATCAACCGCAGGTGGGGTTGAAGAACGGCAGTCTGTATGGAATTGAGGCGCTGGCGCGATGGCGCCATCCGACGTTGGGCGATATTTCGCCGGCGCGGTTCGTGCCGTTGGCCGAGGAATGCGGGCTGATCGGCGACCTGGGGGACTGGGCGCTGCGCGAGGCGTGTTCGCAGTTGGCGATCTGGCGCAATAACGGTTTGCGGGTGCCGTCGGTGTCGGTGAACTTGTCGGCCACGAATTTCCATAATCTGAATCTGCCGCGGATGATTGCGGCGACGTTGGCGGAATTTGGGCTGGCGCCGGCGGATCTGATGCTTGAGATCACGGAAGGGGTGGTGCTGGATGCCACGGCCGGGACGCTGCGCACGATTGCGGAGCTGCATCGCCTGGGGGTGCGGCTGTCGATGGATGACTTCGGAACCGGGTATTCCAGCCTGGGGCACTTGCGGCGACTGATCGTCGATGAGCTGAAACTGGATCGCAGCTTTGTGCAGGGGCTGGAAAGCGATGATGCGGCGCGGGCGTTGACCAGTGCGGTGATACGGATTGGTGAAAGCTTGAGCCTGCCTGTGGTGGCTGAAGGCGTCGAGAATGAAGAGCAGCGACGGTTTTTGATCGAGCAGGGGTGTGCGGCGGGGCAGGGGTTTTTGTTTTCGCCGCCGTTGCCGGCGGGGGAGTTGGAGGAGTGGTTGCGGGGGAGGTAGGTGGCTGTTTTGGGTTTTTGGGTTTTGGGTTGGCGTTGTTGGGCGGGTGTTGAGTGCTTGGGGCGGGTGTTGGGTTCTTTTGACGCCCGGCGCGGCGACGGCACGGGGCGGCGGGTCAACGATTGCGGTCCGGAGCCTTCGCTCCGGACTGCCCCGTCGTCATCCTCGTTGTCGCCTGCGGCGACTGCCTTCGGATTCCCTCGGGCTTATCGACTCCCCACCGCCCCGTGCCGCCGCCGCGCCGGGCTGCGATCGGGCATTGTGATCGGTCGCTGGGGCGGGGGGGGGTCCTGTCTCTTATACCCAACTGACGCTGCCGGCGAGCGGA